>USAK01000061.1 GCA_900552565.1 uncultured Selenomonas sp. | reverse complement strand
TGATGATGACGAACATGCGCTTGTCATCATCGACCAGACGAAACTGCCGGGAAAGACGGAACTTCTTCATCTCAAGACGCAGAAGGAAATCTGGGTGGCTATCAATACACTGGCTGTGCGCGGAGCTCCGGCTATTGGCGATGCCGCGGCCATCGGCATTTATCTGGCGGCACGTGAGATTGAGACGGAAGATTACGATACGTTCCTTGCCGAATTCCGCAAAGCCAAGGATTATCTCGATTCCTCGCGCCCGACGGCTGTCAATCTCTCGTGGGCGCTTAAGCGCATGGAAAAGGTCGTTCTGGAGAACAAGGGCAAGTCTATTGCGGAAATCAAGCAGCTGTTGCACGATGAAGCCGTCAAAATCAAGGACGAGGATATCTGGATCTGCAGTAAAATCGGCGAATACGGCCTGACGCTTGTCAAGAAGGGCGACGGTCTTTTGACGCACTGCAACGCCGGCCAGCTCGCCACGGCCAAATACGGCACGGCCACGGCGCCGATGTACCTCGGCCATAAGAAAGGGTACAACTTCCATGTATTCTGTGATGAGACGCGGCCGCAGCTGCAGGGGGCAAGGCTGACCTCGTATGAACTCAGCGCTTCGGGCCTCGATGTGACATTGATCTGCGACAACATGGCTTCGTCCGTCATGAAGAACGGCTGGGTGCAGGCGATTTTTGTCGGCTGCGACCGCGTGGCCGACAACGGCGATGTCGCCAATAAAATCGGCACATCGGGTGTAGCCATCCTCGCCAAGCATTACGGCATCCCGTTCTACGTCTGCGCACCGACGTCGACGCTTGACTTTGCGACGCCGACAGGCGACGATATCAAGATAGAGCAGCGTCCGCCGGAAGAGGTCACGGAGATGTGGTATAAAGAGCGCATGGCCCCGAAGGGCATCAAGGTCTACAATCCGGCCTTCGATGTGACCGACCACGACCTCGTCACGGCTATCGTGACCGAATACGGCATCGCGCGTGCCCCGTATGATGTATCGCTGCAGGAAATCCGCCGTAAGATGTCAGCCTCCCGCTGATGGGCGGGCAAGACATGGATCGTCAGGGGAGAATCTGCAGCGGGCAGAAGTCAAGGTAATCGCCGGAGACGAGATGGTAGGCAATGTCGTGATATGTGCCCTGAAGGCTGTCATGGAAGCGTTCTTCGCCGTGGCAGTGGGAGTAGATGACCTGACTGACGCCGTAGTTTTCAGCCATCTTCGTGAAGATGCTCTCTTTTTCAAGGATGTTCGTCGGCGGGTAGTGCAGGAACATGATGAACTTCTGGAATCCCGCGCTGCGGGCGGCTTCGAAAGAGACGCGCAGGCGTTCGGCCTCGCGGCTAACGAGTTTTTCGGCATGGGCCTCGTTTGCTTCATCCCAGCCGACGACATGGCCGGCGCGGTCAAGGTAGAACGGGCCTTCAAACGTGAAGCCCTTTGTGCCGACAAGGGCGTAATCTTTATAAGCGAAGAAATTGTTCTGCAGGAAAGACAGCCTGCCTTCAAATTGACGGTTGAGGGCGGCTGTCTTTTTTGCGTCCCAGAACATGTCATGATTGCCGCGCAGGAGAATTTTGCGGCCGGGCAGCGACGCGATAAACGCAAGGTCCTGCTCGGCTTCCGCAAGCTTGCGGCCCCACGAATGGTCGCCTGTCACGATGAGCGTGTCGTCAGGGCCAACGAGCCTCGTGCAGTTTTTCTGTATCTTTTCCTCATGATGCTTCCAGATGGGACCAAAGACATCCATGGATTTTGAGGGCACTTGAAATGAGAGATGAAAATCACCAAGAGCAAAGAGAGCCATACGATCTTCCTTTCTGATAAAGTCATTGGATTTGTGTTTCATCTTAGCATAAATTTAGCCATCCTGCCAGAGATGCAGGCAAGGCTCAAAGGCAGCAGGATTCTGTCCTTTGACAGCGAATTGTATATTAGATATAAATCAGCAGTTTACAGCTTTTAAGCCGCTTGCCCATCGCCCCAGGCCAAGACCTGCAA
>USAK01000060.1 GCA_900552565.1 uncultured Selenomonas sp. | reverse complement strand
TCTGGACGAATTCCTATTTCGTCTCGACAGTCGGCGGTGCTCCGTTGGAGATTGTCAAAGAGTACATCGAAAGCCAGAAAACATCGCAAAGGAAGTGAGAATATGGAGCAGTACACGCTCGGGTACAATTGCGACTGCATCATTTTTTTGCTAGACTGGAATCACTAATGATGATTGCGGAGGAAAAATTTATGCATAGATGTACATCCGTCTGTCCTTATGACTGCCCCGATGCCTGCGGCCTTATCGTGACGGTCGATGGCAATAAGGCTGTCCATGTGGCGGGGGACCCGTCGCATCCGTTTACGCGCGGCACGCTCTGCCCGAAAATGGCTCATTATGAACGGACTGTTCATTCGCCGCGCCGCCTGACAACGCCGCTTCGCCGGACGGGGCCGAAGGGGAGCGGCCAGTTTGAGCCGATTTCCTGGGAGGAAGCCTTGGCTGAAATTGCGGGGAGATGGAAGGCTATCATTGTCGAAAAGGGAGCTGAGGCGATTTTGCCGTATTCCTATGCGGGAACGATGGGCATTGTCCAGTACGACGCGCTGCATGGCTTTTTCTATCGTTTGGGCGCTTCTGAACTGGACCGGACCATCTGCGCGCCGGCCAAAGGGCAGGGCTTCAAGGATGTCATGGGCAGCACGCTGCCGACGGCGCCGCAGACGGCGCAGGACAGCGATTTTATCTTGCTTTGGAGCATCCATATGCTGGCTACGGATATCCATTTTCGACATGATGTTGAGGCGGCCCGCAAAAAGGGAGCTGCGGTTTGGTGCATCGATACCTACCGCAGCCGCACGGCCGATATGGCCGACCGCTTTATCGGCGTGCGTCCCGGCACGGACGGTGCGCTGGCTCTCGGCATGATGCACGTTCTTGACCGCGACGGACTGGCCGACGAAACTTTCCTGAAGGAAAAGGTCCTGGGCTGGGAGGCCTTAAAGACGCAGGTACTGCCCAAATATACGCCGCGCGAAACAGAGCGGCTGACAGGCGTGCCTGCTGACACTGTTGTCGAACTGGCCCATGCTTATGGCAAGGCCAGAGCTCCTTTCATCCGTCTCGGCAGCGGCCAGTCGCGCTACCGCAACGGCGCGATGACTTCGCGGCTCATCACCTGTCTGCCCGCGGTCGTCGGAGCCTGGGGCAAGCCGGGAGGCGGCCTTTTGACTTCGGCTGGTGCGTCCAAAGCCTATCAGAGAGAATTTATCCGCCATAGTGATTGGAAAAAAATGGGGACGCGCGTCGTCAATATGTGCCGTATTGGTGAGGCATTGACGCAGGATGACAGTATCCGCAGCCTTTTTGTCTATTCCTCCAATCCGGCCTGTACGGCGCCGGACCAGAATCAGGTGCTGAACGGCCTGCAGCGTGAAGACCTCTTTACGGTCGTTCATGAACGCTTCCTGACGGATACGGCGCGTTACGCCGATATCGTCCTGCCGGCAACGACTTCCCTGGAACATGATGATGCCTACTATTCCTACGGTAATTACACTATACAGTGCGGCTGGGCCGCTATCCCGCCAGTCGGACAGAGCCGGTCGAATTGGGATGTAGCCTGCGGACTGGCCAAGGCCATGGGCTGGGATGAAGCATTTTATCAGCAGTCCACACATGACCTTGTCGAACAGCTGATTGCCACGACGGCAAAATGGCCCTGCGCGGTGGACCAGGAACTTCTGCGCTCGGGACGTCCGACGCCTTTGACTTTACCGGCAGATTATAATCTTACCTACGGCACGAAGTCGGGAAAAATCGAAATTTATAATGATGCACTGGCACCTGCACTGCCAGACTATATGCCGCTTGAGCAGGATGCCGGCAGCTTGGCGTTTGTCAATGCGCCCGATATGCGCATCCTCGATTCGTCCTTCAACGAACGGGATGAACTGACAAAAGACCGAACAATGGTTCTTTTTGTCCATCCGAAAGACGCCCGCCGCTATGGGCTGCAGGATGGTCAGGCCGTCATCCTGCAGAATGAACGCGGCGAGGCAGAGTTCACCGTTGAGATTTCGGACCGCGCCATGCCTGGCTGTGTTGTCAGCGAAGGCGTCTGGTGGCGCGAACGCATCAAAGGCCGCCATTCCGTCAATGTCCTCACCTCTCAGCGTCTGACCGATGAGGGAAGCGGCAGCACCTTTTATGACGTCCGCGTCGACATAAGAAAATGACATAATGAAAATCCCCTTCTCTTTGCTGAAATAGAACGGCCAAGAGAAGGGGATTTTTTCTTTAAAAAAGGTGAAAAATTCAGTGAAGCAGAAGCAAAGCAGAGGTATGTGTCTGCTTTCGCGGCCATTAAAGACGGGAAAGCTCATCCTGAGAAATACAAGGGACGTCCGAAACTGCCGGCCTATAAACGGAAGAATGGTTTTTCCCTGCTGATTCTGACGAATCAGCATTTCGTGCAAATTCCTTTTGCCAGATTCATTCAGATGCTGCAGTATAAGGCCGAATCTGCAGGCATTCAGGTCATTCTGACGGAAGAAAGCTATACTAGCGACACATCTTTTCTCGACAATGAATGTCTGACCAAAGAATTCTACAATAAAAACAGGCGCGTGCATCGCGGTCTTTTCCGTGCCAACGACAGCCGAACAATCAATGCCGATGTCAACGGAGCCTTTCAGATCATGAAAAAAGTGGGTGTGTCAAGAGTTTTGTGTAAATCGATTCAATAAGCAACATCGTATTGCTGC
>USAK01000059.1 GCA_900552565.1 uncultured Selenomonas sp. | reverse complement strand
AAAGACGAAAGAGGTTGCCTCAGGCGCTCCGCGCCAGCTCCCCTTGGAAGGGGAGCCTATCATAAACGAAAGAGGTTACCTCAGGCGCTTCGCGCCAGCTCCCCTTGGAAGGGGAGCCTATCAGAAGACGAAAGAGACTATCTCAGGCTTTTATGTATTCATTTCCCTCGAGCGAAGGCATGAAAGCCTTCCCCCTAGGGGAAGGTGCCCGAAGGGCGGAAGGGGTGTCCTGCTCTTTTTAGCAATAGGAGAGTATGTCATGCTTCATTACCGTAATGATCTTGTCCCCAAAGCAAAGTCTCTGCGACATGAGATGACGAAGCCGAAATATACGGCCCCTTCCCTGAACCGCAGTTTCTCAATCTGGAGAATCGATATCACGAACGAAAAAGGAAGTCTTCACTTCATCGTGGAGACTTCCTTTTTCTGTGGATCAATTTTTCTTTTTCTGCCGTTCAGCCATCGCTAACTCCCTGCGAAGCCCTTCATAGAACTGTACGAGTCCGCTTGTGATGCTTTCGCGTACGTCTTTGTCGATGCCGCTTTTTTTCTTGAGCTCGCGCGTGGTCTCGATGATGTTGCCGATGGTCAGGATGTAGTTGTACTCATCCTCGAGCACAGAGGCAGCGTCGAGCGGGGGCAGGCAGTGGACTTCTTTGGTGAGCGCGTCGTATTCGCGGCTGAGCTCTTTGAGGTTCTTTTTCTGCGTCAGCGCGAGGTCGAGGCTGTTTTCCGTCACGCGCGCAAGGCCGTTGTTCATTTTGTCGCGCAGCGCGTGCATTTTCGTGATGCGCTTTTGAAGTCTCGCAAGGGCGCGGCCTGTCTGGCGCTGCTCGGGTGTCATATGTTCACTCATGGTCTTTCCTCCCGTATGTTTCCATGCTTTTGGCACATGGTCTCTTGGTGTTTTGCTGTTTTTGGTACTTTGCACTTTTGCACCTTTCTATCTTCGTATCCTTGTACTTTGGTACTTTGGGTGCTTTGGTGTTTTTGTCAGTTCCTTCTATTCTACAGGAAAGTCCGGCAAATGTCCAAAGGGGAGTGGCTTTGCGGCTGCAAAATTTCCAGTGAAAAATTTTTGTCTGTGATATTTCTCCCTTGACGGGCAGGGCAGGGGCACATATAATAAAAGTGTAAAAACAAAACACAGCGCTGCAGGGCTGACGGATGAGTGGAAGTGACCACGTGTCCTGCATCGTTTGATCAGCCGACCGTCTGGGCAGGGTATCTGTTCGGATGGTCGTTTTGCTATCCCCGCGGATACCCAAGGCATCTCTGGAGGTAGATCACATGAGAAATCGCTGGCTTATCGCACTGAGCGCCGTCGGGATTCACATCTCGATTGGCAGTGTCTATGCATGGAGCGTTTTAACGCGCCCCATCATGAAGGAAATGGGCTTCTCGCTCGGCGAGACGACCTGGACCTTCTCCTTAGCCATCCTGTTCCTCGGTTTTTCCGCCGGCTTCCTCGGCAGCTTTGTTGAGAAAATCGGCCCGAAGCGCAGCGGCCTTCTGGCCATGCTGTTCTTCGGCACGGGCATGCTCGGCACGGCTTATGCACTTTCCGTGCACAGCCTGATGCTTCTGTATCTCTTTTACGGCTGCATCGGCGGCATCGGCCTTGGCGTCGGCTACATCACGCCGGTCTCGACGCTCGTCAAGTATTTTCCGGACCACCGCGGTTTTGCGACGGGGCTGGCCATCATGGGCTTTGGCTTTGCCGCACTCATCGCGGGCCCTGTCATGCAGTATCTGACGGCGACGGTCGGACTCGTCAACAACTTCCTGATTCTCGGCTGCGTCTACATGCTCATCATGGGCGCGTCGTCGCTGTACCTCAAACCGCCGGTCCTCAAGGACGCGATGGGCAAGGTCACGAAGGTGCTGCACGGCGCGACGGCCAATGAAGCCCTCAAAACTTGGCAGTTCGCTTCGCTCTGGTGGATTTTCTTCGTCAACATCACGTGCGGCATCGGCCTCTTAGCCGTTGCTTCGCCGATGGCACAGGAAGTCATCGGCATGGACGCCGCAGCTGCAGCCTCGATGGTCGGCATCATCGGCGTCTTCAATGGCGGCGGCCGCATCGTCTGGTCGACGATTTCGGATTATCTTGGCCGCGGCCGTGTCTACATGCTGTTCTTCCTGCTGGAAGTCCTCGCATTCTGGCAGCTCGGTCAGACGAAAGAAGCTTTTGTCTTTGAAGCCCTCGTCCTGCTCATTATCAGCTGCTACGGCGGCGGTTTCTCGTGCATGCCGGCCTATCTTTCCGATATCTTCGGCACGCGTCAGCTGAGCGCCATCCACGGCCGCATCCTGACGGCCTGGGGCCTCGCCGGCGTGGCCGGCCCGTCGATTGTCTCGTACTTCCATGCGCAGACCGGTGGCTACACGGCTTCTCTTTACTTCTTCGCTGCCTGCTTCGTGCTCAATTTCATCATCGCCGCCGTGCTCAAACAGTACGGCCAGCGCAGTAAAGAAACGCGCACGGTACTCTGATTGCAGACTTCACCTTTGAACTCCTGACTCCCTATGGTTGGCGCGTGGCGCTGGGCATAGCGTTACGTTGGGTTGGCGTCAGTCAGAGTTCAAATCAAATCCTGTCGTTATCTGCGGATGGCGGCAGGATTTTTGGCGTTTCGGGGAGAAATAGTAGGGAGGTACTTTAGTAGAGAAAGGAATGTTTTATATGAAGACGATTGCCCTGATTGCCCATGATAAGAAAAAGAGCGAGATGCTCGAATTTGTCGGCCACCACAAGGAACTCTTAACGAAGTTTCACCTGATTGCCACGCGTACGACGGGTACGCTGATTAACGATACGTTTGGCCTGCACGTCGAGACGATGCTGTCGGGCCCGATGGGCGGCGACCAGCAGATTGGCGCACGCGTCGCGACGGGCGATG
>USAK01000058.1 GCA_900552565.1 uncultured Selenomonas sp. | reverse complement strand
CCGAAAGTACTTGTCTGGAGACGGGCTGGGAGGATAGGAAGTTGCCGGTTAAGCAGAGGCTCCGCTGTGGCGGAGCCTTTTTTGTGTTTGGAAAATGAATATGATATAATGTAGAAGTCCTTATCTAAGACCGTGAAGTCCGTGTTTCATATTTCGTATATTTATAGCAGAGGAAAGATTAGCATGAACAACGTCTACGCACTCGTGGAACATTTTTATGAGCACCAAGCGGATGCTGAAAAAATACTTGCGCAGGATTTTGTGGAAAGGTATCTGCGCCGGCATGCCTGGCATGGCGCGGATGACAGCCGGCTGCGCAGAATCTGGATGGTGCTTTCGCTGCTCGTCACCTATGTGGAGCAGACGAATCTCTACGGCGTTTCTTCGCTGAGCCTGTATGATTATCAGGAACTGCTCTATCGTTTGGCACAGGCGGATAAGGATTTCCAGCTGGATGAGGAGCATGTCAAAATCTTTTTTGATGTTCTTGAGGATTTTGCCCGCTATTATCAGAAGACGTACGGAGAGGAGGAAGGTTTTGCCGACCTTCGCGAGGCGCGTGAATCCGTTTATGATGAAAATGGTCGCTTTGTCATGCCGCCGCGCCGTTCTCAGGATGAATTCTACAGTTCGCTCAATCATCAGGACGATGTGACGGAAGAGGATGTGGATAAACTCAATAACATCCTCGATGATCTCCTGCACCGCATCGGCAATTATTTCCATCGTCAGGAATTTGAACGCGACCTCAACCGCGCCCTGATGCTCTATTCGGGACCGGATTACATTACGGAATCCTCGCGAGGCGGCTTTAGCGAAGAGAACGAGACATTCTGGCTGAGCTTCTGGGATTATTTCCTCTTTGACTACCATATGCTCGCGACGGATAAGGTGCCGATGCGCTATTTCTTTGAGCGGGAGCGCAATAACCTCACCATGACGCAGCAGGATATCATCCGCGACCTGCTCAAGGCGAAGTTTACGGTATTTTATATTGAGAGCATGGGGGATGGCTTTGTCTCGTGTTGCAATCTCTTTACGGAGGAGTGCCTTGAACTGCCCGCAGATGACTTCATGTTCCCCGAGGTCGGGAATATGATTTTTTTCGGCCATCTGCATGCGAGCGGGGTCATGATGCTCAACTACGTGACGTCACTGCCGGCCAGCCATAAGCTGCGCCAGCGCATGAAAGACATCATCCTACGCCAGCTCGACCTCTTCCGCTGCCAGCAGCCGGACGCCACACTCGATGACTTTTTCCGCCGAGAGGCCGTGGCTGTGCGCCATACGCTGCACATCATGGCGACATTTGCCCAGCTTAATGTCGTGCCGCTGCGTCAGGTGCCGAAGCCGCTGCCGGTCAATCCGGACATCCGCCAGAGCTTTGAAGAGGAAGAAGAAGTCCTGCGTCAAGTTGCGCTACGGATGGGCTTCAGCCTGTTCTCGACGAGCCTTATCTGCAAACTGTTCGAAGATTACATGTCGGTGGCTGACCCTACGGTCTATCCCGACGAAATGCCGGCCATTGTGACAGCCTGTCTGCTCTGCTACGGCAGCCTCAACGGCATGGATTTTAAGGATATCCCTGAGCTTTATGAGCTGTTTGGCGCCAAAGCTGATGACGTCCGCCGTCATATGGCCACGCTGCGCCAGCGTCTGCACTGCATCAATTACGACCCGCGCTATCTGACAGAAGAGGGCTTTGTCACGAGCCTTTATCTGAGCTGACAGAGCTGTATATTTTGTAATAAAAAACGCCTGCATCTTTTGCAGGCGTTTTGCTTTGTCTGGAATAGGTTATTTCTGTTTGGTGAAGGCCTGCCGGCCGTCGTAGAGGTAATAGGCGGAACAGGCGCCTTCGTGGGAGACCATGCAGGCACCGACGGGATGCTCAGGAGTGCAGGTCCTGCCAAAGAGCGGGCAGTCGGCCGGCTTTTTGAGGCCCTGCAGGATTTCGCCGCAGCGGCAGGCGGGATTGGCATGGCCGTGCAGTGCGGGCAGGGCGTAGCGGCGGCGTGCGTCAAAGCGGGCAAAGGCTTCGCGCAGCTGCAGGCCGCTGTTTTTGAGCAGGCCGAGGCCGCGCCATTCGGAGTCGCAGGGCTCCATATAATGACGGATGAGTGCACAGGCCGCAGGATTGCCTTCCTCGCGCACGACGCGCGGGTAGCAGTTGACGAAAAACGGCTTTTTTTGCTGGGCCTTCTCGATGATGACGGCCAGTGCGGTCAGGAGCTCACTTATGGTAAAGCCCGTGACGACGCCGGAAATGCCCTGCTTGGTGAGCTCTGACGGCAGCTTGGTGCCCGTGATGGCGCAGACGTGGCCGGGGTAGAGGTAGGCGTCCGTGTATTTGGACATGGCAAGGTAGGCGGCCGGCATGGTCTTATTGGCCGTGAGCAGGGAGAAATTCTGCAGGCCGAGCGCGGCGGCGCGCTTGACGGCCAGACAGGAAATCGGCGTCGTCGTCTCAAAGCCCACGGCGAGGAAGGCAATCTCTTCTTCCGGATGGTCCTTGGCATAGCTCACGGCGTCGAGTGGTGAGTAGACGATATTGACACGGGCACCGCGGCTGCGGGCGTCGGCGAGGCTGCCGTCCGTGCCTGGCACGCGCACGAGGTCGCCGAAGGTGAAAATCCTGACGCCTTTTTTGGCGAGCAGGATGGCTTCATCGATAAAGGAGACCGGCGTCACGCAGACGGGGCAGCCCGGCCCCGAGATGAGTTCGATGGCATCGGGCAGGATGCTGCGGATGCCGAGACGGAATATCTCATGCGTATGGGTGCCGCAGACTTCCATGATGCGGATTTTTGGCCCCTGATAGTTCCGGATGATGGCAAGGGCCTTCTTAGCCGAAGGGTTCAGTTTACTCATGGGCCGTCTCCTCGGCCGCGGCGAAATCCTGCAGCAGGGCAGAGGATTCTTCCTCGTCATCGGCGGTAATCTTGGCGATGGCGAGCCCTGCGTGGACCATGACGTAGTCGCCGGGGTCGATATCTGCAAGGAGCTCGGCCGAGACTTCACGGCGTACGCCCGAGGCGTCAACAAGGGCCATGCCATCTTTGATACGTACGACTTTTGCTGGTAAGCCAACACACATGCTAAAACTTCCCTTCTGGATGAGCTGATCAATGAATCGTATATATTCTAGTATAACACAGCATGGCAATGGCTGGCTTTTTACAGAAACAGCAAAAGGAAGGCTTGACAGCATTTCCCCGCCTCTGTTATACTGAGCATACAAACGAATAGCGAAGGGGAGTAACCTTTCGGCTGTCGTCAACAAGCATGCCGCGCCTGCGGCTGGTGACAGCGTTGTATTTTAGGCAATAGGTGAGACTTTCGCATGATATCTGGTCCTCAGGACCAATACCATGCGGAAGTCTCTTTTTATGTATGGGCTTGTTTTTGAAGAAAGGAAGCGAACGTATGGAAATTTTATCGATGCAGTTCTTGATGGCGTTGGGGACGATTGTACTCATGGACTTGCTGCTCGGCGGCGACAATGCCGTCGTCATTGCGATGGCGGCGAACAAGCTGCCGGCGGCCTTACGCAAAAAGGCGATTTTTATCGGCACGGCGGGGGCTGTCGTCATCCGTCTCATCATGACGTTCATCGCGGTCTGGCTCCTGACCATCCCGTACCTGCAGGCTCTCGGCGGGCTCATCCTGCTGCCGATTGCCGTAAAGCTGCTCGTGCCGGCAGAGCAGAATGAGAGCGTTGAGGCCTCGGACAGCCTCATGGGCGCGGTCAAGACCATCATCATCGCCGATGCGGCCA
>USAK01000057.1 GCA_900552565.1 uncultured Selenomonas sp. | reverse complement strand
TTTTTACAGATATTTATCGGTTTGAGTAAATATCTGGCAACAGTTTAGTTACCCAAATCCATCACCTATATTTGAAAATCATTATCATATATGTTCCAGCCTTATTATATCGAAAACATTTCTCAATTACAAGAGTTGTTCCCAATATTTTTTAATTTTGTGATGGCCCGTCTATGAGGGAATACCGTTTAATGTTATAATGGACATTAGCATAGTCTAAACGTGTCAAGTTGTATTGACAAGGACGTATCGATATGCTACTATCAAAACATATCATACTAATATGATTAGGAGGTAACGCGCTATATGATCCAGCTGTCTCATATTGAGAAGACATATGACAGCCCCTCTGGCCCCGTCAAGGCACTCAAAGGCATTGACCTGACGATTGCCCGCGGCGAGATTTTCGGCATCATCGGACTCAGCGGCGCTGGCAAGTCCACGCTGATCCGCTGCATCAACATGCTCGAGCGGCCGACGGCCGGCAAGGTCATCGTCGACGGACAGGACATGACGTCCATGAGCGAAAAAGAGCTACGCAAGGCACGCAAGAATATCGGCATGATTTTCCAGCACTTCAACCTGCTGAGCTCTGCCACGGTTTACGATAACATCGCCTTCCCGCTGCGTCTCTCGCATACACCGGAAAGCGAAATCAAGAAAAAAGTCGAGCCTCTCTTGGAGCTCGTCGGCCTTGCCAACAAGGCACATCAGTATCCGTCTCAGCTCTCCGGCGGCCAGAAGCAGCGTGTCGGCATTGCCCGCGCCCTCGCGAGCGAGCCAAAGGTCCTGCTCTGCGATGAGGCCACGAGTGCCCTTGACCCGCAGACGACGCGCTCGATTCTCGAACTCATCCAGGATATCAACCGTAAACTCTCGCTGACCGTCGTCGTCATCACGCACGAAATGCAGGTCATCAAGGATATCTGCGATAAGGTCGCCGTCATCGAAAACGGCGTCATTGCCGAACAGGGCACCGTGCTCGATGTCTTTACGAATCCGCAGAAGCCCATCACGAAGGAATTCATCAGCGTCCTTTTGTCAAACGACCTGCCGGCAGCTTTCCGCGGCGGCAAAATCTCGCAGACGCCGGTCCCCGGTGCCTATCTGCTGCTGCGCCTGACATTCATCGGTGAATCCGCCGATGACCCTGTGCTTGCCGGCATGATCCGCAAATTTCCGGAAGTCGAAGTTTCGATGCTGTTCGGCAACCTCGACCAAATCAAGTCGACGCCGTTCGGCCGCATGATCATCGGCCTCACGGGACCGGAAGCTAAGATTCAGGAAGCTATCAATTACCTGCGCAGCCAGGATCTCAAAGAGGAGGTGATCGGTTATGTCCGCAGACATGATGCCCCTTCTGACTAAGGCCCTCGGCGAAACCGTCTATATGGTCGTCGTCTCGATGATCATCGCCACCATCGTGGGCGTACCGCTCGGCGTGCTCCTGCATACAACGAGCAAAGGACAGATTCTTGAGTCACCGGCCGTCAACCGCGTCGTCGGTGCCGTTGTCAACGCCGTCCGCTCGATTCCGTTCATCATCCTGCTCGTCGCCATCATTCCGTTCACGCGTTTGCTCGTCGGCACGGCCATTGGCACGACGGCAGCCATGGTACCGCTCGTCATCGCCGCGATTCCGTTCATCGGCCGTCAGGTCGAGACGAGCCTCAAGGAAGTGCCTTTTGGCCTCGTCGAAGCCGCTCAGTCCATGGGCGCAACGCCGGCGCAAATTATCTGGAAAGTCCTGCTGCCAGAATCGATGTCCTCGATTGTCGCACAGCTCACGACCGTCATCATCAGCCTCGTTGGTGAGTCTGCCATGGCCGGTGCTGTCGGCGGCGGCGGTCTCGGCGACCTCGCCATCCGCTACGGCTACCAGCGTTTCCGTCCGGAAATCATGATTGCCACGGTCATCATCCTCATCGTCCTCGTCCAGCTTGTCCAATTTGTCGGCAATACCATTGCCAAACGGCTCGACAAACGCTGACCTATGTTTTCTCCTCCTTTTGCCCTGCAAAAGGAGCCTATTAACTAAGGAGGTAAACCTTATGAAAAAAGTATTTGCCCTGATTGCGTCCCTCGTGTTCGCAACACTGGCTTTCGCCGGCTGCGGCGGCAGTCAGTCCACGTCCTCATCCTCTTCGTCCTCGAGCGCTGCGGCAACGAGCGGCACGAAGACGCTCAAGGTCGGCGCTACGGCCGTCCCGCATGCTGAGATTCTCGAAGCTGCCAAACCGCTGCTCGAGAAAGAAGGCATCAAGCTCGATATCGTCGAGTTCAACGACTATGTACAGCCGAACCTTGCCCTCAACGACAAGGAACTCGATGCCAACTTCTTCCAGCATGAACCGTACCTCAAGAACTTCATGGATGAGCACAAAGAAGTCAAGCTCGTCAGTGCCGGCGGCGTCCACATCGAGCCAATGGGCATTTACTCCAAGAAGTTCAAAGACCTCAAGGACCTCAAAGACGGTGCTACGATTTCCATCCCGAATGACCCGACCAACGGCGGCCGTGCCCTGCTCCTTCTCCAGAAGGCTGGCCTCCTGAAGCTCAAAGACGGCGTTAACGAAAAAGCTACGCTGCAGGATATTGCCGAGAACCCGAAGAACTTCAAGTTCCAGGAAGTCGAAGCTGCCCAGGTTCCGCGTACGCTCGATGATGTCGATGCCGCCATCATCAACTCCAACTTCGCTATGCAGATCCAGCTCGACCCGACGAAGGATTCTCTCTTCATCGAGGATAAGACGAGCCCGTACGTCAACATCGTTGCCGTACGCGACGGCGACCAGAACCGTCCGGAAATCCAGGCTCTCATGAAAGTCCTGAACAGCCAGGAAATCAAGGATTTCATCAACAACAAATACAAAGGTGCAGTCGTCCCGGCATTCTGAGCCGCTTAAATGATTGACCGTATATAGCAAAAATCCCGTGAGTCCGTTTGGATTCGCGGGATTTTTCTATACCAGCAAAAGCCTGCTCCCAAAATGCATAAAAATAACCCGCAGCGTCGGGGGACTGCTGCGGGTTTGAAAGGGAAAATAGAGAAATGGATCTGTTGCAAAATGAGATCGAACAGTTACTCAAAAAAATAAAAATCCATAGTTACTCCGAGTTCTGAAACACATTATGATGCAAAATTTTTTAAGGCTAACGCGGTATATCGATCTGTAATCAAGATATTCATATAACCTGCCTTCAAGGCAGCATGGATTGCTCGAATTTTTTCTTTGCCTCCGGCAACCAGAATACGCGTTTCTTTTTTCTTGAATTCGTCCAGCTGGATCCCTACCGTCCGGGCATTCAGTTCTTCATCTACGATTTTTCCATCATCATCATAGAAACGTGAGCACAGATCTCCGGCAGCTTTCTGACTAAGCAGTTCCCTATCCTTTTCATTAATATAATAGCCTAAGTGGAACAGGATGGATTCATTGGAAGCTGTTCCTACCGTTACAACGGCAATATTTGCTTTCTTACCCATATCCAGTATATGTTTGACGTATTTATCGTGTTCGACCAGACGCTTTACTTCCATATTGTCGAACATGACTGGGATTGGCAGGAAAACGCCTGTGGTGGAAAATGCAGCGGCGACAAGTGTTACGATTTCATGGGCATATGTATTGGCCTTAGAATAGCTGATGCCACCCTTTAGCTGAACGACCTGCACGCCTTTTACAGGCTTTGCTTTCAAATGAAGCGCCATCTGGTAAAGAGAAGAGCCCCAGCCTACGCCGATAATATCATTGTCTTTAACTATTTTCCATAAATAAGACGCAGCAGCTTCGCCTATGGCCTTTTTTAGCTCACGGTCATTGTCAAGAGGAGCATTGGCTACGATTGCATCTTTTAAATGATACTTTTTACAAAGTTCATCACTGAGAGATGACTTTAAATCAATGGGATCAATAATCCTGATCTGCACAAAGCCCTGCTCCTTGGCATGCTGCAGCAACCTAGAGACGGATGGTCTTGATATCCCCAATTCATTCGCTATTTTTTGCTGGCTCATATCCGATTCGTAGTATAATCGGGCTGCATCGATGCTCAGCCTGTCTTTATCCCTATCCGGTTCCATATCTGTCATCCCTCTCAAAGAACTTTTTATCATTTTTATTATAACAGCAGTTTACAGCTTTTTGAAGCACAATAAAATCGCATAGCCTCCTGATGGT
>USAK01000056.1 GCA_900552565.1 uncultured Selenomonas sp. | reverse complement strand
ATTCACGGGTGACTTCCTTTAAAATATAGAATATGAATTCTATTTATGGGAGGTTCGTATGCATATTCCAGAAAATTATCTGAGCCCCTCGACTTGTGCAGTGATGGGCGCGGTCATGGTGCCGGTATGGCTCATGGCCGTTTCAAAGGTACGCCGTCATGTCCCGCAGGAGAAACTGCCGCTTTTAGGCATTGCGGCGGCCCTGTCGTTTCTCAGCATGATGTTCAACATCCCGCTGCCGGGCGGCACGACGGGACATGCTGTAGGAGGTACACTGATTGCCATTCTCTTTGGCCCTTATGCGGCGTGTTTGTCGGTCAGCATCGCGCTGCTCATACAGGCCCTGTTCTTTGGTGACGGCGGCATTCTTGCGTTTGCGGCGAACTGCTTTAATATGGCATTTGTCCTGCCGTTCACGGGATATGGCGTTTACCGTTTGCTGCGCGGCCATCTCTCATCGCGTTCCGGGGAGTACATTGCTGCGGGCGTCGGCGCCTATGTGGGCATCAATGCAGCTGCTTTTGTGGCGGCCGTGGAATTTGGCATTCAGCCGCTGCTGTTTACGGATGCGGCGGGACAGGCACTTTACTGTCCGTATCCGTTCTGGATTTCCATCCCGGCCATGATGATTGGGCACCTGACGCTGTTCGGCCTTGCCGAAGTCATCTTTACGACAGCGGTGCTTGCTTATCTGCGGAAGACATCGCCAGAGCTCTTTGCCTCTGTGCGCATGAAGACGAATCGCGCGCTTTACGGCCTTATCGGGGCTTTGATTGTCTGCACGCCGCTTGGCCTGCTCGCCGCGGGGACCGCTTGGGGCGAATGGGACCCTGAGGAACTTGCCGGACAGGATTTTCTCGGCACGGCGCTCGGCTATACGCCGGCTGGCATGGAGCAGGGCTTCTCGTTTGATGCGCTTTTCCCTGATTATGCCGTTGCGGGGCTGCCGGATGCGTTTGGCTACATCCTTTCGGCGCTGATTGGCACGGCGCTGCTCGTCATCATCTTCAAGATGGCGGCACCGTTCTTTGCCTCGCATACGGATTACGGCGATTCTGTTTCGAATCATTGAGCTTCCTATAATATATGGGAAGATTATGTTAACGTTTGAGGTGTTCTTTCATGAAGGATTTGCCGGATTGGGCAAAACGGGAAGAATCATACAGACCTGACAAAGACCGGGATGCATTCATCTCCCGGTCTCTTTTGCGTATCATGGAAATGCTCAAGGTGCTGCGGGCACAGGCGGGCAGGCGCCATCATGGCCATGCCGGACTTTATCTCGTACTGCTCGTGCTTTTTTTGCTCGCGGTAGTTACGGCCAGGACAACGGCCTTTCTTTGGACGGCTTTGGGCGGTGAGCTTCTGCTGCTGGCTTTTTTGCCGGGGAAGCTGCTGCGTCAGGACATCTTAGGCGCGCTGGCGGCAGGCGTTTTCTGTCTGCTGCTCATCCTGCCGGCCCTGCTTTTCTGGGGCGCGGGACCTGTTATGCTGCTGCCGCTTAAAACGTTTCTCTGTGTGACAGCCCTGAATCTCCTGCAGCAGCATTTTTCCTGGCATGAGCTTACGGCGGCGCTGCGCCGCTTTTATCTGCCGGCCGAGGTTATCTTCATCCTGGATACGACACTGCGCTACCTCGTGCTGCTCGGGGACCAGGCGTCGCTGCTTTTGACTTCGCTCAAGCTGCGTTCTGTCGGCCATAACCCGAAAAAGCACAAAGCCATGGCCGGCATCATGGGCATTGTCATGCAGCGGTCGCAGCGCCTTTCCCTTGAGATGGCCGAGGCGATGCGTTGCCGCTGCTTTACCGGGGAATACCCCATGCTGCAGGGACGCCAGGAAAGCGTCGGTATTTTGTCGTATCTTCTGCCAGCGGCGCTGTTCCTTATCTATGCATTCCTTTACATTCGTCTGGAGGGCTTCCTGTGATTGCTTTAGAAGATGTCTGCTGTGCGTTTGACCATGAGCCGGTGCTGCGCCACATCAGTTTTACGATAAAAAAAGGCGAGGCCGTGCTGCTGACGGGGCCGAATGGCTCGGGCAAAACGACGCTGCTGCGGCTCTTAAATGGCCTGGTCTTTCCGGAAATTGGCACGTATACGTTTGAAGGCACGCGTATTACGGCGGCCAAGATGCGCGAGCACCGCTACTCAAAATATTTCCATCAGCGCCTTGGCTACGTCTGGCAGAACCCCGATGCCCAGCTCTTTTGTGCGAGCGTCGCGGAAGAGCTGGCTTTTGGGCCATTGCAGATGGGACTTTCCGAGGAGGAAGTGTGCGAACGCGTCGAAGATGCTTTGTCGTATTTTTCCCTGACGAAGCTGCGCGACAAGCCGCCGTATTATCTTTCGGGCGGCGAGAAGAAGCGCACGACGCTTGCGTCCATCTTTACGATGAATCCGGCGGTCTGGACCCTTGACGAACCGGAGAATTTTCTCGATGCCGAAAGTCAGCACTGGCTCGCGGAGTTCCTGCAGGCACTGAAAAAAGCGGGCAAGACCATCATCGTGACGTCACATCATCCGGACATCGTCGAAAAAGTCACGGACCGCGAGCTGCGTCTGACAGCGGACCATCATCTTGCCGATGCCTGATGCTGCTGTTTGGCGGCTGTGGCTTGTCATATCTTAGGAAGAAGCGTTTCCTGCAGGTTCGGGAAACGCTTCTTTGATATAGGAAATGAATTCAGGATGATGTTCCGGCAGCCAGACGAGGAGCTCATCGTCGAGGATGGGCAGCCAGTCACATGGTGTATTCGGGGAAGGCTGCGCCGAGAATGAAAAGTCAACGGCGCGCTCGCGCAGAAGCTGAGAGAGCTCATCGTTCGTGCCTTCGCGCAGTTCGATATGGACCTGTGGATAATCTTTGAGAAAAGCGCGCAGAATATCGGGCAGCAGCATGGCCGCGACGCTCCAGTAGCAGCCGATTGTCAAAGTACCGACTTTATCCATCGTGCATCCTTCTTCCTATCATCCAACAAAATATTATATGCATTATGATAATATGCCGTTTGTGTTTTATTGCCTGTCATCGTACAATGACAGAGTAACAAATGCAAGCGGCATTTTTAGTGAAACGATACGTGATACATGGAGAGGATGTATATTTTTATGAACGATAAACGGATTTCTTTTGCTTCGGACTATCTGGAAGGCGCTCATCCGGCCATCCTGCAGAAATTGATGGAGACGAACATGCTGCAGACGGCAGGCTACGGCTTTGATGAATTCTCGGAGGCGGCACGTGCGAAAATCCGCGAAGCCTGTGAGGCACCGGCGGCGGATATCTTTTTCCTGATTGGCGGCACGCAGACGAATGCGACGGTCATCGATGCCATCCTGCATTCGTATGAAGGCGTCGTCACGGCCGACACGGGCCATGTCAGCGTGCATGAAGCCGGTGCGATTGAATTCGGCGGTCATAAGGTCCTGCCCATCGCGCACGAGAACGGCAAATTGACGGCCGCTGCCATCGATGCCTATGTCAGGGCATTTTATGCCGACGGCAACCACGACCACATGGTCGCACCGGGCATGGTCTATCTTTCGCAGCCGACAGAATACGGCACGCTGTATTCTTTGGCAGAACTCACGGCCATCAGCAACGTCTGCCATGAGCACCATCTGCCCCTGTACCTCGACGGCGCGCGCCTTGCCTACGCACTGGCCTGCGGGGCAAACGACGTGACGCTGCCGGATATTGCCAAACTCTGCGATGCCTTTTACATCGGCGGCACAAAATGCGGCGCCCTTTTCGGCGAAGCCGTCGTCTTCCCCCAGCATGACTTTATCCCGCATTTCTTCACCATCACCAAGCAGCACGGCGCCCTGCTCGCTAAAGGCCGCATTGCCGGCATCCAGTTTGACACGCTCTTCACTGACCGTCTCTACTGGAAAATCGGCCAGAACGCCATTGATGCCGCCGACAAAATCCGCAGCGTCCTGCGCGAAAAAGGCTATCCGTTTGCCTTGGAGAACCCGACCAATCAGATTTTCATTGTGCTGACGAAGGAAAAATGTGAGGAACTCGCCAAAGAAGTTGAGCTCGGCTTCTGGGAAAACATCGACGCAGAGCATACGGTCATGCGAATCGCGACAAGCTGGGCGACGACCGAAGAACATGTAAATAGATTATTGAAGTTACTTTCATGAAGAAAAAACAACGGGAGGAAAGGGGCAGGCAGAAGCGGAGCGTTTAGCATCCGGTCACCGCGCAGTGCTGCCTGCCCCTTTCCGGAGTATCCTTTTAGCGTAAAATTCCACCTTGACCCCACAATCGTTGTAGTGTTTACTATAAGTCAAGGGGGTATTTTATGACTAAGAATTTGACGACGGGCAGTGTGTTCAGGAATATTTTCTTTTTCTCGCTGCCGTATTTTCTCTCGTATTTCCTGCAGACGCTCTACGGCATGGCGGACCTCTTTATCATCGGTCAGTTTGAAGGCGCGGCGAGCATTACGGCGGTTTCGATTGGCAGTCAGGTCATGCACATGCT
>USAK01000055.1 GCA_900552565.1 uncultured Selenomonas sp. | reverse complement strand
TCAGGCGGGCTTTTTTCTATGACTGTTTAGGACTGTTTAGGAGGCGTTCATTTTGGAACAGGAAGAAATGCGCAGAAAAATCAGGGAGACCGTGCACCGGACGAAGGAAGACTGTCCTTTGGTGCCGTCCATTACGAATACCGTGACCATCAACCTCGTAGCCAATGCCCAATTGGCAGCCGGCGGCTCCGCGGCCATGGTCTATCTGCCGGATGAGGGCGAAGGCATGGCTGCCGCAGGTTCGGCGTTTTACATCAATATGGGCACCTTGATGCCCTTTTACGCCGAGACTCTGCCGCGCACGGCACGGGCCCTGCAGGAGCACAAGCGTCCGTGGGTGCTCGACCCTGTGGGCATCGGCATTGGCAGTCTCCGAAAGGGACTTCTGCAGTGCTTCCGTGCGCTGCCGCCGTCCATCGTGCGCGGCAATGCCTCGGAAATCATCGCTCTGGCCAATCTCTGGGGTCTTGGCGATGGCCGGACCAAAGATGGCGTGCGCGGCGTCGACGCGACGGACAGCGTCAAGTCGGCACGCTCTGCCGCCGAGAATCTGGCAAAGTTCATTCATGGTGCCGTAGCTGTTTCGGGCGAACAGGATTTGGTGACGGATGGTCAGGTGACAGTCATGAGTGAGGGCGGTTCGGTCCTGTTTACAAAAATCACGGGGGCGGGCTGTTCCTTAGGCGGCGTTACGGCCGTCTATGCTGCGGAGACGTCACCGTTCATCGCGGCCTTGACGGCGGTGCAGGCCTATAATCTGGCCGGCAGCCGCGCGGAAAAACGCGCCGCGGGTCCGGGGACTTTCGAGAAATACTTCCTCGATGCGCTCTACAAGGCGTCGCCTGAGGATATTGCCGCGAATCCCTTCCAGTTGATTTGAGTGCCTTTCAGCAGCTGCACCTATTATATATAGAAGCAAATGAATTTTTGGAGGAGGCTTTGTCATGAATACGCTGATTGCTGTAGCAATTGCTCCGTGCGGGACTGGGGAGGAGATGTCTGCCTACGTCGGCGAAGTCGTGCGCGTCATCCGCGAGTCCGGGCTGCCGAACCGCACGAACTCGATGTTTACGGAAATCGAGGGCGAGTGGGATGACGTCATGGCAGTCGTCAAGAAGGCTACGATGGTGCTGGCGGACAAGGGCATCCGCACCGAAGTCGTCTTAAAGGCTGACATCCGTCCCGGCTATACGGATATGATGCACGGCGAACTGGAGCGTCTGGAACAGAAAATCAAAGCAGAAAAAGAGGAGGAAGAAAAATGAATATGCGTGAAAAACTCGATATCTCGGCGTATTTTGTCGTTGGTCCCGAAAATACTTTAGGCCGGCCGGTCAAGGATATCATTCGGGCAGCCGTGGCAAACGGCTTTACCTGCCTGCAGATTCGTTCGAAGGTGGCATCGGCGCGAGAACTCATCGCGCTCTGCCGCGATGCGGCAGAAGTCTTGAAGGACCTTGGCAGAGAAAACGACGTTGCCCTGCTTGTCGATGACCGTCTCGACGTGGTGCTGGCTGCGCGTGAGGAAGGCATCAAGGTCGACGGCATCCACGTCGGTCAGAGCGATATCCCGGCTTCTGTCTGCCGTAAACTGCTTGGACCGGATGCCATTGTCGGACTTTCGGCACGCACGCATGAACTGCTCGACTACGTGAGCCATGCCGATACGAGCGACATCGACTATTTCGGTGCCGGTCCGCTGCATGAAACGCCGACCAAGAAAGACTGCGGCCGCGACATCGATGGCCATATCATCACGCGGAGCTTTGCGGAGCTCGCGAAACTGCATGAAATCAGCCCTGTGCCGGTCGTGGTCGGCGGCGGCGTCAAGGCCAAAGACCTGCCAGAGCTCAAGGCCACCGGTGTCGAAGGCTTTTTTGTCGTCAGTGCTGTCGCGGGGGCCAAGGACCCCGCTGCGGCTGCGAAGGAAATGACCGATATCTGGCAGGGAAACGCCTGAATCACAGAGACCGCATGCCTGCGTTTCTTTTCCCGCAGTTCTATGTTAAAATAAAGACAGAGGAACAAAGGGAGGGAAACATATGCGTCTGATTGTCGGAATTTCAGGAGCCAGTGGTGTCATCATGGGCTATTATCTTTTGAAGGCCCTGCATGGCATTCCGGAAGTAGAGACGCATCTCATCATCACCAAGGGCGCCGCGGTGACTTTCCCTTACGAAACGGATGTGAGCCTGGCAGAAGTCAAAGCCCTGGCGGATGTTGTGCATGACAATCAGAATATGGCGGCTTCGATTTCGAGCGGTTCGTATGAAACGGATGGCATGATCATCATCCCCTGCAGCATGAAGACGGTGGCGGGTATTGTCAGCGGCTACACGGATGACCTTTTGCTGCGGGCGGCGGATGTCTGTCTCAAAGAAGGGCGTAAAGTCGTCATTGTGCCGCGCGAGATGCCGATGAGCCGCATTCATCTGCGCAATATCAAGGAAGCGGCTGATTATGGCTGTGTTGTCGTGCCGCCCGTGCTGACGTTTTACAACGGGGCGGATACCGTCGCCAAGCAGATTCAGCACATCATCGGCAAGATTCTGCTGCAGTTCCATATCCATTACCGTGATTTTGTCCCCTGGCAGGGGGGATGAGGCCTGAACTCTTAGGAGTTTCAGGCCTTTTTTGCTGTTTGGGAGGCGGTCAGAAAAAATTTTTTAAAAATAAGTCAAAAAGTCAGAAAAAGTATTTGACTTTTTGACTTTATCCGCTATAATAGGAGATAGAAACAGAAAAGTTTCAGAATAATAACGATAATAAGAGCGATTATGGAGGAAAAGATTATGGGACAGGAAAAATATACAGCGAAGACGCTGGCGGCCCTGCAATCCGCTCAGCAGATCGCAGCTATGAAATACCATCAGGAAATCACGTCGGCCCATGTACTTTTAGCACTGGCCAAGGAGCCTGAGGGACTGCTCGCGACGATTTTTGAAGAATGTCAGACGGATATGCCGATGCTTAAGGCAAGACTTGAACAGGAGCTCTCGAAAATCCCGAGTGTCAAAGGGACAGACCGCCTCGGCATGGGCATGGATATGGTCCGTGTGCTCGGCCGCGCCGAAGAATACGCCAAATCCATGAAGGATGATTATGTTTCGACGGAACACCTGCTTTTGGCCCTCGTCACGGATGGCAGCAGTGAGGTGCAGGATATCTGCCGCGAGTTCCATCTGACGAAGTCGGCCATTCAGGCGTCGATTCGCAAAAACCGCAAACAGAATGTCACGACAGACAATCCGGAGGAAGGGTATAAATCCCTTGAAAAGTTCGGCCGCGACCTGACGGCAGCCGCACGTGCCGGCAAACTCGACCCGGTCATCGGCCGTGACGAGGAAATCCGCCGTACGATTGAGATTCTCTCCCGCCGTACGAAGAACAACCCAGTGCTCATCGGTGAGCCTGGTGTCGGCAAGACGGCTATCGTCGAAGGCCTTGCCCGCCGTATCGTGGCAGGCGATGTACCGGAGTCACTGAAGAATAAGACGCTGTTCTCCCTCGATATGGGTTCCCTGATTGCCGGTGCGAAATACCGCGGTGAGTTCGAGGAACGCTTGAAGAGCGTCCTGAACGAGATTGCCAAATCCGATGGCCAGATTCTGCTGTTCATTGATGAACTGCATACGGTCGTCGGTGCCGGTGCTACGGAAGGTGCCATGGATGCCGGCAACCTCCTGAAACCGATGCTGGCCCGCGGCGAACTGCGCTGCATTGGTGCGACGACACTCAACGAGTACCGTAAATACATTGAAAAGGATACAGCCCTGGAACGCCGTTTCCAGCCGGTCATGGTCGGTGAGCCGAGTGTCGAGGATACGATTTCCATTCTGCGCGGCCTGAAGGAACGCTACGAAGTTCATCATGGCGTACGCATCCGTGATGCAGCCCTTGTCGCAGCAGCGACGCTTTCAGACCGCTACATTTCGGACCGTTTCCTGCCGGATAAGGCCATCGACCTCGTCGATGAAGCCGCAGCAAAACTGCGTACCGAAATTGAGTCGATGCCGCAGCCGCTCGATGAAATCCGCCGCAAAATCATGCAGCTCGAGATTGAAGAGCAGGCTCTGAAGAAGGAAACGGATGAGGCTTCGCAGGAGAAGCTCAAGAAAATCACCAAGGAGAAAGAGAAACTCCAGAAAGAGGAAAATGAGCTCAAGACGCAGTGGGAGACGGAAAAGAATGCTATCCTGCGCGTCCGTGCCATCAAGAAAGAGATTGACGGCGTGAACAGTGAGATGGAAGCTGCGGAACGTGCTTACGACCTCAACCGCATGTCGGAACTCAAATACGGCAAGCTGCCGGCCCTGCAGAAGAAACTCAAGGAAGAGGAAGCCATCATCGCTGCCAAATCCAAGGACAGCCGTCTCCTCAAAGAAGAAGTCGGCGAGGAGGATATCGCGCAGGTCGTCAGCCGCTGGACGGGCATTCCGGTCACGAAGATGCTGACGGGCGAACGCGAGAAACTGCTGCATCTTGAAGATGTGCTGCATGCCCGTGTTGTCGGTCAGGATGAAGCAGTCAAGGCCGTCAGCGAGGCCATCCTGCGTGCCCGTGCCGGCATCAAGGACCCGAACCGTCCGATTGGTTCGTTTATCTTCCTTGGCCCGACGGGCGTCGGCAAGACCGAACTTGCCAAGACGCTGGCCGAAGCCCTGTTTGATGATGAACGCAGCATGATTCGTATCGATATGTCGGAGTACATGGAGAAACACAGTGTATCGCGTCTCATTGGCGCGCCTCCGGGATACGTCGGCTACGATGAAGCCGGTCAGCTCACGGAGGCCGTCCGCCGCC
>USAK01000054.1 GCA_900552565.1 uncultured Selenomonas sp. | reverse complement strand
CCGTCGAGCTGTACCATTGGGCGCAGGTCCGGCGGAATGACCGGCACAACGTCGAGAATCATCCACGACGGCTTGTTGCCGGATTTGCGGAAGGCCTCGACAACCTCGAGACGGCGGATGGCGCGGACTTTTTTCTGGCCGGAAGCCGTGCGGACTTCCTTGCGCAGTACCTCGCTCATGCGGTCGAGGTCGAGCTCCTCGAGGAGCTCTTTGATGGCCTCGGCGCCCATGCCGACACGGAACGTGTTGCCGTATTTCTCAAGTGCTTCATGATAGTCCTTCTCGGAGAGCAGGCTCTTCTTCGTGAGGTCCGTCTCGCCCGGGTCAAGGACAATGTAGTAGGCAAAGTAGAGGACTTTCTCGAGGGCACGCGGCGAGATGTCAAGAATCAGGCCCATGCGGCTCGGGATGCCTTTGAAATACCAGATATGGGAGACCGGAGCGGCGAGCTCGATATGGCCCATGCGCTCACGGCGGACTTTCGCCCTCGTCACCTCGACGCCGCAGCGGTCGCAGATGATGCCCTTATAACGGATGCGCTTGTACTTGCCGCAGTGACATTCCCAGTCACGCGTCGGTCCGAAAATGCGCTCGCAGAACAGGCCGTCACGCTCTGGTTTGAGCGTGCGGTAGTTGATGGTCTCCGGCTTCTTGACTTCGCCGTAGGACCACTCCCGGATTTTCTCCGGCGAAGCAAGCCCGATGCGCATCGAATCAAAATTATTTACATCCAGCAAAGAGATGACACTCCCTTCTTATTTCTCATCTTTTCCATCATCCGACGGCTCTACGATAGAACCAAGGCTGCCAATATCTGCAATGATATCATCCGGCTTCTCATCATCAGACGGAGCGCCTTCATCATAATGGTCAGCGGCATCGGCCTTAGCAGCAGCGTCCTCCCCCTTCGTCGGGTCAACACCTGCTACATCGAGGTCGAGATTCTTTGCTTTCTCATTGATGTTCTCGTCATCATCGTCGTCATCCTGGATCGTGATTTCCTTGGCATCCTCGTTGAGGACCTTGATATCAAGACCGATGGACTGCAGTTCCTTGATGAGGACCTTGAAGGATTCCGGTACACCCGGCTCAGGGATGTTCTCCCCCTTGACGATGGCTTCATATGCCTTGACACGGCCGACGACATCATCGGACTTGACCGTGAGGATTTCCTGCAGCGTGTAAGCTGCACCATAAGCCTCGAGTGCCCAGACCTCCATTTCGCCGAAGCGCTGGCCGCCGAACTGTGCTTTACCACCGAGCGGCTGCTGCGTAACGAGGGAGTACGGACCCGTGGAACGGGCATGGATTTTATCATCAACGAGATGATGCAGTTTGAGGAAGTACGTGCAGCCGACCATGACGCGGTTCTCAAACGGCTCGCCCGTGCGGCCGTCATAGAGAACGGTCTTGCCGTCGACTGGCAGGCCGGCAGCCTTGATGGTGCCGAATACTTCTTCGTCGCTTGCGCCATCGAAGACCGGCGTAGCGATGTGGAGGCCGGCAACATCCGGTTTCGGCATGCCGAGGCGGTCGACATCATAGCCGAGGTCGCGCAGACGCTGTTCAATCGTCGGGTTGTGCTCCTTGATCTGCCTGCCGATTTCAAGAACGGCGCGGCCAAGATGAGCCTCGAGGATCTGACCGATGTTCATACGGGACGGGACGCCTAATGGATTCAGTACGATATCGACCGGCGTGCCATCCGGCAGGAATGGCATATCTTCCTGGCGCATGATGCGCGAAACGACACCCTTGTTGCCGTGACGGCCTGCCATCTTATCGCCGACGGAAATCTTACGCTTCTGGGCGATGTAGACGCGGACGAGGCGGTTGACGCCTGGCGGCAGCTCATCGTTGTTCTCGCGGCTGAAGATCTTGACATCGACAATCTTTCCCTGTTCGCCGTGCGGCACACGCAGGGACGTATCGCGGACTTCACGTGCTTTCTCACCGAAGATAGCGCGCAGCAGGCGCTCCTCGGCCGTCAGCTCCGTCTCACCTTTCGGCGTGACCTTGCCGACGAGGATATCGCCAGGACGTACGTCAGCACCGATGGAGATAATGCCTTCTTCATCGAGGTCCTTGAGGGCTTCTTCCGCAACATTCGGGATGTCGCGCGTGATTTCCTCAGGTCCAAGCTTCGTATCACGGGCATCGCATTCATACTCTTCAATATGGATGGACGTGTAGATATCGCGCTTGACGAGGTTTTCAGACAGCAGGACAGCATCCTCGTAGTTGTAGCCTTCCCAAGGCATGTAGGCAACGATGATGTTGTAGCCGAGGGCGAGTTCGCCGTGGTCCGTAGCCGGGCCGTCAGCGATTGGCTGCTTCTCTTCTACTTCATCGCCTTTATAGACAATCGGGACCTGGTTGATGCAGGTGCCCTGGTTGGAACGCAGGAATTTCTGCAGTTTATAGTGATCAAGTTCGCCGTCTTTCGTGCGGACATTGATGTAGTCTGCCGTGACTTCCTCAACGACGCCGGCATGCTTGGCAAGGACCATGACGCCCGAGTCACAGGCAGCCTTGTACTCCATGCCCGTACCGACGAGCGGAGCCTGCGTGCGCAGCAGAGGAACTGCCTGGCGCTGCATGTTCGCACCCATCAGGGCACGGTTCGCATCATCGTTTTCGAGGAATGGAATCATCGTCGTAGCAATCGAGAAGACCTGACGCGGGCTGACGTCCATGTAGTCAACCGTTTCGCGGGCATGCAGGCCCGTCTCTTCGTTATAACGTGCCGTGACACGCTCATTGACGAACCATTCATTATCATCGAGCGGTTCGTTGGCCTGAGCGATAACGAGCTCGTCCTCTTCATCGGCCGTGAGGTAGCGGACTTCGTCCGTTACGCGATGGTTTTCTTTGTCGACGCGGCGGTACGGCGTCTCCATGAAGCCAAACTGGTTGACGCGCGCATACGTAGCGAGCGAACCAATAAGACCGATGTTCGGGCCTTCCGGGGACTCTACTGGGCACATACGGCCGTAATGGGAGTTGTGAACATCGCGGACTTCGAAGCCTGCGCGCTCACGCGAAAGACCGCCAGGGCCAAGAGCCGACAGACGGCGTTTATGTGTAAGTTCGGACAGCGGGTTGTGCTGGTCCATGAACTGCGACAGCTGGGAGGAACCGAAGAATTCCTTGACGGCTGCAACGACCGGACGGATGTTGATGAGTGCCTGCGGCGTGATGACATCGACATCCTGGATGGTCATGCGCTCGCGTACGACACGCTCCATGCGGGAAAGACCAATGCGGAACTGATTCTGCAGCAGTTCGCCCACAGCGCGGACACGGCGGTTGCCGAGATGGTCAATATCATCCGTCGAACCAAAGCCATCCATGAGGTTCAGCAGGTAGCTGATGGATGCAAGGATATCATTCTTCGTGATCGTGCGGTCATGAATGTCAAGCGTCGGCGAGCAGAGCAGGCGGACTTTCGTGCCGTCTTTCTTGAGAAGGTACAGCGTGATGAGCTTGCCTTCGCCAAAAATCTGTTTCTCGCGCTCAACGTCAACAGCATCGAGCATGTCTTCCGTGACCGTCTCGCCCTGCGGAATGACGATTTCGCCCGTCTCCTGGTCGACAATCGGTTCAGCGAGGACCTTGCCGAGGATGCGGCGCTTCCAGCCGAGCTTCTTCGTGAGTTTATAGCGGCCGACCGTAGCGAGGTCGTAGCGTTTCGGGTCAAAGAACAGCGAATTGAGGAGCTGCGTTGCGTTGTCCTCATTGGCCGGCTCGCCCGGACGCAGGCGTTTGTAGATTTCGATGACAGCCTTGCCCTGCGACTTGACTTCCTCACCATCGCGCTCAATCGTGTTGAGCATGCGCGGGTCATCGCCAAAGAGTGCGAGGATCTTCTCATCCGTATCGAAACCGAGTGCACGGATAAAATACGTCACCGGCATCTTGCGCGTGCGGTCGATGCGGACGGAAACGACATCGTTCGTATCCGTTTCGAGCTCGATCCAAGCACCGCGGTTCGGAATGACCGTGGCATTATAGAGATGTTTACCCGTCGGGTCAATCTCTTCTCCATAATAAGCGCCCGGAGAACGGACGAGCTGGCTGACGATGACACGTTCTGCACCATTGATGATGAACGTGCCCGTATCGGTCATGAGCGGGAAATCGCCCATGAATACTTCCTGCTCTTTAATTTCACCTGTCTCGCGATTGATAAGGCGGACATTCACCCGAAGAGGTGCTGCCAGCGTCACATCGCGTTCCTTGCACTCGTCGAGATCGTACTTTGGCTCGCCGAGCGAGAAGCTCTCGAAGGACAAGACCAGATTTCCGGAGAAATCCTGGATTGGTGAGATATCATGGAAAATCTCCTGCAGTCCCTTGTCGAGGAACCACTTGTAGCTGTTCCGCTGGATGTCCAGCAGATGCGGCATTTCCATGACCTCTTTGATTCTGGCATAGCTATACCTGGTTCGTTTGCCCACCGGCACAGGATTAAACATTAAATCCTTCACCCCTTAGCCTGATTTTACTAGAATGTTTTTTGAAAGATAGGGAAACAACACAAATAGACACGGAACCATAGAACAAGAAAAAAACAAGGTTTGCTTATTTTTTTGCACCTTGCTTCCGTTCCTTTCCGCTGACACATAGTTATCCCTATTCAATTTCCTGTAGTTTAACACTATACCATAGCTTTTTCCGCATGTCAAGTAAAGTGTATAAAAAAAGAACCGTCCACAAGGGACGGTTCCTGTTTCAGCAAAACTGAAAAACTGAAATTACTTCAGTTCAACCGTAGCGCCAGCCTCTTCGAGCTTAGCCTTGAGGGCATCAGCGTCAGCCTTGGAAACGTTCTCTTTGATCGGAGCCGGAGCGCCATCAACGAGAGCCTTAGCTTCCTTCAGGCCGAGACCCGTAGCTTCACGGACAGCCTTGATAACGTTGATCTTCTTGTCGCCAACAGCGGAGAGAACGACCGTGAACTCAGTCTTCTCTTCAGCAGCAGCACCAGCAGCAGCGCCAGCAGCAGCAACTGCAACCGGAGCAGCAGCGCTTACGCCGAACTTGTCTTCCATAGCCTTTACGAGCT
>USAK01000053.1 GCA_900552565.1 uncultured Selenomonas sp. | reverse complement strand
GATGAAGGCGGTCAGCTCACGGAGGCCGTCCGCCGCCGTCCGTACAGTGTCATCCTGCTCGATGAAATCGAGAAGGCACACCGCGATGTCTTCAATGTCCTCTTACAGATTCTCGACGATGGCCGTCTGACGGATGGCAAGGGCCGTGTCGTCAACTTCAAGAACACGGTCATCATCATGACGTCGAATCTCGGCTCGCACGAAATCCTCAATAAGAGCTATGAAGAGGCCAAAGGCGCGGTCAAGGAAATCCTCAAAGACTACTTCCGTCCGGAGTTCCTCAACCGTGTTGACGATATCATCGTCTTCAAGGCCCTCAAGAAGGAACAGGTCAAGAACATCGCAGCCATCATGCTCAAGAACCTCAGCGACCGCCTTGAGAAACAGATTAAGATTTCCCTCAAATGGACGGATGAAGCCCTTACGGCCCTTGCGGACCGCGGCTTCGACCCGAACTTTGGTGCAAGACCTCTGCGCCGTCTGCTGACGCATACGGTCGAGACCTCGCTCTCGAAGGAAATCATCCGCGGCGACGTACGCGAAGGCGATGTCGTCGAGATTGGCTACAATGGCAGTGACTTCACGTTCACGACGCTGCCAAGAGTCAAAAAAGAGGATGACGAATAATTTTGTCTGCCCCCCTCGGACAGATAAAGAAAGTCCCGGGAACCATGAGGTTCCCGGGACTTTTGTTTTCTGGAAAGAACTGCAATATGAAATTAGGAAATCAGGGCGCAGGGACGAACTTTGCAAGGATGTTATGTCCGCTCTTGACAAGGCTGCGGCTCAGGGCGTCAAGCGGGGCAAAAATCGGTGCGTATTCAAGGCGCAGCTGGAAGCGGCGGAACTGATGCGTGTTGCAGCCAAAAATTGGCACGCGGTCAAGCATGTAAGGATTTTCGGCCGGTGTAGCAAGACCGTAGTGAACGGTGAAGGCGGCGCGGTAGCCGGCTTCCTTCGTCATGCGCAGCAGTTCGTCATCATAGGAGCCGCAGGGATAAGCGATGAAGTTGATGGGCTTATTCAGACGCCATTCGAGGGCCTTCTTGGAATCCTCGAGCTGATGCTTAATCTGGTCGGGCGGAATCTTGTCGAGCTCCGGATGCGACAGCGTATGGCTCTCGAAGTCGATGATGCCGCTCTGCTGCATCTCGTCGACCTGTGCCCACGTCATGTAGTTCGGATAGGTGCCAATGAAGTCGGAAATCAGGAAAATCGTGCCCTTGAGGCCGTATTTCTCAAGGATCGGATAAGCGTTCTTGTAATTGTCGACATAGCCGTCATCAAATGTCAGGATGACGGGCTTATCGGGCAGCGGCGTGCCATTTTCAAAGGCATCCATCATCTCTGCCGGCGTGATGGTATGATAGCCGTTGTCGACGAGGTATTTCATCTGCTGCTCGAATTCATCCGTATGGACCGTCAGCGAATTTTCATCGCGGTCATTGATTTGATGATAGTTGAGTACAGGCACAGCCCGGTCGGCAGTATGCATGCGATATGCGCAGATGGCAAATATCGCCGCGAAAATAATCAGAAGGAACAGCAGGATTCGTTTGATCCAGGTAATCATCAGGACACATCCTTTTCTTACAGTGCGGTTTCAATACGTTTTCCGGCGGCATGGGGACAAAGCCCCATGTATACATACAGTTTAGTATATAACAAGGCAAAATCATGGTCAAGGCAATCCCGAAGGAAAGGGGGCGGAAAGAAAAGGTTTTACAAATCCTTAAATCGTCTTATAATGATATAGGTAAGTTATGCTTAGGACACGGCGACGATAAGCCGTACATTTCCTAGAATAAAGGAGTATACAGTCGTATGACGAGAAATGATTTATGCTGGTGTGGCAGCGGCAAGAAGTACAAGAAATGCCACGAAGATTTTGATGAACGCATCTCGGAAATGAAATTTGATATTTTCCGCGGTCAGGTGCGTCCGCCGAAGAATATCATCAACAATGAAAAGGATATTGCCGGGGTACGCGCTGCCGGTGTCATCAATGACGGTGCTCTCGACCTCATGACTGAGATGGTGCGTCCGGGCATCGATACGGCGACGCTTGACCAGGCCGCAGCTGATTATATCCGCGAGCGCGGCGGCATTCCGGCCTGCCTCAATTATGAAGGCTTCCCGAAGAACGTCTGCATTTCCATCAACGAGGTGGTCTGCCACGGGATTCCGTCGAAGAAGACCATCCTCAAGGAAGGCGATATCGTCAACATCGATATCACGACGATTCTTAATGGCTATTATGCCGATGCTTCGCGCATGTACATTGTCGGCAAGACGACGCCGGAAGCTGAAAAGCTCGTGCGCGTCGCCCGCGAATGCATGGAACTCGGCATTGAAGCCATCCGTCCGTGGCATTTCCTCGGTGACATCGGTGCTGCCTGTGAAGCTCATGCCCATGAAAACGGCTATTCCGTTGTCACGGACCTCGGCGGCCACGGCGTGGGCAAGGACTTCCACCTCGAGCCGTTTGTGCCGCATGTCGGCGAAAAGGATACGGGCATGCTGCTCGTGCCGGGCATGATTTTGACGGTCGAGCCGATGATTAACGAAGGGACGTATAAAGTCGTCGTTGACCGCGGCGATGGCTGGACGGTCCGCACGAAGGACGGCAAGCTCTCTGCCCAGTGGGAAAAGACGGTCCTCATCACGGAAACGGGCACGGAAGTGCTCTCTTCGTGATGCAGCACTTGCTCAGAAAGGATAAAAGGGATATCATATGACAACATTTCAGGAACTCGGCATCCGCGATGCCCTTTGCGATGCGTTGCGCAGCCATGGCATCAAGGAAGCTACGCCGGTGCAGGAAAAGGCCATCCCCGTTGTACGGGCCGGCCATGACTGCATCGTACAGGCGCAGACCGGCACGGGCAAGACGCTGGCCTTCCTGCTGCCCATCATGGAAAAAATCAAGCAGCAGGCAGAAGTGGCACAGGCCCTCGTGATTACGCCGACGCGTGAACTGGCCGTCCAGATAGCCAAGGTCGCGCAGACCCTTGGTGCTGCCACGGATATTTCTTCGCTGGTCATCTTTGGCGGCCAGGACATCGAACGTCAAAAGCAGAAGCTCCGCCGCCATCCGCAGCTCATCATCGGCACGCCGGGCAGACTGCTCGACCACCTGCGCCGTCAGACGATTGACCTCTCTCAGGTCAATAAGGTCGTCCTCGACGAGGCGGATGAGATGATGCGCCTTGGCTTCATTGAAGATGTCGAGACGCTGCTGCAGGCGACAGCACCCGACCGTCAGCTCATGCTGTTCTCGGCTACGATGCCGGAGCGCATCAAGGCCCTTTCGATGCGTTATATGCATGCCCCGCAGAATATCGAAGTCAAGGCCGAGCATGTGACCCTCGATGCCATCGAGCAGGTCATCATCGATACGACGGAAGAGACGAAGATTGACAAGCTCTGCGAAATCATCAATCAGGAGCAGCCGTATCTCGCGATGGTCTTCTGCCATACGAAACAGCGCGCTCATATGGTCACGATGGCCCTGGCGGCGCGCGGCTACCTCGTCGATGAGCTGCATGGCGACTTGTCGCAGGTACAGCGCACGCTTGTGCTCAAACGCTTCCGCAAGGCGGAGCTGCAGATTCTCTGCGCGACGGATATTGCCGCGCGCGGTCTCGATATCGAGGGCGTTACGCATGTCTTCAACTACGATATCCCGCATGATGCCGAGAGCTACATTCACCGCATCGGCCGCACGGGCCGCGCGGGGGAGAAGGGCAAGGCCATCACATTTGTCAATGCACGCCAGTACGACCTGCTGCGCCGCATCGAGTCAGGCATCAAGGACCGCATCCGCAAACAGCGCTCGGAACGCGGCCGCCGCCACAAAGAGAAGCAGGAGCAGATTCTCAAAGAAATCCGCGAGAAGCGCGAGGAGAAAAAAGCCAAGCGCAAACCGCTCTCGAAATACGCCAACCGCAAGGGGGCTGCACATAAGGGGCGCAACGACCGCAGCCGCCGCCAGAAGCCGCACGGCACGAAGACAAATCTTGGGCACCGCGCGAGAAGAAATCATTCTGGCCGGAAATAACATACAAAAGTCAGCTCAGTCGGGCTGGCTTTTATTTTTTCGACAATAATTGTCAAAAGTTTGTAAAAATAATAAAATTCAAGCAGGAATTCGCTCAAAAAAGACGAATAGATGTACTGTAATCAAAATTGAAATCCACAGATTTAAGGGGGAATTTCCATGATCGGCATCAAGAAAGTTATCGCAATCGTCTGCGGCGGCGGTCCGGCACCTGGCATCAACAGCGTCATTTCGGGCATCACGAATGAAGCGACGCGCCACGGCTGGGATGTGCTTGGCATTTACGATGGCTTTTCGAGACTCGCACGCGGCGAGAAGAATTACGTTCGCCTCGAGCCGAAAGATATCAGCCATATCCATATGGCGGGCGGCTGCATCCTCAAGATGAGCCGTTTTAACCCGACGAAGAAGGAATCCGACCTGCGCACGGTCGTGGAGACGCTGACAGAACTCGGCGTCACGCACCTCGTGACGATTGGCGGCGACGATACGGCTTACAGCTCGGCCGCCGTGTCGGAAGAAGCGCGCAAGATGGGACGCACCATCAATGTTGTGCATGTGCCGAAGACCATTGATAATGACCTGCCGCTGCCGGAGGGCGTGCCGACGTTCGGCTTTGAGACAGCCCGCGCCTTTGCAACGACGGAAATCGAGAACCTCATGGAGGATGCGCGCACGACGAACAACCGCTGGTACTTCACGATTGCCATGGGCCGTACGGCAGGCCACCTGGCTCTCGGCATGGGCCGCAGCGCCGGTGCCGCCATCACGATTATCCCGGAGGAGTTCCCGCAGGAGAAGATTCCGCTGCAGCAGCTCGTCGATATTCTTACGGGCTCCATCGTCAAACGGTACTTAACGGGCAAGAACTACGGCGTGGCTGTCATCGCCGAAGGCGTCATCGAGAAGATCATGCCGGAAGACTTCAAGAAGCTCGGCGAAGTCGTCACGGATGAGCATGGCCATATCCGCTATAGCGAGCTCGACTTTGGTGAAATTCTCAAGCAGGCCGTCCTCGCTGAAGTCAAGAAAATCGGCATCAAGATTACCATCATCGATAAGGAAATCGGCTATGAGCTGCGCTGCACGGCGCCAATCGCTTATGATATCGACTATGCGCGTTCGCTCGGCTATGCGGCTGTTCGTTTCCTCATGCGCGGCGACAGCGGCGCCCTCATCTCCATCCAGAATAATGAGGCCGTGCCGATGCGCTTCGAGGACATCAAGGACCCGGCCACGGGCAAGACGCGTGTGCGCAAGGTCAACATCAAGTCCGTACAGTACCGCATTGCACGCGGCTCCATGATGCGCATGGAAAAAGAAGACCTCGAGGACCCGGGCCTTGCCAATGCCTTCCGCATGACGCCGGAAGAATTCAAGGCACGCTATGCTTATCTGTTTGAGACTGGCGAAGCACCGGCTGAGGCCAAGCCTGCCAAAGAAGAGAAGAAAGCATAAAAGGGCGGGATTTTCCCGAAATAAATAATAATGTAGGAAGCAGCAGTTTCCCGACAATTGCGTCAGGGAAACTGCTGCTTCTTTTTTTTTCGAGAAAATGAAAAAAAGTGTTGACATCCCCCTAAAAATACTCTATAATAACATCTTGTCAGCCGGAAGTGATACGGCGATGCAAAAACATCGCGGGATGGAGCAGTCGGTAGCTCGTCGGGCTCATAACCCGAAGGTCACAGGTTCAAGTCCTGTTCCCGCAACCAAATGATAATCCGCATATTTGTTTATATAGATATTTTTATCGCGGGGTGGAGCAGTCGGTAGCTCGTCGGGCTCATAACCCGAAGGTCACAGGTTCAAGTCC
>USAK01000052.1 GCA_900552565.1 uncultured Selenomonas sp. | reverse complement strand
ACACCATCAGGAGGCTATGCGATTTTATTGTGCTTCAAAAAGCTGTAAACTGCTGTTCTGTGAGAAACCGATTGATTACGACCTCAAACGCGTTCACGAGGCCATCGACACGGCCAAAGAAGCTGGCGTCAAGCTGCAGATTGGCTTCTGCCGCCGCTTCGACCACAATCACCGCGCCGTTTATGACATGGTAAAATCCGGCAAAGTCGGCCAGCCGCATCTCATCCGCATCAGCTCGCGCGACCCGGAGCCGCCTTCCATCGATTACGTCAAAGTTTCGGGCGGTATCTTCTACGATATGATGATTCACGACTTTGATATGGCCCGCTTCCTCGCCGGCGATGAAGTCGAAGAAGTCTATGCACAGGGCTCCGTCCTCGTCGACCCTGAAATCGGCAAAGCCGGCGATGTCGACACGGCCGTCGTCACGCTCAAATTCAAATCCGGCACGATTGCCACGATTGACAACAGCCGCCGCGCTGTTTATGGCTATGACCAGCGTGTCGAAGTATTCGGCTCGAAAGGCGTTGCCTTTAACGGCAATGATATCCCGAACACGGCACAGTTTGCCGATGCTGCAGGTACGGTCGGCGGCACGGCTTATCAGGTCATGTGGGACCGCTATGAACAGGCCTTCGTCAACGAGATGAATGCCTTTGCCAAAGCCGTCAAAGAAGACACGGCTACGCCGGTGACGGGCGAAGATGGACTCTATCCAGTCGAAATGGCAGCCGCTGCGACGAAATCGCTCAAAGAAGGCCGCCCGGTCAAGATTGCCGAAGTCCGCTAATTCCATACTATTGCAGATAAAACAGATGCCGGCCAAAGTGCCGGCACCTGTAAAATATCAGGAGGAATCATCATGAAACGTTGTGCCTGCATCGATACACTCTACACAGAACTGCCCTTTGCTGAACGCTTTGCCGCTGCCAAAAAAGACGGCTTTGAGTCCGTTGAATTCTGGGACTGGCGCATCCGCGACCTCAAGGAAGTCAGCGAAGCTGCCAAGGCTGCTGACATCAAAATCAGCGGTTTCAACGGCGATAACGACTATTCCCTCGTCGACCCCGAGCAGAAAGCGGCTTACCTCAAGAATCTCAAGGATTCCCTGGAAGCGGCCAAAACAGTCGGCGCCGAAACGGTCACCATCCATTCCAACGCACTCGGCGATGGCGGCGTGGTTGTCAATCACTACGACGAGCTGTCGGATACGGTAAAGCTCTGCTCGATGTACCGCACGCTGGTTGAAAGCGCAAAGCTTGCAGAAGATTACGGCATCCGCATGAATCTGGAAGCCCTCAACATCAAGGTTGATCATGTCGGCAATTTCCTCAAGACCACGCAGATGGCTGCCGAAGTCACGCGCCTGATTGGTTCTCCGTACCTCATGGTGCTGTTCGATGCCTACCATATGCAGTACAACGAAGGTGCCCTCTGCTATAACCTTGAAAAATATATCGACCAGATTGGCCATATCCACGTGGCTGACTGCCCGGGCCGTCATGAGCCGGGCACGGGCGAAATCAACTACCATCAGGTCTACGAAACGCTCAAACGCCTTGGCTATAAATACCGCGTAGGCTACGAGCTGTTCCCGGAAACAGATACAAAAACTGCTGTACAGGCCATCATGAAAGACTGACCATACCTGTTCATGATGTTCAAACCGATTTGAGGAGGGTTTCTTATGAATGAACCGCAGCCGGCAGGCGGCACGCCGCCTGCATCCGGTCAGGCCGCCCCGCAGGAGGAAGGCAGACTGTCCTGGTTTACACGCATCAGCTATGGCGTCGGCGATACCGCCATGAACATCGTCGCCGGTGCCATGACCATCCTGACATTTTTCTACACAGACTATGCCGGCGTCGAGCCGACGACCGTCGGCCTCGTCTTCCTGCTTTCCCGTATTTTCGATGGTATCTCCGACCTCATCATGGGCTTTATCGTCGAACGCACGAATTCCAAATGGGGCAAATCAAGGCCATGGATTCTCTGGTCCAGCATCCCCTTCTGCGTTTCCATTGTCCTCATTTATACGGTGCCGCAGGGCTCTGACTTCATGAAGTTCGTCTACCTATTCATCACGTATAACTTCTGCAACACCATCTGCTACACAGCACTCAACCTGCCGTACGGCAGTCTCTCTGCCATGATGACCCGCATCTCGCGCGAACGCGACATGCTCTCCATCACGCGTATGGCTCTTTCGCCAATCGGCAAAATCATCTCGATTTCCGCCACGCTGCCTCTCGTCAAGATGCTCGGCGACAACCAGGCCGCTTGGATTAAGGTCATGAGCATCTGGTCGGTACTCGCCTTCATCCTGCTCATGCTCTGTTTCTCGCAGTGCAAAGAGACGGTTGTCATCAAAGCACGCAAAAAAGTCAGCAAGGTCCCTGTCCTGCTCTCACTCAAGTGCCTGGTCTGCAATAAGTATTTTTGGATGGCCATGACGATTTGGATGATGCAGTGCATTATCCAGATGGTCACGGGTACCCTGCTCCCCTACTACTGCAAGTACATCTTCCATGATGATTCGCTGTTCAGCATCCTGCTGCTCTGCGAGGTCATCACGACGATTGTCTGCACGATTCTCTTCTGCCCGAAACTGCTCAAACGCTTCGGCAAACGCAACATGTCCCTGATTGGCGTCACGGTTGCCTTAATTGGCCACCTGATTTACTGCCTGAACCCGATGAGCTTTGGCTGGGTCGTCTTCAGCTGCATCATCCGCGGCATTGGCTTTGCACCGCTCAACTCCGTCATTTTCGGTTTCCTCGGCGACGTCGTCGAATACGGCCAGTGGAAATTCCACATCCGTCAGGAAGGCCTGATTTTCTCCGGCAGTTCCGTCGGCTACAAAGTCGGCACGGGCATTACCGGTGCCCTCATCACGGTGCTGATGTCCTGGTCGGGCTACATCTCCTCGTCGACGGCAGATGCCGTCCAGCCGCAGTCGGCCATTGACATGATTGTACATATGTATATGTACGGCATGACGCTGATCTGGGTCATCCTCATTGTTATCCTGCTGCTCTACAAACTTGATAAACTTTATCCGCGCATCATGAGCGACCTCGTGCAGCGCGAAGCTCACGGCGAGCTCTGATACAAATCCTTAAGCGCTCCAGCCCATCTGCCCTACCCTTCCGGCAGACGGGCTTTTTTTATTTTCCCGTACATCAATATCTTTTCCATGATTCTCCCTCCGTCCCCTGTTTTTCCGGCGCCTGCTCCCCGTGATTTTCCCACTGCGGCAGCTGAATGACGATGGCCAGGCCGACAGTAAAGCAGCGCCTAATTTTCTGCCAGTCTATAATGTCAGCTGCGCGGTCAACCAGGTCAAATACAATCTGCGCATCGACACTGTCACCGGCAGCGTCCTGAGCAGCCGTGTCAAAGGCTGAATCTGCCCCTCCTTAACCATAAGAGAATCCCATTGTTTCGGATTTTCTCTTATGTTTTTTTCTTTGTCAAGGCATCAGGCTTTACGAATTAACAAAAAAGTAGTATAATAAGAAGAAATTATTCGTGAATGTAATCGTATTCTAGACAGGAGGCACCTCTATTGATGAGCAGAATGAGAAAATTTTTGACAGCCACATTCCTGGTCTGCTGCGCTGTTGGCAGCACGACTGTTTCCGCTTCGCCGGTTCTCAAGACCACGGCGCCGGCAGCAGCTTCGCAGGCTTCGTATCAGCAGAAAGCAGCCATGCTGCCCGGCGTTTCCGGAACGTTCACAGAGCAGGAAGCCAGCGCCGCTACGGTAAGCCGGCCGGCTGTCATCACTCGTTCTACCCGCAATCCCATGACCACGGCACCGCGTTCCATGAATCCAAAGATGGAGAGCAAAGTTGCCCGCATCGGTTCGCTGACGCCGACCTCTCCCATCACGCCGTCTACGAGCCTTCCTTCCATCATCCCGTCCCAGCCGGGCACCGGTTCGTCCGTAAGTGATGCTTATGCCATCCGCGATGACTTTGGCAAGAGCAACCTGCGCAAATGGAGCAGCACCTGCGGTATGGACACGCCCTGGAGTGACAATGATGTAACGGACACGGCAGATTTCCAGCCTTCGACCGTTGCCTTCCTCGATACGCTCAACATGTTCGCGCGCGATGCCGGCATTGACTTTGTCGTGACGGGCGGTGCCGAGTACGGCTATCATGCGCATGGCACCTACTCTCATGAGAACGGCTACAAAGTTGACATCTCCGACTCCGGTGTTTATCCCGGCACCACGGCTTATCATGTGCTCTTGGAGGCTTTGGCCCCGTTCAAGCATCATCTTTCCCATGAGTGGAACAACGGTCACTATGACATCACCATCTATCCTGCAGATTACACGGGTTCCTATGCCGGCGCTGACCACAGCAGCGATGATGATGACTGATTCCCCAGAAAATGACATACAGCAAATAAAAAGTCCTGCGGACATCAGCACATCCTGATGTCCGCAGGACTTTTTTCATAAAACATAAAAATAAGACTCACAGCAAAGCATGGATATCTTTTCCGCGAGTCTTATTATTTTGTTGTGTATACGCTCATGCTATACATGATTATGCATTCCAGCTGATGACTTTGCCAAAAGCTTCAACATTGACATGAGCTTTGAATACGCGTTTTACGAGTTTCTTCATAGTCTTCTTCCTCCTATTGTCTTCTTTCGATGTACACGTTTACTATAACGCATCTACACATCTGCGTCAATACAGACAGAAGAAGAAGTTTTCTTGAAAAATTTCATTAATTTTACTTACATATAAGAATTCTGATTATTGCATCACTGCACCAGAGGTGCCGCATTCAAATACGCCCTGACTTTTTTCCACGCAGGCATATAATAGCTCATGAGTGCATAAAAATGCTTATTATGATAACGCTCTGTCAGATGAAGGACCTCGTGAAGGATAATGTACTGCAGGCAGACTGGCTTTTTCTTCGCCAGTTCCAGATTAATCCAGATGCGCCGTTTGACGATATTGCAGGTACCCCAGCGCGTCTTCATGCGTTTGGTCCGCCATTCCCGCGCGTAAAGTCCCGTGCGCTGCTCGATTTTGGGCGCCATTTCAGCAATGGCCCGAATTAGTTCCTGACGATAGGCCTCCCTGAGCACCGCCTCTCTGCGTTCCTTCGTGCTGTTTTCGCCCAAAGGCAAGGATAGCAGCACGCGGGGACCGTCAAAATGGCACGCCGCACGTCCGGCCGCCCTGACGACCAGCACCTTTGATTCGCCCCACAGCGAGATGGTCTCGCCCGTCACATATTGATGCTGCTCTCCTGACCGTTTCTTTATTTCGGCAGTCTTGCGCCGCAGCCAGTCTTCATTTTCCGCTACGAAACGCTCAATCACGTCCCTTGGCATGCGCAACGGTGCCGAAAGCGTCACGCGGCCATCCGGCGCCTTGACGCGGAGATGCATATTCTTGATGCGCTTGCGCTGAAATTCTATGGCAAAGCCGGCAATCCGGATTTCTTTTTTCGTGGTTCTCATGTTGGAATTCGTCACCTTATGCATCACGTATCAAAGAGCGTCAGCTCGTCTTTTGCTGCCGCAGGCTCCTCTTCAGGGATGCCCCGCGCCGCCTGATACGACTGCTTGAGCTTGGCAAACATCTGCGCAAAGCAGCGCTTGACCTGTTCTTTCGTCTGGAAGCAGTTGCCTGCCGCAAAATGCGCATAGTCGGCAAATGTGCCATGCCAGTTGGTGCCTTTGACTTCGCCAGTATCGCTGAGATAATAATAAAAGTCGGGCTCTGCCGGCAAAAATGGCTCCCACTTGATGCGCAGGCTGCCATTGAGCAGCCCCGTCAAGTGCTCCGTATCCACCACAGAATGCAATAGACGTTCAGACCACGGCAGTTCCTCACAGGTCTCCTTCGTCATGCCTTCTTCCAAAGTTAAGGCATGCAGACCGTCTTCCCATAGGAAAAACACCTGTTGCGGCACGTTTTCCAGACAGAACAGTTCCTTCATGCCGACGTGCAGGACCTCTGCCACAATCTGCATATGGCCGGCCTTTGCCTGCAGGCGTTCCATCTCCTGCGGCCAGACCGCGTCCTGCCGTTCCTGCTCCTTTGCCGTTATTTCGTCCATCCGCGTTCATCCCTCCCATAAAAATATCTTCTATTATATCACAGACATGACAGTTTCTGCATCAGCAAAGCTGCCCTGATTTTGCAGGACAGTGCTCATTCGCTCAACCGTTCAAAACGGTATTTCTGACCGGCCTCTGGATATTTCTCATGGTCGACTTCGCTCATGAACATCAGGAGCGGCCGGACATAGACGCCGTAGCTCCCGTAAAGCGCACGGTAGCAGACCATGCGTTCATTCGTTTCCGTATGAATCACAGGACATTCGATAATCTCATAGAGATGATTCTTAAAGTGTCTCCAGATTTCCCCGTGTTTCGGCAGTTCCCTCATCATAAAAACTCCCCCATTCTTTACATTTATATCCAGCAGTTTACAGCTTTTTGAAGCACAATAAAATCGCATAGCCTCCTGATGGTGT
>USAK01000051.1 GCA_900552565.1 uncultured Selenomonas sp. | reverse complement strand
CTTGGGGAAATCGTGTAAGACGCCAATTCTTCGGAGGCGGTGCGGTGGTTGTTGACCCAAGAATCCCCCGGTTTCAGCCGTGGGGAGTATCAAGTGACTCGTCAGGGTAAGGCAGACCCTTACCAGCTCTCATTTGCCGATGATGCTCACTTGCAGACGCCGCTGCGGCAGGAAAACTTCTGGAACGTGCCGGCATCGACCTCTTGGACCTTTCCGGAGGCCTGCATGTCTACCAGCGTCCAGGTCACAATGAGCCTGGCTGGTTCGCCGATATGAGCGAAGCTGTCAAGGCCCAGGTAAATATCCCCGTTATCCTCACAGGAGGCGTGCGGATTCCCTCGCAGGCAGAAGCGCTGCTCGAGGCAGGAGCCGCCGACCTCATCGGCGTAGGCCGCGCCATGCTGCGCAACCCAAACTGGGGCGCAGAACCATACGGATAAACGATCCCAAAATCAAGATCTCTACTTACTTACGATAATTTATTTTTATCGGAAGTAAACCTCATAATACATTATATACATCAAACACATCATAATTTTCTCTTCCCATCAAAAACACCGCTGAAAAAGTCCAGTACTAGACTTTTTCAGCGGTGTTTTTTTTGAGAGAAATATTCGGCTCCTGAAATTATACAACGCCTATGCCGTCACGGCCTGACGAATTTTATTTGCCCCAGACTGTTTCCGCGATATCTTTGACAAGGGCGAGCTTGGCCCACTGTTCCGCTTCGGTCAGCTTGTTGCCGATTTCGCAGGAGGCGAAGCCGCACTGCGGGCTCAGGTAGAGGTCTTCAAGCGGCACGTATTTTGCTGCTTCGTGGATGCGCGCAATGACGGCGTTTTTATCTTCGAGCTCCGGACGTTTTGTGGTGATTAAGCCAAGCACGACTTTTTTGCCCGGCGTGACTTCTTTGAGACATTCGAAGCTGCCGGAACGCTCGTCGTCGAATTCCAGATAATACGCATGGACGTTTTCTTTGGCAAAGATGTACGGAGCGACGCGGTCGTACGGGCCGCTGGCCGCGTAAGCCGAATGGTAGTTGCCGCGGCAGATATGCGTGTTGACCACGAGGTCCTTTGGCAGGTCCTGCAGCGCGAGATTGTTGACGCGCAGATAACGGTTGGCTTCGCTCTCGACCGTCACGCCCGGCTCAATATGCGTCTGCCAGTAGCCGTCGTCGACAATCATGCCCCACGTACAGTCATCAAGCTGGATATTGCGGCAGCCAGCGGCGTAGAGCTCAAGGAAGACCGTGTGATACGCCGCAGCCAAATCCTTGATGAGCTCTTCTTCCTCTGGATAGAACTTGCGTGTTGTCTTGCCATTATCACCGCGGAAGAGTTCTGCCAGCGTCTGTGCCGGTGCCGGCAGCGTCTGCTTAGCAATTGTATTTTCGTCCTCAAACTGCTTGACGAACTTGAAATGCTCGACAAACGGATGGTTGTGCCCGCCAATTTTGCCAGTCACTGCGCAGGAACCATGTGTCGTCTCTTCGCCGTGGAAGTAATAGCCATGGTCGAGCTCGATATGCTCAATGCCCTCAAGCCCCCACATAAAATCAAGATGCCAGTAGCTGCGGCGGAATTCGCCGTCCGTAATCACATGGTAACCGGCCTTTTTCTGCTTTGCGACAAGTTCGCGGATACCGTCATCTTCAACGGCCTTAAGCTCGTCTGCCGAGATCTTCTCCTCGGCAAACTGCTGACGTGCCTCTTTGAGTTTAGCCGGACGCAGGAAGCTGCCGACATAGTCGAAACGGAATGGTGTAGAAAGATGCTTGCTCATGATATTTTCCTCCTGAAACGCTTTGTTTGTCGTCATACGTTTTGTGGTCCGATCGGTTGATGTCTCTACTTTACCAAAAAAATGTTCGATTGGAAAATACAAAAAAATCACCGTTGGCCATAGATTCAGCCTATGGCCAACGGTGATTTGTGCTAAGCAAAAAGTCCAGCACTAGACTTTTTCTACGTTGTCTTTCATTTTACCAAGACCAATTTATGCCGGCGTTGAACTGCCATTTCTTGTTGAAATCGCTGGCAAAGCTCTTTTCGACATCGGCATAGAAGTTTGTATGCTCATTGACTTTTATATTGCTGGCAAGGCCTAATTCAAACCAGGTGTCGCCGTAGGAGTATTTGCCATCAAGATGTTCTGCATCATCCATTGCATTCACACGGTCCATGGTGTAGTTTCGGTCCCCGCCGAATTCATGAAGCACCGATGCTTTCATGTAGAAAACGTACGGCATCTTGTTGTTCGGATTCTTTTTGCCGAAGACAAAACCGACCCTGCCAATCGTGGAATTGAGGCTGTTTTCAAAAACATGCGTTCCTCTGCTGCTCGTATAAGAATTGCTGTTCAAATGTCCCATAACCAACTGCAGCTGCGGCTCTACGAAGTAGCCCTTGTCGCCAAGTTCTACCTTGCGGCCGTACTCCAGCGACAGGCTCCGCTCCTTGGCCCGATAGTCTGCCCGGTCTGGGTACTCGCCAAAGGTATAGATTACGGCATCGTTTCTGCCCAATTTTGCGACTACATCCGTATAATCGCCATGGTCTCCAAGCCATGTAGCATAAGCAGCTCCTGCCAGCGTGTGATTCATGCCATTGCCTTTCTCATATTCAGGCGAAGCAACGCCGCGCTCTATGAGCAGACCGTACGCACTCTTTCGGTTTGGCATCGTATCTAAACCAACTTGGAAGAAATTGTACTTGCTATCATAGCCATGGCCAGCAAAACGGCCACTGCGGTTTCTTGCCCAGACATCATATGTATCATCGCTGCGATTGCGGCAACGAAGGTCGCCAAGGCGCTGGCGCAGGGTATCGATGGACATGCGGTAGAGACCATAGTTGTTGTCGCCGCCTTCAATTAGAGGCATTGTATCCGCATTGGGGGCTCTTTTTATCGATGCCAGATACCATTGATCCGGTGTCCCGACTACATTGCCATTGGCATCCGTAAAAGTACTGCCTCTTTCAATGGTAGGGGTGAGTTCCCATAGCCCGCCAGTATTAAGGCTTTTGCCGCTAAAGGCTGCCTTTTGGCTCTTATCTGTCACCATGAGGAGATGCTTTGCCCCCATGACCGGATTGCCGCTGACCAGGCTCTTGTCATATACAGAAATAAGACCGTTGGAGTCTGCCGCCGCACTGTCAATTGTCATCTTGTCGCCATCGGTTTCACTGGCAAGATCCGTCTTCATATAGAAAACACCGTCATTGCCATTGAAATTGCCAACGCTCAAAGTCTGGTAATTATCCTTGTTATAGGCCATATCGACGGTGGCACCGCTGTTTACCGAAAGATTAGTCACAGCGCTATCTTTGGTCATGTTCCAGAGCGAACCATTTGACATTTCAATATTCGTCGTGCCATTCACTATCTTAGACATGCCAGTCAGAGCGGAATCGCTCGTATCCATGGCCAAATCCATAGTGCCATTGTCCCTGGAATAAAGGTCGCCATTAATGCGTTTGCGTCCTGCGCCCGTAATGTCGACCAGAGAGCCATCATCCCCGCTGATAACCGCATAAGAAGTACCGTCGTCATCGACCGAAGGCGTGATTTCCGCAGCGCCCATAAATTTCGTATGAGCTCCGTGCTGGTTGTATACGCCAAACGCATTCTTGCTGCCATAGGGAATGACCACAGCATGATCCCCGACAGTCACTGTGCTGTTGCTGCCTATGGCAGAAATGCCCGTTGCTGTTGTGCCATCGACAGCGATAGCTGCATTTTTGCCGATAGTCGTATCAGCGTAACCGTTCCCATCGCCGTTATAAATACCATAGGCCGTTCCGTTGCCGGTGACATTGACTGTCAGATTATCTCCCACGGTCGTACTGCCTTCATGGGAGGCATCATTGCCGATGGTACTGAGGCCGAAGGAATTTGTATATCCCTTAGCATTTACTGTGACTGCTAAATTGTCGTTAGCTTCCAGAACTCCAGGGGCATTGTCAGAGCCATAAGCTGTGGAATTAGTCTGATCCGTATCCCCCAATACCGAGATGGAAACGTTATTGCCTAAGGTTGTCTTCTTAGCGTCCTTGCCTTTATAATCAGCAATGTATTGATTGCTGCCGGGCTGAACGTCTTCCACGTCCGCTGTTGGCGTTAAGACTGTATTATCAAATTGAGTGTAAACTTTTATTCATTAGATACGACTTTTTCATGTGAAAAGGCTTACTATCCTGCCTACTCTTTTTCTCCTGTTCTGCTCTCTGAATGTCAATCATCTTCATCCCACGCATTGATGATCACGGGCTCTTTTTCGAGCAGGGCCAGCTGCTCTGGCGTGAAATGCTTCCGATCGATGACGGCTTCGTAGACGTATTCCTTGAAATAGCTCTCGGAGCAGACGAAATAGCCCTTGTCGCCGACTTCCTCGCCCCACGAGTTCTCAATCTTCCAGCGGTCGGGCCTGCCTGCGGCGTCAAAGTGGACGCCGGTCAGCAGCATGGCATGGTTGGCAGAACTGCTGTTGTATTCGAGGCGTTTGCCTTTAGGCATAGCCGTGGAAAAGTCGCCGAGCAGGGCTTCGTATTTGACACTGTCGGGGTCCCAGACGCCTTCTTTGCGTGCGCCGAATGCACCGGCATCACAGGCAAACCAGATAGCCTGACCGGCTTTGAGCTGTTTGACGCAGAGTTCTTCAAGGGCTTCCTGCGTGAGGTTCAGGGCTTTCATATCGCGGCCCGTCATGTTCTCAACGGCATGGAACTGAATCGGCGTATCGAGCGGCTTGTCAAACGTCGGCTCATTGATGATGGGCGTATAATCGCGCAGGGAGACATCGACGTATTTCTGGTAGAATGCTTTTGGCATCAGGCCGCGGTCCTCATGGTAATTGCCGTCCTTATCGCGGTAGGCAAAGTCAAACTTCGTTACGGGCTGGCCAAAAGCAATGCACTGGGCCTTATAAACTTCGGCCATCATCTGCTGCTTACGCGCGTACGGGTCCTTCCCTGCTTTGACGAGCTCGCGCAGCTCCATGGCATCCCTGCGCAGCAGGCGGTTGATGGCCGCGACAAAGCGCGCCGTGTGCTCCGACTGGTACGTCTCCGGCTGGACCTGCTTCGGCACGACGCCGTATTTTTCGATGATGTCCACGGCTTCCGACCAGTAGCCGCCATCCGTCATGCCGCGCAGCACGTACTGCATGAGCTGGCCTTTGACCGGCTCGTCTGCATGCTCAATGACCATCTCGAGGAAGTTGTTGGCCTTTTCGAGCTTGTCATAAAACGACAGATAGTTCTGTGACAGCTCAAAATGCTCGAGACTGCATTTCTCGGCCACCTTTTCCCTCAGGATGTTGAGGGCCGCGAACAGCCAGCAGCGACCAGACTTCTGCTGAGCCGTGATGCCGTGCGTCTTGACTTCGACAGAGAACGCGCCTTTGAGCTTTGCTCCCGCCTCAGGCACATAGGCAAGGTCGGCCATATCGGTCTTGGCAAGAGCCGCATGCAGGACCTGCGCCGATTTGTCGGCTTCATAGTCCGACTGGAACTGCTGCAGTAAATCTTCCGTAATATCTTTCATAAAAGTCACCTCATTGGTTATCGCTGGTTGTTGTCGAGAAAAGTCAGCCTGCATAATGGCGGATGATGCGCGTAACGGCGCCAAGATAAGCCCGTCCGAAAAGATGCAGGTGATTGAGCAGATGATAGAGATTATAAAGGTCAAGGCGTTCGCCAAAGCCCGACTCAAGCGGTGCTGCCTCATTGTAGGCATCGTAAAACGCCGGCTCGAAGCCGCCGAACAGTCTCGTCAGCGCAATATCAAATTCGCGGTTGCCGACGCAGACGGCTGGGTCAATGAGCACAGCCTCGCCTTCGCTGCCGAGCATGACATTGCCGCACCAGAGGTCGCCGTGCAGCAGTGACGGATACGCCGGCTCAACGAAATAATCCTCGAGATGGTCGAGCAGATGGCGTGCTCTGCGGCGGTCGTCCTCGCTGAAATACGAACGCGTGAGCTGCAGTCTTGGCAGCAGCCGCTGCGTGCGGAAAAAGTCAACCCAGCTGTCATTGACCTGATTCTTCTGGCGTATCGAGCCGCTGTAATTGTTCTCATAAAAGCCGAAGCGTTTTCCCTTCGTCCATGCCGCGGTATCAGCCTGATGCATTTTTGCAAGCATATGGCCGAGGTTTTCCCAATAGTCGCGGCGCGGACGCGACGGGCGTACATACGTCATGAGCAGAAACGACGTGCCGTCGGCATTTTTGCCATGTGCGAGCACCTCCGGTGTACGTGCGCCAGCTTCGTGCATAGCCTTGAGCCCATCGGCTTCGACTGTGAAGAAGTCATCGGCCACACCGCCATGGCTCTTCATGAATAAATCCCGTCCATCGTTCAGGACAAGATGATATGCATCGTTAATATCACCGCCAGAAACCGGCCCTTGGGCAGCAATCTCCGCCTGACTGCCAAACAGCCGTTTGAGACAGGTCTGCAAATCTTCCTGCATATGAATTCCACCTTACTGAATCTAGAAATTTCTTTGTCTTAATTTTATCACTTATTGATGCCAAATGCTAAAAAACAAAGCAGGCCCTGCCCGAGAACTTTCGCTCAGACAGGACCTGCCTGCCAATGTTCTATTTTATTTGCGCGGATGTTTCTTGTCCCGATACATCGCGCGTTCGGCTTCGGTGATGATGTCTCCACGCCTTCGGCCAGTGTATGGACGCCGAGGTCCTTGGCCATGCGCACGAGCGAACGCTGATTCTCCATCTGGAAACGAAGGAGTTTGGCCACCTGTTCAATTAAAATGCGGCCAGGAATCTTCTTACTTCAGTCAGGAGAGGAATGGCCGCAACGGTAGTCACTTGGAATACTGATTCTG
>USAK01000050.1 GCA_900552565.1 uncultured Selenomonas sp. | reverse complement strand
CTCTATAGGCGGGGGTACGTTCACAGAACAGGCTTTTCAGGGAATATGAGGAGAAAAGAAGGAATTCGGGGAACTGCGCCGAATATTAGAACTAGTAATAGTCAGGATAGTCGATATCTTTGGTTGATATCTCGTATTTGATATTCCATTTTGATATTCGTTGCAGCATGCATGGCGATTGCAATTCCAGCAGTTGTTCAACAAGGAGGTCGTGCCTATCATGGAAATCTTGAAAGTTTCTGCGAAATCAAATCCGAATTCTGTCGCTGGCGCTTTAGCCGGCGTCATCCGCGAAAACGGCAGTGCTGAGATGCAGGCAATCGGCGCCGGTGCGCTGAATCAGGCCGTCAAGGCTGTGGCCATTGCCCGCGGTTTTGTCGCACCGCACGGTGTAGACCTCATCTGCATTCCCGCGTTCACCGACATCAAGATTGATGGCGAGGAGCGTACGGCCATCAAGCTGATCGTGGAACCTCGGTAAAAATTTGGCAGCATAAGCTGCGAGGTTCCAGAAACGATTTAGGAGTGAAATCAGGATGCCAAGTGATCTGCATATGCATACGACGTACTCGGACGGCAAGCTGACGCCCGAAGAACTCGTGGCAAAGGCAAAAGAAGCAGGACTGTCTTACATGGCCATCACGGACCATGATACGGTGGGGGGAATCAGCCATCTCTATGAGAATGGCCTTTATCCGGCGCGGGGAATCCATATCATCCCCGGGATTGAGTTCAGTGCCCATCATCCGACGCGTGAAATTCACATTCTGGGATATAATATCGATATTTACTACGGCGAGCTTGTCGACAAGCTCAACGATGTCACCGAAGCCCGCTGGACGCGCTTCAGTGAAATGGTGGAAAAGCTCCAGCAGCTCGGCTATGAAATCAGTGAGACGGAAGTCCTGACGATTGCCGGGGCGAGCCGCTCCATCAGCCGTTCTCATATCGGCCGCGTGCTGGTCAGGAAAGGATATTTTCCTACGGTGCGCGAAGCCTTTGAGGCTGTGCTGATGAAAGGCAAGCCGGCATATGTCCCGCATTATCATCTGGAAGTCGAGGAAATCATCGCTCTCATCAAGGCGGCAGGCGGCACGCCGGTGCTGGCACATCCGAAACTCATCGGCGATGACAGACTGGTGGAAGACCTCTGCTGCCGCGGCATTGAAGGCCTTGAAGTATTTTATCCGCAGCATGATGAAGAAGATACAAAGCGCTATCTTGACATGGCGCAGCGGTACAATCTGTTGGTGACGGGCGGCTCTGACTTTCACGGCTTTGCCACACGCTATCCGCAGGAACTTGGCATATTTACCATCGACGACTGCTGGGCGGAGAAGCTTTACCGTCCGGCACAGAAACTCTGAAAGCAAGGGGAGAATAGATGGACGTCATTGCCTTAGTCGGTCCGAGCGGGACCGGCAAAAGCCACCGCGCACTGATTGTGGCGCATAAGAATAATGCCGATGCCATCATCGATGACGGCATCCTCATCAAGGACGGCAAAATCATTGCCGGCCATTCGGCGAAAAAAGAAAAGAGCAGGATTATGGCCGTCAGAAGGGCCATCTTCATTCTGCCCGGCCACGCGGAAGAAGTCCGCAAGGCCATTGAAACAGCCAAACCGCACAGAATCCTGATTCTCGGCACATCGGAGAACATGGTTCAGAAAATCACGAAGGCCCTGCATCTGCCGCCAATTGCAAAAATCATCCGCATTGAAGATATTGCCACGCAGTCCGAGATGGAAAAGGCGCGGTTTTACCGCATCAAACAGGGCAAGCACATCATCCCGGTGCCGACCATTGAGCTCAAGCCGCATTTTTCGGGCTATCTCATTGACCCGCTGCAGTCTTTTTTCAAGCGCTCGTCGACGCGCCGCCGCCGTCTCGGTGAAAAATCCATCGTACGGCCGGTGTTCAGTTACTATGGCAAGCTCATCATCGATGACTCTGCCATCAAGGGCATCGTGCACCATGTCATCATGGCGGAAGGTCCCTTCAGCAAAGTCAGTGATATCCATGTCAAGCATCTCTTTGTCGGCGATGAGGACCAGGGCCTGAGGATTTCCTGCAACGTCGTGCTGACGTATGGGAATCATATCCCGACGCTCCTCAAACAGGCGCAGGCAAAAGTCAGGAGTTCCGTGGAGTTCATGACCGGCATGATTGTTCACGAAGTGGATATTGTCGTCAAGACGCTTTATGTTCAGGCATGATTGTGCCCCCGCGGTGAGGCTGCGGGGGCCTTTCTTTATATCCTACCCTTACTCCTTTAAATCCTTTATGGAGGTGAATGTTTATGAAAGAAGTCAAATCGCCGAAAAAACCTATGGCTTTTTATTATATTGTTGTACTGGCACTTATCCTGCTGTTCAATGAGATGGCCCGCCCGTATATGGAGCAGGCCCAGATTGTACCGGTGGATTACAGTACCTTTATGCAGTGTATCGACGACAAGACGATCGACCATGTCGAGATTCAGTCCAATCAGATTCTCTACACGGTCAAGGACGACCACAAGAAGTACAAGACAGGCATCATGAACGACCCGACGCTGGCACAGCGCCTGATGGAGTCGGGTGCGACATTCACGCAGGATATCAAGGAGGAGACTTCTCCTCTGATGAGTTTCTTCCTCGCCTGGATTCTGCCGCTCTTGATTTTCTTTGCGATTGGTCAGTATATGAGCCGCAAAATCATGGATAAGGCCGGAGGCAACTCGATGATGTTCGGCGGGTCGGGCAATCAGGCGAAGATTTACGTGCCGTCTTCCGAGGGCATCCACTTCAGCGATGTCGCTGGTGAAGATGAGGCTAAGGAAAATCTTTCCGAGATTGTCGACTATCTGCATAACCCGTCGAAGTACACGAGCATCGGTGCCTCGATGCCAAAGGGCGTGCTGCTCGTCGGCCCTCCGGGCACAGGCAAGACGATGCTTGCGAAGGCTGTCGCCGGTGAAGCGGGCGTGCCGTTCTTCTCGATTGCCGGTTCGGAATTCGTCGAGATGTTCGTCGGCATGGGCGCGTCAAAAGTCCGTGACCTCTTCAAGCAGGCCAAGGAAAAGGCACCGTGCATCGTCTTCATCGATGAGATTGATGCCATCGGCCAGAAGCGTACAGGTGCGGCCATGGGCAATGACGAACGCGAGCAGACCCTCAACCAGCTCCTGACGGAGATGGATGGTTTTGAAGGCAATACGGGCGTCATCATCCTTGCGGCAACGAACCGTCCGGAGTCCCTCGACCCGGCACTTCTGCGTCCGGGCCGTTTTGACCGCCGTGTGCCGGTCGAACTGCCGGACCTCAAGGGACGTGAGGATATCCTCAAGGTCCATGCCAAGAAAGTCCGCCTTGCCGATGACGTCAACTTTCATACGATTGCACGCATGGCTGCCGGTGCTTCGGGTGCTGAGCTCGCAAACATCATCAACGAAGGTGCGTTGCGTGCCGTCCGCTCGGGCCGTGACAGCGTAACGGAAGCCGACCTTGAGGAAAGCATCGAGGTCGTCATCGCCGGTTACCAGAAGAAGAATGCCATTCTCTCGGATAAAGAGAAACGCACGGTCGCTTACCACGAAATCGGCCATGCTCTCGTCGCGGCGCTGCAGTCGCATTCCGCGCCGGTCCAGAAAATCACGATTATTCCGCGTACGTCGGGTGCCCTCGGCTACACGATGCAGGTGGAGCAGCAGGATAAATACATCCTTTCGCGCGAAGAGCTCGAGAACAAGATTGCGACGTTCACGGCTGGCCGCGCAGCAGAAGAAGTCAAGTTCGGCCTTGTCAGCACGGGTGCGTCGAACGATATCGAGCAGGCGACGAAGCTCGCGCGTGCGATGATTACGCGCTATGGCATGAGCGATGAATTCGACATGGTCGCCATGGAGACCGTCAACAACCGTTACCTCGGCGGTGATACGAGCCTCGCCTGCTCGTCCGCTACGCAGCAGATGATTGATAAGAAGGTCGTCGAGCTCGTGCGCAAACAGCATGAAAAAGCCATCAAACTCCTTGAGGAGCACCGTGATAAACTCGACGAGCTCGCCTCGTTCCTCTATGAGAAAGAGACGATTACGGGCGAGGAGTTCATGAAGATTCTCGAAGGCGATAAGGAAGAAGAGCCGAAGGTCGAAGAAGCCGAGCAGAAACTTCTGGCGGATGAAGAAAAAGACGCCAAAGAAGATGCGGAAAAGGCCAAGAACCTGACGTTCCTTTCAAAATCATCGACGTCTGCGGAGCAGGCAGATGCCAATGTTCCTGCCCCTAAAGCAGAGAAACATGACAATGGCGAAAATAATGCATAAATAACGGGCGTTGTCGTTCCTGTAAGAACGCTTATAAAAAAGCTTCGGTGTCTGCCGAAGCTTTTTTTATGGCCGCGTGAAAGAAATTTACAAACACGCCGCTTTGTCAAATATTTTTTTAGGTAAATTGCAAGTTGAATTTGAACAACTATAATCAAGAAACACACTCAATCGCATAAACTTCATCGAGGAATGCATCAAATAGCTCTGACGGCGTATGGTAGCCCAAAACACGACGTGGGCGCTGGTTCAGCGTATCTGCCATGTTCAGGATATCCTCATCAGAGAACTGCTCTATGGACATGCCCTTGGGAAGGAAATCTCTCAGTAAGCCCTTGTGGCGTTCGTTTTGAGTCCGCTCCCACGAGCGGTACGAATGTGTAAAGTACATCTTGGTGCCGAGACTCTCGAACTGTGATAAGTTCTCAAACACCATCCATTGGATGAATGGCTCGCCGTCGTTATGATCGATTTTACAAGGTTTCCTGGAGTTCTTGCGATTCATTGCGTATGCCTTCTGACCGCGCTTTGCCATATACTGAGGGGCACGACCGTGCTTGCTTTTTCGCTCCGGCGTTCCACGCCGACGCTCATAGAAAACAGTCGTATGAGCACTTCCTACCGCAGCAGCAATGTTGCGAAGGGAAAGCCCTTGGCGATGCAGCGCTTGCATCATGCCACGTTCTTCCAAAGAAAGGTGGCGGTCGGGGATACGTACGTCCTCCATTGTGTTAGAATGGATGTGGTCCATAGTGATTGCTCCTTTGTTGATGATTTCTCGCAAAACCATTTTAACATGAAGCTTCACTATGGATTTTTGTTTTTTGATTACCTGTTCAAATTCATTTTACAACTAACCGTTACAAAAAAAGAAAAGCGTTACAATGAAAAATTGTAACGCTCGTACAGATTAGGTAAGCTTAGCGAAGCAGCATTCTGTTTTTATTTGTCCGTTTCGTCAGCGCCGTCGGCTTTGGCCGGATTGGCGGGGGGAGTAGCGTCTGCCGCGGCTTCTTTTTCAGATTTTTCCTCGCGGGTCACGAGAATCTTGTCGATACGCGCGCGGTCCATGTCGACGACTTCAAAGGTAAAGCCGTTCCACTCGCATTTTTCGGCGACTTTCGGGATGTAGCCGAAGTACGAGGTCAAAAAGCCGCCCATGGTCTGATAGTGGTCGTGGTCCTCATCCGGCAGCTCGGTGATGTCGAAGCGTTCCTTGAAATCGTCGATGGAGCAGAGGCCGTCGACATACCATGAATGCTCGTCGCGCGGCGTGAACTGGATGGGGTCGGGTTCGACATTGGACATGGAATCGCCGATGATTTCCTGCAGGATGTCGTTTAAGGTGATGAAGCCGACAACGCCGCCGTATTCATCGAGTACCATGGCCTCGTGGATGCCCGTGTCGCGGAACTTGGCGAGTACGCGGAACGTCTCCATGGAACGCGGCACGAACATCGGCTTGCGGATATACTGGGCAAGGTCGAGGGATTTGCGTTCGAGCGAAGCGTTCAGGAGGTCCTTGGCGTAGAGCACGCCGCAAAAATCGTCGAGATTCTCGCGGCCGACAGGGAAGACGTTCTGCGGATGCTCGCGGATGATGCGCAGATTGTGCTTGAGAGAATCCGTGAGGTCGAGCCAGAGCATCTGCGTGCGCGGCGTCATCAGGGCATAGGCCGTCTGGTCGCTCATGTGGAAGATGCGGTCGACCATGGCCTGTTCTGACTTTTCGAACGTGCCGTCCTCTGTGCCCTGTTCGATGAGGTCCTTGACCTCGTCTTCGGTGACCGTATCCTCGATGTGCGGGTTGATGCCGAGCAGCAGCAGCACGCCGTTTGCCGAGCTTGAGAGAAATTTGATGAATGGGCGCGCCAGCCGCGTGAGCCGCGTGACGATGCCATGGTATTTCATCAGCATGTGCTCAGGGTTCTGCGCGGCCTTTTTCTTGGGCAGGAACTCGCTGAAGAGCAGCGTGATGTACGTCATGACGATGATGCTGACAATCATGGCGATGGCCGAGGCATGGGGCAGGAAGCCGATAAAGCCGGCGAGGAACGGCGCGACAAATGCGCCGGTGCAGAGTCCTAAGAGCAGACCCGTCAGCGTGATGCCAACCTGCACGAGGGAAAGCGGCACTTCGATGTTCTCGAGCAGGCCGAGGGCGGCTTCAGCATCGGCATTGCCATCTTCGGCGAGTTTTTCGAGACGGCCGCGGTGACTTTCGGTCAGGGCCGTCTCAATCAGCGAGAAGAAAGCGCTGGCCGAGAGAAAAATCAAGAGTAAGACGAGCAGTAGGCCCGCGTCAGTACTATCCAAAAACAATACACATCCTTTGCTTCAATACAATAAATAGAAAAGATTGGTCAACTTATTCCCTCTAGTATAGCATAATCGCGGCTGTTCGTCACATTCCGGCATTTATGGGGCTGCTCAGTCGTCGTACCAGGGGCCGTTGCCGATGACGATGCCGCCGTGCAGCGTGACTGGCGTAGAGCTGCCGACTTTGGTCGGCATGCGCGTCGTGAGTTTATACGGCGTATCGACGAGCCAGGCCGTTACGAGCACGCCGTCGTCCTTGATTTTGCGGTAGGCCTTGCGATCGAGCTCTGCCGTATAGACCTCGCTCTTATGCGCGCCGACGGATGAGCTCGTCAGCGCCTGCGTAAAGGCCATGCCGTCGGACCAGCGGTAGAGCGTCTTGCCGTTCTTGTCGAGGATGGCGAAGTCATAGACCTGTCCGTCACGGTGCGCAATGCTGTAATCCGCGTCGCTGTCGTTCGTGACTTTGAGCTCCATGACGAGGCGGCCGTGTTTTTCCTCGACGGTCAGTTCTTCGACAATCTTGTCAAAGCTGAAAGCGGCGTACGATGGGACAATTTCCGTGCTGTGCGAGCCGGATGCGGGGAAAGAGACACCGATGCCCGTGCCAAACGAAGCTGAGGCGACCGGCATCGAAGCCGCGCCAACCATCAGGGCCAGGGCGGGAATCAGGGTATATTTTTTCATGAGAATCACTCCAGACATAAAATACTGCGCAACCCTATATAAAGGAAGAAAATTGATTATGATACTGTATTTATTGTACCATGGATAGGCCAAAGTTTCTCGTGAACGTACCCCCGCCTATAGAGGCGGG
>USAK01000049.1 GCA_900552565.1 uncultured Selenomonas sp. | reverse complement strand
CCGTCCCGACCGGCGCGAACTCATCTACAACTACGTGCGCAGTCAGATTGAAGCGGGCCGTCAGGCCTACGTCGTCTGCCCGCTCATCGAGATGAATGAGGAAAGCGACCTGCCCTCGGCCGAAGAAGTCTACGACGAGCTGCGCTGGGGCATTTTCCGCGGCATACCGTGCGGCCTCGTGCATGGCCGGCTGCCCGCGGCCGAAAAAGAGCGTGTCATGCAGGAATTCTACGAGAACAAGATTAAGCTGCTCGTCTCGACGACGGTCATCGAAGTCGGCGTCAACGTGCCGAACGCGAGCATCATGGTCATCGAACACGCCGAACGCTTCGGCCTTGCACAGCTCCATCAGCTGCGCGGCCGCATCGGACGCGGGCCGTACGCCTCGTACTGCATTCTCGTTTCCGAAGGCAAGACCGAGAACGCGCGCGAACGCCTCAAAATCATGGCGACGACGTCGGACGGCTTCAAGCTCGCCGAAGAGGACCTGCGGTTGCGCGGCCCCGGGCAGTTCTTCGGCTCGCTGCAGCACGGCCTGCCCGACCTCAAGATTGCGCGCGTGCCCGAGGATATCGATATCCTGCTCGCGGCGCACAGAGCAGCCGAAGCCACGCTTCAAAGTCAGGGCGGCCTCGACTTCATCCGGCCGGTGCTCGCGTTGCAGTACAAGGAAAAATTCCTGCATATTATGGAAACCTGAGGGGAAATCTGTGTTCTTTTTATGGAATTTCGTCTTTTTCAAAGAGACGACTTGACACGAATGGCGGACATGCTATACAATAGCAATATCTTTTGACGCTACAGGAGGCGCATAGTTTTGACTACGGTAATCGTAAATGGTGCCTGCGGCCGCATGGGGCAGGCAGTCTTGAAAGCGGTACAGGAAGCTGACGGACTTGAGCTCGTCGGTGCAGTAGATATCAAGGGCGGTGCGGATACGGGCGCGCTCGTCGGCCTGCCGGCCAACGGCATCCTCGTGGAGACGGACCTCGAGGCCCTGCTCGAGCGCAAGAACCCAGAAGTCATGGTTGACTTCACGCGTCCGGACGTTGTCTTCGGCAATGTCATGACGGCCCTCAAACACGGCACGTCGCCGGTCGTCGGCACGACGGGCCTTTCCGACGAGCAGAAGGCAGAGATTGCCAAAGCTGCTGAGGAAAACAATACGCCGGCCTTCATCGCCCCGAACTTCGCCATCGGCGCGGTGCTGCTCATGCTCATGTCGCGTCAGGCAGCAAAGTACATGCCGGATGTCGAAATCATCGAGCTCCATCACGACAAGAAGCTCGACGCACCTTCGGGCACGGCCATCCAGACGGCTGCTATGATTGCCGAAGTCCGCAAAGAGCACAAACAGGGCAACCCCGACGAGTTCGAGAAGCTCAAGGGGGCACGCGGTGCCGACTACGAGGGCATGCACATCCACAGTGTCCGCCTGCCGGGCTATGTCGCGCATCAGGAAGTCATCTTCGGCGGCCTCGGCCAGACGCTGACGATTCGCCACGACTCGCTGAACCGCGAATCCTTCATGCCGGGCGTCGTGCTCGCTGCCAAGAAGGTCCGCTCCTTAAAGGGCCTGACGGTCGGCCTCGACAAACTGCTTGACTGAGCACAGGCATTCTGATTTTGTTTTTCATTTCTATCCTATATAAACACATCGCAGAAAGGAACGATGGCAATGAAGAAGTACAATGTAGCAATCCTTGGCGCAACGGGCGCTGTCGGTCAGGAATTCCTCAACCTCATTGAGGAGCGCAATTTCCCATTCGCAAACCTCAAGATGCTCGCTTCGAAGCGCAGCGCTGGCAAGAAAATCCAGTTCATGGGCAAAGAGTACACGGTGGAGGAGACGACGGACGATTCCTTCAAAGATGTTGAAATCGCCCTGTTCGCCGGCGGTGCTGCCAGCAAACAGTTTGCTCCGGCCGCAGTCAAGGCAGGCGCTGTTGTTATCGATAACTCCAGTGCGTTCCGCATGGACCCGGAAGTTCCTCTCGTCGTTCCTGAGGTCAATCCGCAGGCCATCGCCCGCCATAAAGGCATCATCGCCAACCCGAACTGCTCGACTATCATCATGATGATGGCCCTCAAGCCGCTCTATGACCTCTCGAAAATCAAACGCATCGTCGTTTCGACGTATCAGGCTGTTTCGGGCGGCGGCAAGGAAGCCATGGCCGAACTCGAGCAGCAGGTTCAGGATATCGTTGCCGGCCGCGAAGTCAAGGCCAACATCCTGCCGGGCGCGAAATTCCCGAAACACTATCAGATTGCCTTCAACCTGATTCCGCAGATTGATGTCTTCTACGACAACCTCTACACGAAAGAGGAAATGAAGATGGTCAACGAGACGAAGAAGATCCTCGAAGACGACAGCCTGCGCATCACGGCTACGACGGTCCGCGTACCGGTTTACCGCAGCCATGCCGAGTCCGTCAACGTCGAGTTCGAGGATGAAGTCAGCGTCGAAGCCGCCCGCAAGGCCATCGATGCCTTCCCCGGCGCCATCGTCCGCGACAACCCGGCCGAGCAGATTTACCCGATGCCGCTCTTCACGTCCGGCAAGAACGACGTCGAAGTCGGCCGTATCCGCAAGGACGAGTCCATCGAGCACGGCCTGAACTTCTGGGTCTGCGGCGACCAGATCCGCAAAGGCGCTGCCCTCAACGCCCTGCAGATTGCCGAGTACATGATCAAGAACAACATGATCTGATGGATTCTTTCCATAAAAAAGAGCTGCCTTCGGGCAGCTTTTTTGGTGTCAGGAAATTTATAAGGAGGCTTCCATAAGATGAAAATATATACATACGGGAACCCCGAGGCTGCAAGCGTCCTCATCCAGCTCGTCGACGACCATGACTTTGCGGGCATTGAGCAGGAAATTGCACTGCTGCGCGGCATGACCAACCTCGACTTTTCTTTCCTAGCGGTAAAAGTCGACTCGTGGAATGACGATTTGTCGCCATGGCCGGCACCAGCCGTCTTTGGCAGGGAAAATTTCGGCGGCAGGGCCAAAGAAACATGGAAGGCCATACAGCCAATCCTCGCCGATCCGTCCAAAAAATATTACCTTGGCGGTTATTCCCTCGCGGGGCTGTTCGCACTCTGGGCAGCGGCGCAGACCGACATATTCTGCGGCATCGCCGCAGCCTCGCCGTCCGTTTGGTTCCCCAATTTTTACGAGTACGTGCAGAAAAACGTCCTGAAGACCTCTGCCGTCTATCTGAGCCTTGGCGATAAGGAACATAAATCACGCAATCCCGTTATGGCCGCCGTCGAAGACAAACTGCGCGCCATTTACACCCAGCTGCAGGCGCAGCCCTTAAAATGCATGCTCGAAATGAATCCGGGCAATCACTTCAAGGAACCAGAACTCCGCACGGCCAAAGCTTTTGCGTGGGTCATGAAAAACACCAACACCGCGGGGAAGCAGTGACACAGGACCAATCGGCGCGGAAAGAAGTCACGCCCAAAAGAAGGATTTGCCTGCCTAAAAGCGAATGAGACAGTATAGGGAAAATAACAAGGACAGGAGGAATCGTCATGAAAATCGGCATGAGAACACCAAGTCTCAAAAAATCCTTGCGCGCGAGAACTACAGGCGCAGCCAAGCGCGCCGTCAAACGCGCCCTGATTCCGGGCTACGGCAAAAAAGGCATGGGCCTGCTGCGCGACCCCGAGCGTGCCGTCAAGAACAAGATTTATCGGAAGACCACGTTCAGCCTCTGGGACCTTTTCAAATAAGGCTTGATTTTTGGTCATGAGAAACGCCTCTGCAAACAGCAGGGACGTTTTTGTATGCTAAGGGCAGGATTTTGCTAAAATATCACGAATAAAATTAAAATAGGAAAAAGAAACGAAGAACGGGGAATATGACAATATAGTACATAAAAAATATAAAAACATGGAGGTATACATATGAAGAACGGACGGAATTTGCGACGACTTATCTTGTGGCGTTTATGGCATTTATAGCGAGAATGCTATGAAGCTTGATAATCTTACCGTAAACTCAGATTTGAAAAATGCCATTAAAGACAGCGGTATCGTCAATACCAATGCCTATTTCATCGGAAAAGGGACCACAAATATCGGAAATTTGTACATTGATACCAAACTGGATCCCGATAAAACGACGGGAGCCAGCATTGCGCATAACGGCTTATATGCTGACGGGGGAGCCGTCATCAATGTCACGGGGAATACCTATATCAACGATCATATCGCCACGGGAACCCATGAAGGCTATGACAATAAGTATGACAGCAATACTAATGGGAACGTTAATACCATCAGCAAGAACGATGCCGTATCAGCTAAGCACGGTGGCGGTTCGACGGTCAATATCAATGCCAACGAAGATGGAACTATCCTGAATCCGGAGAATACCGTCCAAATTTACGGTAACCTTGATGCAAAAGAAGGAACGATCCGCGTCGGCTTTTCTGGTAAAGATTCCTATTGGTATGGTGCCGGTGTCGGCCTGATTAACTATACTGAAGCGACACAAACGTATGGTGATGTCCTTCCTGACAGCCAGCTGCAGGTTACGTTGGCCGATGGTGCCAAGTGGGTTCCTGATATTGTGCTGCGCGGAAAAGATGCACAGGGGCTGGATACACGGAGCAATTACTTAAGTGCCATTACCCTTGATAAAGGCGGCATCATTGATACACATGCCTATAATGTCCATACTGAGGATAAGGATACAGTCAATAATCTGGTCCTGTATAACTTGAAATCCAATGAAGGGACTTTCGTCATGGATGCCAGTGGGGCTAAAGTAAATAATGCTTATCGCAACGCGGGTACCGATTTCTTCACCATTAAAGATGGCTCGGGCCTGGTCTATGTCCAGCCAGCGGATATTTCTGCATTAAAAGGCGTCAGCCCTGATAATCCAGTCCGCTTTGCCGATGCCGCTGCAGGCATTACTTTCAAAGCGATTACTAAGACCTCGGATATTTCCGATGGTGCCCTGTTTGATTATACGCCGGTCATTGATAAGAATATTGTGTCTGAACGGTTTGGGACTAACGGCAATGACTGGTATTTTGTCGATTATTCTGAAAATCCGACGGATAATATCAAGATTCCTGTATCCGCTGCCTCTGCCGTACATGGTGATTTGTTATCGCACCGGAACATCGACACATTGAACCAGCGCCTGGGTGAACTGCGGGACTATAGTGACACGGAAGATGGTGTCTGGTTCCGCATGAAATCTGGGGAAACGGAATCGGATAAATATGGTCATTACAACTATCGTTGGAACTTCTATCAATTAGGGTATGACCGGACTGTGGCCGATAATCAGAATGGCAAATGGCATATCGGCGGAGCTTTCCACAGTACGATGGGGGATGTAGACTACCATCATGGCGATGGTGACATGCGTAGCTACGGTGGCTCCTTGTATGCCGGCTGGGCTGGCAGCAAAGGCCATTATATGGATTATGTCTTGTCCTACAGCCATTATAACAACAAATACAATGTTTACCATGATGGCATGAAAGCGGCAGATGCAGACGATTCGGATCATGCCTGGATGGTTAGTGCCGAATATGGCCGTAAGTTCGACATGGGCGGTAAATGGTTCATCGAGCCGCAATCTCAGCTGGTATATGGCAAATCTGGTGGAAGCGACTATACGTTATCGAATGGTGTTAAAGTACATGATGATGGAGAAGACAGCCTGATTGGCAGACTGGGGTTCCGCCTGGGCAAATCTTTTGCTACAGCAAAAGGACAGGAACCCAACCAGATTTACTTAAAATTCAATGCGCTCCATGAATTTTCCGGAGATTGGGACATGGCCCTTCGGGGAACCGATGCCTCCTATTATCAGCATTGTGATGGCGGAGATACGTGGTATACCTTTGGAATTGGTGGTAAAGCTTCCCTGACGGACAATACTGTTTTTTATGGAGACGTTGAAAAGTCTTTTGGGGGGGATGTAACAACAAAATGGCAATTCAATGCAGGACTTCGTTTCTTATGGTAAAGAAGCAATAAAGAAGAGACTACTCCATCGCATAGGTAGGAAAAAAGAATAGGTTTATCAAAAAAGGCCCCGCATGGTGATTTTTTTAGCGGGGCTTTTTGAGACCTGTTCAATTTTTTAACGGGCGAATACCCATACGTTTACGTCGACGGCATTTACCTCAAGCGCTGCTGGTACATGGATTTTCCTACCGAATACTGGAGTCGGATCTGCACGAATAACTTGACGGAACGAGTAAATCGCGAGATACGCCGCCGTACAAGGGCCATTGGTGCATTTCCTGACGGCAACAGTGCGCTGATGTTCGTCTGTGCCAGACTTCGTCATGTTGCCGCCTCAGAATGGGTCTCGAAGCGCTATATGGACATGGAACATCTATTCAAGATGGAAATTGAGCAGCCAGCTGGCATGGTAATAGATATTGAGCGGATGGATATCAAAATCTGGATAGGAGACAGGCAGATGGAACTGAAGAAAATTGAGTACAAGTTGACGGTCTGTAAGGTGGCAGATGCATCCGACATCGATATGGCCGCTGATTTTTACTTTGTCGGGAAAACGGATGAAGAAGTATCACTGGTGTGCAGGACAGAGGACACACCTGCAAAGACGGTAGAACGGGATGACGGGTGGAGAGGATTCCGCATTCAAGGCGTCCTGGACTTTTCGCTCATTGGCATCCTGTCGAAATTGTCCGGGATTCTTGCCGAACATGAGATCGGCATCTTTGCGATATCCACGTACAATACAGACTACATTTTGGTCAAAGAAGAAAACTTTGCGCGGGCATTGAACGTCTTGGCTGCGGAAGGTTATTGCGTCGTATGATTTCCGGGTGCCAGGAAAATGGGGGATGAGTGCATGACGATCCAATCCTTGCGCTATATCGTTGCGGTGGCCGAGGCGGGGTCCATCACGGAGGCAGCGAAAAAAGACCCAGACCCATCAGATCTTAGAGGATGTGAAGAATCGCTTCTGCGATCTGGGCATCCTCTATCTGTGCGGCAGGAATGAAGCGTTCCTGCGGAAGACGATGGATGAGATGGGGCTGCGCTTCCAGGAACTGTTCACCGCCGCTCCGCATGCTTTTCTCCGGGCCGAGCATCCCCTGGCGGGGAGAGCATCGGTTACGCTGAAAGACCTGCAGCCATATCCGCGCTTGAATTTCCTTCAGGGGAACTATGAGTCAGCCGATTTTTCAGAGGAACCGTTCAGCACCGTGTTCGCAGAGAAAGAGATCCGTGTCAGCGATCGGGCGGCTATTGTCAACCTGATGATTGGGCTTGACGGATATACCATATCAACTGGGATCTTTCCGGAATATCTTCAGGGACGGCAGATCATTTCCGTACCGCTGGCGGAGCAGGAAACGATGCACATCGGCTATGTCCTTTGTAAGGAGCAGGGCCTGTCGGCGTTAGGGCGCATCTATGTGAATGCCCTGAAAAAATACGCTCGCGGATGAGCATAGGACAAAACTATGCAAACATATTGGCACTGAATACCGTGACCAATTACGGATGGGGAAAGGGGAAGCCGCTCTTTTTCGGGATATTCGCGGGATACTATGCGGTTCAGCTCATCTGTGCTGTTTTTGTATATGGCGTGGGTGAGTTCCTTCCCCATGCCCTGCCGGTCATGAAGTATGTTGGCGCTGCTTACATCCTCTGGCTTGCGGTTCACATTGCGGTCAGCAGGCCTGAGGTCTGCGCAGAGCAGGGATCGGCTTCATTCTGGAAGGGATTCCTGCTGCAGTTTGTCAATGTCAAGATCTATATGTTCGGCATTACGGCGCTGACGGGATTTGTCACACCGTACAGCAAGGTGCTGTGGATCCTGATCGGAGTGGAATTCCTGATTGCAACCATCGGGACGATTGCCACGTTCACCTGGATTGGCGGCGGACTCCTGATCCAGGAATTCTATAGCCGCCATTACCGGATCATCAACATCGTGCTGGCATTGACCCTCCTGGAATGCATATGGAGCATGCTCTGCACGTGAAATCCGGATGGGATTGGACTGGGCGCGGATATGTGGTATGCTAGAGTTGCCAGATGGTGAGAACGATGCGAGAAAGGAAGATGACCATGTTTCGCAAGATGAGACGATTTAAGCAGCAGCTTCCGGCGGAGGAGTGCGTGGCGATCCTGAAGCGGGAGAAGCGTGGGGTGTTGTCGGTGCTCGGGGATGATGGGTATCCTTATGGGGTGCCGCTCGACCATTACTACGATGAGGAGAGCGGCAAGCTCTACTTCCACTGCGCGAAGGCGGGGCACAAGCTCGATGCAATCCGCGCCTCGGACAAGGTGTCGTACTGCATCATGGGCGAGGGGCGCCATGAGGACGGCGTGGAGTGGTCGCTGACATTCCGCAGCGTCATCGTCTTTGGCCGCATGCGCGTGCTGGAGGACGAGGAGGCTGCGCTGCGCCTGGCGCGTCTGCTCGGCGAGAAGTTCACGCAGGATGCGGCGTACCTCGACAACGAGGTAAAGCACGCCGGGCCGCGCATGCTCATGCTCGAGCTGACGCCGGAGTACATCACGGGCAAGCGCGTCAACGAGTCGTGACATGCGCCGTGCCGCGGTATCTGGAACGGCTGGCATGTCCTGCTTTCGGCACCCAGACTGGCGGCCTGGCTCCAGACACGGACACCGGAACAGAAAACGCTGATCGGCCAGGCGGCTTTCGGCATCGTGACCTTCCAGCTCCTCGGTTCTGCCCTGGGGTGGGTGCTGACGATAGGCGGCGGGGCCTTCGGGACGTTCAGTTCCATCGCCACGGGCATCAGCAAGGCCGACAGCGTATCGAAGTATCTGTTTGCCAAGTTCAAGGACCTCATCCCAATCCATTCACTGCAATGCCGCTGAAGCCGAAGAAGCCATCAAGTCCATCGACCTGGATGACGTCCATAAACTGGTGGAAGCCCAGATGAAGAACCTCACAGACCCGCTGAAAGTGGAAATCCAGGCCACCACCAGCTGGTGGGTGAAGAGTCGGAACAGGCTGTATATCACCTTGATGCAGCAGGCGGTGACTGCGATGGTAGAAGACGTGAAAAAGAAACTAGTGGAATAAGCAAAAAGCCGGTATGGGACATTAGAGTAATTCCCTGTATCGGCTTTTTCTGCTATAATACCGAGTTTGACACTTTTGAAAATAAAAAATGCTCACGAAACGCTTGGTTATGCCTTCTGTGAGCATTTTTTATTTGGTTTTAATGCGATCTTCTCGACGGACAAATACCGGTCGGGCTTCGAATTCAGATTTCATGATTCGAAAGTTCTCTTCAATTTCCCACGTCGTCGATTAATCTTCAGGATCTCTTCTGGATTTCCAATAATATTTGTAATTAGTCTGTTGGTAGGCTTTGTATTTTGGTGAATAGGTTACAATCAACGTTTCCTCTTCTCCCATAGGAATCCCATCGGCATCCATGAATAACCCCATAGTGATGATAGGATTGGGGCGATGTTCCTTGCTTGAGCGATACAGTGATGAAGATGTTCTAAGCATCACAGACGAGCTGAACCAGCGTCCACGCCGTATCCTGGGGTACCACACTCCAACCGAGCTCTTCGACCATTTTCTCGATGAAGTCTATGCTGTTAAGAAATGTTCTTGATTAAAACAACTGTTCAATTTGCACGCACGCGTGTGTTAAGCTTATTTGCTTTTTGCTATGAGAAACACCTCTTCAGACAGCAGGGGCGTTTTTGTATGCTAAGGGCAGGATTTTGCTAAAATATCACGAATAAAATTAAAA
>USAK01000048.1 GCA_900552565.1 uncultured Selenomonas sp. | reverse complement strand
GCTTTTTGTCGTTTTCCTTCTATATTATATAGGATGATCTGCGTCTTTCAGACGGTCCATTTGCGCCGGTATTCACCCGGCGTCATGTTGAGGGCGCTCTTGAAGACGTTCTGGAAGTAATTGGAGTTGTTGTAGCCAACTTGTGCGGCAATCTGCGTGATGGTCATATCCGTGTTGATGAGGAGATTCTGAGCCTCGCCCAGGCGGCGCAGGATGACGTACTTCATCGGGGAAAGTCCGACTTCGGCCTTGAAGAGATGCGAGAGGTAGTAGGCATTCGTATGCGTGGCCTTGGCGATGTCGTTGAGGCGGATATTCTCCTTGTAGTTTTTGTCAATGAAGGAACGGGCCTCGGTGACGAGCGTCGGTGTCTGCTGTTTTTCGGGGATGCCTTCTTCACGCAGGAAGGCTGCAAGCTTAGTCAGCAGGGCCATGGTCAGGTAATTGGCGATCTCGGCGTGATTCTTGGCTTCCTGCTCGATGGATTCAAAAAGATGCAGTACCTCTGTGAAATGACTGCGTGTGGGCTGGACTGGGGACAGGCCAGTGGGCAGCAGATGGTCGGCAGGCATATCGTCAATGCGCAGGCCGCTGACTGCGACACAGTAGGTGCCAAGACCGCTGCCCGTACCGCCGAATTCATCGTGGACGGAATGGCTGTTGTAAAAAATCAGGTCGCCTTTCTGTGCTGTGTAGCGCCGGCCGTCAATCATGTAGATGCCAGCGCCCTGGTAGACAAAGACGATTTCGCAGAGATGGTCGTGCTCATGCATGCTGCGCGGCATGTGCGAGGCATCTTCTCCGACGTGACAGATATACTCGAGACGTGGCGTGGAGCTCTTGCTGAACGTGGAGCGATAGCGATGATTCGGAAAATATTGAAGCAATGATATCCCTCCTGCTGAAACGATAGAAGCACGGCAAGCCGCACTTGCCTTTGGACTGACGAATAAGATATCTGATATGAATCGTATCATAAATCATATCCTCGATTGCTTCTATTTTAGCAGAATATGAGGAAGTAGGCAAATATTTTATCAAACAATCATCAAAATATGCTCAATATATAACATATAACTTTTTTATGAGACAAAATATTTTGCAGAAAGAAATGTCTGGATTTTTGGCATAAAAAAAGGACCCTGGGGAAGGGTCCTTTTTTATTTGGTATGGAACATACGGCAGGGGGTGCCGTATGGAGAGGAACGAAGGAATTATGTGAATCAGCTGGCTGAATCAAAGGCCATACTGAGCACGAATCTCGGCAACTTTGACCGGACGATGCTCTGCGACGGACTTCTTAGCAGCGAGGCCGATGAGTACCGGCTGCAGGCCATCGTTTGCGTTGACCGGCGTCGGCGTGTCGTTGACGATAGCTTCAACGAACTGGTTGATTTCGTTTGCATAAGCCATCATGTAGCGCTCGAGGAAGAAGAACATCGGTTTCTCAGCGATGACGCCATCTTTGCAGCTGTAAACAGCGTTGGAGTCGGAATCGTTGGAGATAGCAACGCAGCCCTTGGAACCAAAGACTTCAGCGCGCTGGTCATAGCCGTAGCAGGCAGCACGGCAGTTATCGATGACAGCCGTAGCGCCGTTGTCGAGCTTCAGCGTGATGATAGCCGTATCAATGTCGCCGGCTTTGCCGATTTCCGGATCTACCGTGACAGAACCTTCAGCGTAGACTTCTTCAACTTCTGCGCCGGAGAGGTAACGAACCATATCGAAATCATGAATCGTCATGTCGAGGAAGATACCGCCGGAAACTTTTACATAGTCAATGGAAGGTGGCTCCGGGTCACGGGACGTGATCTTGATGATCTGCTGTTTGCCGACTTTGCCAGCAACAACGGCATCACGGATGGCCTTGAAGTTATGGTCGAAACGGCGGTTGAAGCCAACCTGATATTTCATGCCCGTCTCTTTGACGACATCGAGGACTTCCTTAATCTTATTGACATCATGGTCAATCGGTTTCTCGCAGAATACATGCTTGCCGGCACGCAGTGCTTCGATGGAGAGCTTGGAATGCTGGTCCGTGGATGCGCAGATCAGGACTGCCTTGATTTCCGGATCGTTGAGGATTTCATGATAATCTTTCGTCGTCTTCTCAACGCCGAGGGATTTTGCCCAAGCTTCCGTCTTCTCGTTCATGAACGGATCTGCGATCGTCTTTACCGTTGCGTTCTTAACGAACTTCGAGATGCTTTCGCCATGTACATGACCGATACGACCTGCACCGATAATACCAACTTTAATCATTGTGATAACCGCCTTTCCTGACTGCTATTGAACAACTATTTGTTATCTGTGTTGTTCTTCTTGATTAACTTTACGTTTATTATACCATGGAAAAACGAGTATATTCTTCAATTTTTTGGTGTAATTTTTTGAAAAGTATCGGGATATAGCGGGAAAGTCATGGGCAGCACTCTTATATACTATAGAATCTTGCGGTCGACTCATTATCCAGCTAAGAAAAGAGAAATTCCTAGGGAACACTTTGCAAGAAACTTGGGAAAACGAGAATTTACGAACAATCTCTTGCAGAATAATATAAAAGGATAGTAAAGATAACGATTTCTGAGACAAAATAGGACAGTAATCGTGAAGTATTATTCTGAAAATTCATCTATAATAAAGCATGTAAACAAAAACCGCTGAGGTTTTCCCATATGAGCTCATCCATATTCTATAGAAAGAAAAGACAGAAAGTACAAGATTATTGAGAGGGGTAATGCAATTATGCCAGAAGCAACTCATCAAAAGTTTCTCAAACGAGTTACCGTCATTTCAACATTCGGCGGCCTGCTCTTCGGTTATGATACGGGCGTCATCAACGGCGCGCTGGCCTTCATGGCCCGTCCGGACCAGCTCAATCTGACACCGGCGCTTGAAGGCTTTGTCGCCAGCGGTCTGTTGTTTGGTGCGGCGATTGGTTCGTTCTTCGGCGGACGTCTTTCCGATGCGGAAGGCCGCCGCAAGATGCTGCTGTGCCTGGCGGTCATTTTCTTCTTTGCCGCGATTGGCTGCTCGCTGGCACCGACTGCCGGTATCCTCATCGCCTGCCGTTTCGTCCTCGGCCTTGCCGTCGGCGGTGCTTCTGTTACCGTTCCTGCGTACCTCGCTGAGATGGCCCCGGCTGACCGCCGCGGCCGCATGGTCACGCAGAATGAGCTCATGATTGTCTCCGGCCAGCTGCTTGCCTTCATCTTAAATGCAATTCTCGGTGTCACGTTTGGCCAGGTCGGCCATATCTGGCGCTACATGCTCGCACTTGCTTCCATTCCGGCCGTCGTACTCTGGCTCGGCATGATGGTGATGCCGGAGAGCCCGCGCTGGCTTTTGCTGCAGGGCCGCGTCAGCGATGCCATGCAGGTCTTGAAGAAAATCCGCAACGAGCGTCAGGCCATCGCCGAGCTCAACGAGATTCAGGACAATATCGACGCTGAAAAACATCTCGATAAAGCCAGTTATAAAGACCTCGCTACGCCTTGGATCCGCCGCATCGTCTTCATCGGCATGGGCGTATCCATCTGCCAGCAGATTTCCGGCGTCAATTCTATCATGTATTATGGTACGCAGATTCTGACGCAGGCAGGCTTCTCGACGGAAGCGGCCCTGATTGGCAACATCGCCAATGGTACGATTTCTGTGGCTGCCACGATTTTCGGCATGTGGCTCATGACGCGCCATGGCCGCCGTCCGCTCATCATGACGGGCCAGATTGGCACGATGGCCTGCCTCTGTGCCATTGGTATTTTCTCGAACCTGCTTGCCGGTACGTCTGTCCTGCCGTTTGTCGTTCTTTCCTTGACGGTCACGTTCCTGTTCTTCCAGCAGGGCTTCCTTTCCCCAGTTACCTGGCTGCTGCTGTCGGAGCTCTTCCCGCTGCGCATTCGCGGTATGGGCATGGGCTGTGCCGTTCTCTGCCTCTGGCTCACGAACTTCTGCATCGGCTCCGTGTTCCCGTCGCTGCTCTATTCGTTCGGCCTCTCGGCTACGTTCTTCATTTTTGCCGGTGTTGGCCTGCTCGGTCTCGGCTTTGTCTATAAATTCGTCCCTGAGACGCGCGGCCGTTCGCTCGAGCAGATTGAGCACGATTTCCGCCATCATGGCGAGCAGGACCGTGTCAACTGCGAAGTAAAAGACTAATATAAGGAAAATATACAAGAGAGTCATCTCCACGCTTAAGCAGCCGCTGGAGAGTGACTCTCTTTTTTATGGCTTTTTGCAGAATATTTCTTGCATCTGAATCTCTGTGCTTGCTAGAATGATAATAGAAAATTCTGGTCTTTGTGGTTGGGGTGATTGCATGGGTGTGATTTATTATAAGCAGAATAAGAGTATCCTGGAGCCGTGTATCTCGTGGGAGAATCTGCAGCTCGTCTACGTGAGTTTCAATGATGAAAAAGAAAATATGACGCCGACCGCCGTACACTGTCATGAACATAATCTCGAACTGCAGTATATCTGCGGCGGCCGCGGCAGCATCCGCATTGGCAGGCGTCTCTATGAGGTGGAGCAGGGCGATGTACTCGTCTACAATCAGGGCAAGCTTCACGATGAGAGCGCGGATCCTAAGGAAGGACTGCGTTTCTACAATTGCGGTGTGAAGGGGCTCTCACTGCCAAATCTGCCCGACAATTTTCTGATAGCGAAGGACGTTTCGCCGCGCATCCATGCGGGGACGGCCGCACCGATGGTCGAAAATCTCTTTCGTCTGCTTTATACCGAAGTCAATGAGAATCTGCCAAGGAATGGCGAAATCACACATACCGTACTCATGGCACTCATTGAAATCCTTCTTTACCAGCTGCCGCATGAGCGCCAGCAGCCAGCGCGCGAGAAAGACCAGCTGCTCATTGCCTGCAAGGATTACATCGACGGCCATTTCATGGAAGAATTGACGGTGGAAGCCTTAGCGGAACGCTCGCATATGAGCGTTTCGGGGTTTGCCCATCAGTTCAAGAAATTCTTTGGCTTTCCGCCCATCCAGTACATCATCCGGCGGCGCATCGGCGAGGCACAGACGCTCTTGATGACGTCGGACCTTTCCATCACGGAAGTCAGCGTGCGCGTCGGCTACGACAATATCAGCTATTTCAACAATCAGTTCAAGCGTTTTGCAGGAATGTCACCGCAGAATTACCGCAAAGCAAAAGTCGGCGAGCACCAGTTCAAGAAACTCAATCAGCTGGCTTCAAACATCCATAAATGAATTTTAGGGAAACAGCGTGTTCCTCTTTGCAGAAAAGTGCAAGCCCATCGGCCTGCACTCTTTTTTTTGCTTGAAAGGCAGCAGAAACGAGAAAGTAATATTCTGAAAATAGAGCTATACTTAAAGCATCAAGTGAGATGAAAACATCCTAAAGAATAAAGAAAAGGAGCATGAATACGATGAAACTTAGCATGAATCAGGCAACCTGCCTCGAAAAATCCAGCCTCGAAAAAGACCTCGAGCTTTGCGAAAAATACGGCTATGACATGATTGAGCCGCGCACGATGGACGGCATCCCAAATTACCTCAAGAACCATACGATTGACGACCTCGCTAATTGGTTCAAGAATCATAAAGTTAAACCGCTGGCTTTCAACACGCTGTGCTTCTTCAACAACCGCACGCCGGAAGATTATCAGAAAGTCCTGCAGGAACTCCGCCAGATGTGCGAATGGGGCAAAAAAATCGGCTGCAAGACGGTCATCACGGTGCCGACGGTCGACCTCAAGAAAGTCACGCGCCAGGAAATCCATAAGTCCGCAGTCAAGAGCCTCAAGGAGATGGGCGCTATTGCCGCCGAATACGGCATGCGCATCTCCGTCGAATTCATCGGCCATCCGGCAGCATCTATCAATACATTCGGCGAGGCCTGGTCGGTCATTCAGGATGTCGACATGGACAACGTCGGCATCACGCTCGACTGCTTCCATTTCCATGGCATGGGCTCGAAGCTCGAGGACCTCGCCAAGGCCGACGGCAGGAAAATCTTCATCGTTCATCTCAACGATACTGAGGATTTCCCGATTGGTTCGCTGCTCGATGAAGACCGCGTATGGCCGGGCGATGGATGCATTGATCTCGATGCGATTTTCCAGACCCTCAAGAAGATTGGCTGGAAGGAAGACGTCGTTTCGCTTGAGCTCTTCCGTCCGGAGTATTACAAGATGGACCCGGAGGATGTCTACCGCATCGGCAAGGAAAAATCCGAAGCCGTCATCAAGAGAAATTTCGGCTGAGCCACAGGGCTTCAGCTGATTCATATAGATTTACACCAAGTATATTGTCATAAAGCTGGGAGGAATTATCATGTTACATGTAGGTGTTATCGGTTGTGGCGGCATGGGCCGCAGTCATATTGACCGTCTGACGAACCGCACGCAGGGCGCGGAAGTCGTTGCTGTGGCAGATATGGTCGATGCTCTGGTCGAAAAAGGCGCTGCCATTGCCGGTCCAAACTGCAAGAAATACAAGGATGAGGCTGCTCTCATCAATGACCCTGCCGTCGACGCTGTCTTCATCGTCACGCCGGGCTTTGCGCATAAAGAGGCTTTGCTGCTGGCCATCAAGGCAGGCAAGCGCATCTTCTGCGAGAAACCGCTCTGCACGACGGCGGAGGACTGCCTCGAAGTCATCGACGCCGAGGTAAAATCGGGCAAACATCTCATCCAGCTCGGCTTCATGCGCCGTTATGACAAGGGCTATAATGAAGTCAAGGCAGCGCTTGATTCCGGCGAATACGGCTCGCCGCTGCTGCTCCACTGCACGCACCGCAATCCGGAAGTGCCGGACAGCTACACGACGGCCATGGCTGTGCATGATACGGCCATCCACGAAATCGATGTCACGCATTGGCTCGTCAACGACGATTTCGTTTCGGCACAGGTCATCATGCCGAAAGTCACGAAGTATGCGCATAAAGAGCTCGCTGACCCGCAGCTCATGATTCTGCAGACGAAGAGCGGCATCGTCGTTGAGGATGAAGTCTTCGTCAACTGCAAATTCGGCTATGATATCAACTGCCATGTCGTCTGCGAGGACGGCGTCATCGAGATGCCGCAGCCGCTGTATCCGAGATACCGCAAGAACGCACAGATTTCCCAGACGATTGATACGGACTGCTTCGTTCGCTTCCACGATGCTTATGATGATGAAGTCCAGAACTGGGTCAATGATGCTGCCAAAGAAGTCATCGGCGGCCCGAATGCCTGGGACGGCTATCTCGCAGCCATCACGGCCGATGCCCTTGTCCGCGCTCAGACGAGCGGCAAAATCGAGGAAATCAAGCCGGCACAGGAGAAACCTGCATTTTACGCTTAAAAACCATTGATGCATTCGAAAGTTCCAATGAACATTTCTTTCACAATTCCCTAATCACTTCCCGATTCCCAATATATTTCCGATGTTCCTCGTGAAAAAGGCGCCACCCGCGGGTGACGCCTTCTTTTTGTGTTGCTTAGTGTTATGAATTTTGGCAGGGATTATTTTACCGCGACGCAGTGTTTGGCATCGATTTCCTGTACTTTCTTGATGCGGCGGCGGTATTTTTCGGCCGTCAGCGGGTCCGTGTGCATCCAGGTCTTGACGATTTCCATGGCGATGGCCGGGCCGATGATCTTGCCGCCGAGGCAGAGGACGTTGCTGTCATTGTGCTGGCGGGCAAGGGCTGCACAGAACGGGTCCTGGCAGACCACAGCAAAAATGCCGCGGAGCTTGTTGGCAATCATTGCACTGCCGTAACCGACGCCGTCGACAAAGATGCCGCGGTCGCATTCGCCTTTGGCGACAGACAGGGCTGCAGGATAGACAAAATCCGACAGATCGCACGACTCCTCGTCATACGTGCCAAAATCCTTGACTTCATGGCCTTCGCTCTCGAGATACGCCTTGATTTCGTTCTTGAGCTTCGTGCCGGCATGGTCGTTTGCCATCGCAATTTTCATGATGATTCCTCCTCTGAGACAGCAGGTTGAAACACTTTCCTTCATTATATCCTTCATTATAACAGATGGAGCTGAACGAAAAAAGGCAAAAGAAAAACCAGGATGATGAAACATCCTGGCAAAGCCATGCGTATCCTTATTTTGCGCGGAGCTGCGTGTAGAGATTGACAACCTCAGCTGCTACTTCTTTCATAGCCATCCCCGTCATGACATAATCCTGTGCATGGGCAATAAGGACATTGAACGGGCCGCTGAGCTCGCCGTTGGCTTCTTTCTGCAGCAGTTCTTCCGTCTGCAGTTTATGCGCCTTGAGCAGGTGCTCGTCGGCTTCTTTGAGGCAGTCCTCGGCAACGCCGAAATTGCCGCGGCGTGCTTCTTTGAGTGCCTGCTGGATTTTGGCGCGGCCGTCGCCGGCAGCGGAAATGATAGCGAAAGCGACATCTTCAGTCTTTGACATAAGAAATCCCCCTTATCTTTTATCGTTGGGTTAGAGTTCATCTTTATCTTTATTATAAGGAAGGATAAAGGGGGAAACTTGAACAATCCTGCTGTGTTTATCCGGCCGTCTGTGTGCCGGAGGCCTCGCGCCAGAGGCGGCGGAAGCGCAGCGGCGGCACGCCGGTGATTTTGTGGAAGACGCGGCTGAAATAATTGGAGTCTTCAAAGCCCGTGCGGGCGGCGATATCGAGCAAAGGCAGGTCGGTGTAGATGAGCAGGGACTGGGCCTTGCCGATGCGGCGCCGTTGGATGTACTGGATGACGGTATAATTCGTCGTTTTGCGGAAAATATGCGTGAGATAGTCGGGACTGACGTGAATGGCACGGGCAATGTCGGTCACGCGCAGATTTGCAGTATAGTGCAAGTGAATGTAGGAAAGTGCCTGCTGAATCAGGATATTTTCCTTTTTTGTCGTCGTAGCCGCGCGTTCCTGCATCGTATCGTAAACGAGATGCACGATGGTGCGGGCGGCCATATTGGCTGTGTGGTAGCCATGCGGATGCTGCAGGCTCTGCTTGATGATGGCAAAGAGCGTGCGCAGCTCTTCGGCGATGGCCTGACAGGGAATGCGCGGCCGGACTTTTTCGGGCAGCAGGGCGTTGACCCGCTGCCCGGGGAGCTTCAGACCGCGTACAGCGATGCAGCAGTTATCCGTCAGCTGATGCAGGACGAGATTTTCATCATGCAGCACGCCGCTGTCATAGACGATGACATCGCCGTCCTGTGCGTGGCAGAGGTCGTTGCCGACGATGTACGTGCCGTTGCCCGACAAAATGAAATTGAGTTCGATATAGTCGGGGTGGGAATGCATCGCGCGGATGCTCTGGGGCCAATGGTAAAAGCCGATGAGCTCCGGCTCCTGTTCAAAGGGCGAGGGCTCCGGCTGCTTGATATCAATGGAAAGTCCGATGGGAAACACCTTCTTTCATGGAAAGATTCTATGCAGATATTGTTCTTGCTGGACAAAAAAATTCCTGCTGCAAAGGAGAGGGCAGCAGGCTTGAGAAGGGTTTTTATTTTGATTTCAGCAGATACTGCAGGATGGGCCGGACAAAATGGCGGCTGTGGAACGAAATCAAAGGTCCCGTGCCGCAGGCCATGATGAGCGTGCCGAGTCCGACGATACTGCCAAAGACAAAACCGATGATGACGGCCGTTGAGTCGAGCGCGATGCGGGCATAGCGGAAGGGAACGCGCCCTTTTGTGCGGTCTTCCACAATCCAGCTGATGGCATCGTAGGGGCCCATGCCGATGGCGGAGCACATGTAAAGGGCGACGCCAAACGTGGAAATCAGGATGCCAAAGCTTAAGAGCAGGCTGCGACCGATGAGGTCATCCGCCCCGACGGTCAGGCCGGGAGCGAGCAGATTATAGCTGAGGTCGGCCATGGGGCCGAGTCCGAATAGGTAAATCCAGGTGCCGATGCTGATGTAGCGGCGGCCAAAGAAAAAGAGCAGGACAAGGGCAAAGACATTGAAAATCGAAAGGCAGGTGCCAAAGCTCAGCCCTGAGACAAGACTGAAGCCGAGGTTCATGCACGAGAACGGGTCGTTGCCGAACTGGCTCAGCCGCAGCAGCGATGTCGAAGATGCCATGAGCGTCAGTGCAAAGCAGAAGACGAGCGAACGGACCAGCCGCTCACGTGAGAGCAGGGCCTGTTCCTCGCGGCGATGGAAAAAACGAAGGATGACTTCCATGATAACTCCTCTTTATCTGATAAAATGAATCCATACATTTCAATGAAGGCAGCGCAGGCAGATGTACAGCTCCCTGACTGACTACATTTTTTATGATAGAACAATTTTAGGATAAATTCCTTCACGATTCTGTAGAAAATAAAAAGAGAGAATCCTTGTACGACAAGGATTATGTGGAAAGCTGCATTTCAGTACTGGATATTTCTGCTATTTCCGTGCTGCGAAAGATATCCTTTGGAAACAACAAAAAAGGCTTTCGATTTCTCGAAAGCCTGATGTTCCAGATGGAGCTGATTATAGGATTCGAACCTACGACCTGCTCATTACGAATGAGCTGCT
>USAK01000047.1 GCA_900552565.1 uncultured Selenomonas sp. | reverse complement strand
TATCTCTGGAAACACATCGAGAAGGCCTGGGGCAGTCAGGAGGCGAAGCCGGGTGTTTTCTTTGATGACAGTGCGTTTCGTCAGAAGCTTGAGGCTTATAAGTCAGGGGAACTCGACTTTGTCGCTTTGAGCAAGGAAATCGGCAAAACGCTTGAAGATGCTTTCACGCATGCCGAAGAAATGGCGTCGTCGGATGTTCTTGTCGCTGCGGTGCAGATTGACGAAAAGCCGCAGCTCGTCATCATGCGCAGCAACAGCCACATCGGCTTTACGCATCAGGTCAACCAGACGGAGCATGGCATCAAGAATGAAATTATCAACCATTATTCGATTATGCCGAACCTCTCGCAGAAGGTCGATGAATTTGCGTTTATTGACCTCACGACAATGGCCATCAAGACAGCGGCAAAGAAATACACGCTCGACGGCACACCGGTCTTTGTTTTTCCAGAGCTCCTGCTCGAATGCGACTTAGCGCCTTCGCCAAAAGAGGCCATGAAGAATCTCAGCAAAGCCGCGGCAAAAGTCGCGGAGACGTATGGGCAGGACAAGGTCGCGACGGAAGCGGCGGTCAAGAATTACGTGGCCGAGACGATGCAGCGGGGTGAGGAACTCGACCTTCGGGAAGCGGGCAAGGAAATTTTCCATGACAGCCCCGCGATGCAGCAGGACCTCGACACGGCCATCCGCGATGCGGGCATCACCGAGCCTGTGCGCATGGACCCCGAGGCGACGCTCAAAAAAGTCAGCCGACATAAACTCAAGACCGATACAGGCATCGAACTGACCATCCCGACCGACTACTTTGACAACACCGAGTTCGTCGAGTTCAACAACAACGACGACGGCACTTTGTCCATCACACTCAAGCATATCTCGAATATTGTCAATCGGGGATGAGAAGAATGGAGAGGTAAAGAGAGGAGCCGTTGGCAGGGGTGTCTAACGTTCCGCATGGTCATTTGCTTATAGACACCCCTGCCAACTCTTGCGGCATTCTCCTTATGATGCTCAAACTCTTCTGTCAGAATACATATCTCTTGGCAGCATTCATGGAGCAGGGCAATAATGCAGGCAGGGGGCAGCCACCTACAATCTACCTTTGCTCATTTTCATTGTATAGAGGAACATTTATGCAGATAAACGGGGATATCCAGAATATCAAACAGTATATCGTCAAGCGGCTGGAGGCGCTTTATGAGCTTTCGGTGCCGATTGGCCAGCTCTCGACGCATGAGCTCAATTTTGAGATGCTCGAAGTCACGCGGCTTTTGGGGCGCGAGGTGGCGGTGTATCTCAATCGTCAGGGCAAGGTGCTGCAGATCTCGGTCGGCGATACGGCCACGGTCGACCTGCCGGAGTTCAAGAGCCGCCGTGCGGAGTCGCGTCTGACGGGGATCCGCTGCATCCACACGCATCCGAGCGGCGATACGCGCCTGAGCGAGCCCGATAGGTCATCTTTGCGGCGGCTGCGCTTTGACTGCATGGCGGCCATCGGCTTTCGCGATGACAAGTCTGAGGAAATTGTCGGCTCGCTGGGCTTCTTTACGGGCGACATGAGCGAAGACGGCACAGAAATGCTCGGCCATGTCGGGCCGCTGCCGGAACGCACGCTGCACAGCATCAACCTGACGTATCTCATCACGATGGTCAACAAGAAGCTCAGTGCGCGCAGCGAGAAGACGACGACGGAAGAAGAGGAGCGGGCCATCCTTGCAGGGCTCGACTGCGGCAGGACGCTTTGGCCCATCGATGAATCGATGGCCGAGCTCGAGCGGCTGGCCGATACGGCAGGGGCCGTCATTGTCGGCAAGTTCATCCAGCGCCGCGAAAAGCCCGATGCGGCCTTTTTCCTCGGCCGCGGCAAGGTCTCGGAGATTGCCATGGAAGTGCAGAACCGCGACGCGACGCTCCTGATTCTCGACGATGAGCTCACGCCGTCGCAGCAGCACAACCTCGAGCAGATGCTCGGCATCAAGGTCATCGACCGTACGGCATTGATTCTTGACATCTTTGCGCAGCGCGCGCGTTCGCGCGAGGGCAAGCTGCAGGTCGAGCTCGCACAGCTCCAGTACAATCTGCCGCGCCTCGGCGGGCAGGGCCTTGTACTCTCACGCCTCGGCGGCGGCATCGGCACGCGCGGTCCCGGTGAGACGAAGCTCGAAGTCGACCGCCGCCGCATTTACGCGCGCATCCACGACCTCGAGGCGCAGATTGACTCCGTGCAGAAAAACCGCGATCTGCACCGCCGTCGCCGCAAACTTTCACGCATCCCGCTGGTCGCGCTCGTCGGCTACACGAACGCGGGCAAATCCACACTGCTCAACAAGCTCACAGGCGCGGATGTCTTCGCCGAGGACAAGCTCTTCGCCACCCTTGACCCGACGACGCGCCACCTGATTCTGCCGGAAAAACAGGAAATCCTCCTGACCGACACGGTCGGCTTCATCCAGAAACTGCCGCATACGCTTGTCAAGGCGTTCCGTGCGACTTTGGAAGAAGTGCAGGAAGCGGATTTGCTGCTGCACGTCGTGGACTGCAGCAATGAGAATTATGAACAGCAGATTGAATCCGTTGTCGAAGTCCTCAAAGAACTCGATGTCGTCGACAAGCCGACGCTCTACGTGTTCAATAAGTCCGACTGCCTCGAGACAGAGGCGCAGAAACTTGCCATGCTTCATGACCGCGAGGGCATCTGCGTTTCGGCCAAGACCGGAGAAAATCTTTGGGAGCTGCAGGAGCTCATCGAGCATTTCTTCAGCGAACAGCGGGTGCGGATGACCTTGCTGATTCCGTTTGCCGAGGGGCGCTTGCTGACGGAGCTGCACGGGCTCAATGCCGTGAAGGAGACGGAGTACCGCGCGGACGGGACGCTTGTGCAGGTCAGCTTGCCGGCTTCGCAGAAGGATAGGTTTTTAGCGTACCGGGTAGATGCGTGATCGATACGTACGCGTTGCTGGTTCGTGGGTATCTAACAACATCCCAACGTTCCTAATTTCATCAAACTTAACTTATATTTATTACATTGTGAGGTAATCATTTCATGCCATTTTCGAAAAAAGTCACGGACCTCAAGCGCGAGGTCCTCAAAGAATCTGAGCCTCTTTTTGCACATCTCGAGGATATCGCTGAGGCCAATACGCTGAAGGTTCTCGATGCGATGCGCGAGTGCCACGTTTCGGATGCTCATTTCAACACGACGACGGGCTATGCCTATGACGATATCGGCCGCGGCAAGCTCGAAGAGCTCTACGCAAAGATTTTCGGCGCAGAGCGCGCCCTGGTGCGTACGCAGTTTGTTTCGGGCACGCACGCTCTGGCGACGGTGCTGTTTGGCATTCTGCGTCCGGGCGACGAACTCGTCTCACTTACGGGCAAGCCGTACGACACGATGCAGACGGTCATCGGCTATGACAATCCGAGCCCGGGTTCCCTCAAGGAATTCGGTGTGCTCTACAACGAGCTGCCGATGGTGGATGGCAAAGTTGATATGGAGCATATCAAGGACGTCATCACGGACAAGACGAAAATGGTGGAAATCCAGCGTTCGCGCGGCTACAGCATGCGCAATCCGCTGTCCATCGACGACATCCGCGCCATTACCAGCGAAGTGCACCGCATTAAGCCGGACTGCATCTGCTTCGTCGATAACTGCTACGGCGAATTCGTCGACTGCGAGGAGCCGACGCAGGCCGGGGCTGACATCATGGCAGGCTCGCTCATCAAGAACCCCGGCGGCGGACTGGCACCGACCGGCGGCTACATCGCCGGCAAGGACAAACTCGTCGAGCTCGCTTCGTACCGCCTGACGGCACCGGGCATGGGCGATGAGCTCGGTGCGAGCCTCGCCAACAACCGCCTGCTGTTTCAGGGACTTTTCCTTGCACCGCATGTGGTCATGCAGGCCATCAAGGGCGCGATTTTCGCGGCAGGCATGTTTGCCAAGCTTGGCTATAAGACCTCACCGCTGCCGACGGCAATGCGAGGGGATATCATTCAGGCTATTGAGCTCGGCAGTGATGACAAGCTCATCGCGTTCTGCGGCGGCATCCAGAAGTATTCGCCGGTCGATTCCTTTGCCGCACCGGAGCCGTGGGATATGCCGGGCTATGCTGACAAAATCATCATGGCTGCCGGTACGTTCGTGCAGGGCGCTTCCATCGAGTTTAGTGCCGACGGCCCGCTGCGCGCGCCGTACAATGTCTATCTGCAGGGCGGACTGACGTTTGAGCATGCCATGATTGGCATTATGGGTGCGGCACAGGCCGTACTGGACCTTGACGAAAAATAAGAAAAACAAATCCATAAAAAAAGACGGCCAGCAAACGCGGCAGTCTTTTTTTTATGGATAGATGGCTGGCTTAAAAAAGTCAGAGCTGACGGTACATGCCGATGACGCGGCCGAGAATTACGCTGTCGACTGGACAGCGGCGCACGGTGATATGGTCCGCTGTTTTTGTGACGACGAGCTCACCGTCTTCAGCAAAATCCTGCGGCGTGACGAAAAGCAGGTCGTCCTCGGCAATGCCATCCTGCTTCATGCTGTCATCCGGCATGCGCAGTACAAACGTTTTCTTATGCGTGCCGAGCATTTCCTGCGGGAAGGAGAAGACGGCTTTGCTGTTCTTTTCGGAGAACAGCGGCGTATCTTTGTGATGCGTGGAAATCATCGGTACGGGTACATTCTGGCGCCATGGGCGTTCATCGAGAATATCGATGGCACGCGGCTTCGTCGGGTCGCGCTTGATCATGCCGTTTTCTTCGAGACGTGCCAGATAGCCGTGTACGGTCGAACTCGACTTGAGGCCGACGGCCTGACCGATTTCCCGCACCGACGGCGGATACCCCTTCTCGAGCAGGAAGGCCTTGATGAATTGGAAAATCTCTTTTTGACGTTCACTTGATTTTCTCGTCTTGCGCATGATGCATCCCCCTCATATTTTTGTTATCTATTTTTTATATCTATTCTATCTTACTTCTTATTATATCATAGGTATGTTCGCTGAGAAATGTATTTTATGAAAATTGTCTAAATTTCTCAGCGTTTGCTCAGAAAAGGAGCAGAGCGAGGGGCGCGGCGGATGATTTGACGCGGCTCGGGGATAACGTTATAATGCAAGAGAGTCTTTGTGACAAAATCAAAATCAGGAATCGAGGTCTTTATTTCATGTTCATAGGAACGATCAGAACCATCGGCAGGAACATCCGTGTCAGTATCCTGACATGTATGCTGCTGCTCGTCTGGACGGCGGCGTGCCTTGCGGCGGCGCCGGAGATTACGGCCGATGCGGCCATTGTCATGGATGAGCAGACGGGGCAGGTGCTCTACGAGAAAAACGCGGACAAGCGCGAGTATCCGGCGAGCATGACGAAGATGATGACGTGCATCCTTGCTATCGAGAAAGGCAGCCCTGACCAAATCATCACGGTCAGCGACAACGCGGCCAATGTCGAATGCACGCGGCTTTATCCGGGATACGCCCTGCGCCTCGCGGATATCACGCAGCAGATGATGATGATTTCTGACAACGGCGCGGCCACGGCTATCGGCGAAGCCCTTGGCGGCGACGAGGCTTCTTTTGCCGATATGATGAATGCCAAAGCCAAAGAAATTGGCGCGGTCAACACGCATTTTGTCAATATGAACGGCATGCCGGACCCCGACCATTACTCGACGGCCCGCGACATGGCGAAGATTGCGGCCTACGGCATGAAGCTGGACAAATTCCGCCAGATTGTCGGCACGAAGGAGAAACGCATCTATTATATCGCGCCGCAGGGCCATACGACGTACTGCGTCAATACGAATGAGCTGCTTGACAAATATCCCGGCTGCACGGGCATCAAGACAGGCTGGACGAGTGCTGCCCGCGGCTGCGTCAGTGCCGCTGCCACACGTGACGGCCGCGAGCTCATCGCCGTCGTCATGCATTCCGACGACGACGAGACCCGCTTCAGCGAAGCCGCAGAGCTGCTCGATTATGGCTTTGCACAGGAGCAGAAGTAAATTTTTATTTTCAGGAGGCTGACATGGAAACAACGGTATTTGACAAGAAACGCGATGAAGTGCTCAACGCGATGATTGCGTTCGACAAGGGGGATGCGAAGCGCATCCAGCATCTCATCAAGGTCTACACGTATGCGGCTCTGATTGGCCGCGGGGAAGATCTGCCGGAAGAAACGCAGCAGACGCTGGAGCTCGCGGCCATCCTGCATGATATCGGCATCCATGCGGCCGAAAAGAAATACGGCAGCCCTGCCGGTATTTATCAGGAAAAAGAGGGGCCGGAGCCGGCGCGCCAGCTTTTGCATGAGGTATCTGGGATTCCTGAGGCCATGATGGAGCGCATCGCGTATCTTATTGGCCATCATCATACGTACAAGCATGTCGATGGTGAGGATTATCAGATTCTGCTCGAGGCTGACTTCCTCGTCAATGCTTATGAGGATGAGCTTTCGCCAAAGGCACTGCTTTCTTTCCGCGAAAAGGTCTTCCGCACGGCGACGGGCACGCGCCTCCTGAACACGATTTACAGCCTTGACTAAAGTTGACTAAAGCAAACATCATCTGAACTTCACAATGGAAATAGAAAGGGGGAGATTCCCGTGATTTTACAGGCAACAGTGACCAAATACATCCCGACGAATGCCTATATTTACGCTGACAATGAGACGAAGCATGGCTTTCTCATTGACCCCGGCGCTCAGGCAAAGAAACTCTTAGCGCTCATCGAGGAAAAGGGGCTGACCATCGAGGCCGTTCTGCTGACGCACGGCCATTTTGACCATATCGGCGCGGTCAATGCAATTCAGGAAAAGCTTCATATCCCTGTGTACATGGGCGAGCAGGGCAGACTCTATGCCGAGAATCCCGTCTGGAATCTTTCTTCACAGACAGAGGAGCCCCTTGTACTCAAAAATGTCACGTATCTTGCAGATGGTTCTCTGATTTCCTTGAAAGACAAGCCGGATTTTCGGGTAAAGCTGCTGAATCTGCCCGGGCATACGGCCGATGGCGTCATTTATTATGCGGAGGCAGATGAGGCTGCTTTTGTCGGTGATTCCATCTTTCAGGGCAGCTACGGCCGCACAGATATGTACGGCGGCGACGAAGAGACACTTTTACGGGGCATTCGTACGAGGATACTGACCCTGCCGGATGAGACACTGCTGCTGTCAGGGCATTCCGCACCGACGACTGTTGCGGCGGAAAAAGTTCGGCCTTGGTATCAGGAATAATTTAGATACTGCTTACATCGCATTATAGCAATGGATTACAGCAGTTTGGTGCGGAGGTTTTTGCTTTTCTTTTCACACATTTTTAGCTATACTAGAAGAAGCTTTGCAAAAATAAATCAATAAAACAAATAAGACATCAGAAAGGATGGACGGGCATGATTCAGGATATTGCTCCAAAGAAACTGGATAATCAATATAAGCCAGCGGCAGAACCGAAGGATGACAGTGTCATCTTTTATTTTGAAGGGCGTGACGTGCTGGTGCGCAAAGACGAGGGCAAGCTTTTCCCGACGTTTGCCCAGCTTGGGCGTCCGGAGGGCTGTGTTTATCTCTTTACCATTGGCAAGAAAGAATTTTTCCTGCTGCTCGGGGATGCCAAGCCTGTCCTGCCGGAAGGTTTTGATTTTGAACCCATCCGCAGCATCCGCGAGAACAAAGAGGCCAAGCTGCCGAGCTTCTACGCATTTTACACGGCGCTGCATCTGCGCGGCTGGTATCTGACGAACCGTTTCTGCGGCGTCTGCGGTCACAAGACCGTGCTTGACGCCAAAGAACGCGCGCTGCGCTGCCCAAAGTGCAATCATGTCATCTATCCGCGCATCAATCCGGCCATCATCGTCGGCGTCCTGCACGACGGCAGGATTCTTCTGACGCGCTACGCGGCCAGTCATAACGACGCCACGGTTTACGCCCTGATTGCCGGCTTTACGGAGATTGGCGAGACGTTTGAGGAAACCGTTGCCCGCGAAGTCAAGGAAGAAGTCGGTCTCAAGGTCAAGAATATCCGCTACTACAAATCCCAGCCATGGGGCAGCGCCGCCGACATCCTTGCTGGTTTTTACTGCGACCTCGACGGCGACGATACCATCAAGATGGACAAAGACGAGCTCAGCCGCGCATTTTGGGCCAAACCGGAAGAAGTCATCCTGCAGCCAGACGACTGGAGCCTGACCAACGAAATGATGGCCAGATTCAAGGACGGCAAACCGTGCTGAGTTGCTAAAACTAACGTATTCAATATAATACTTGGAACTAGAAGCCCTGCTGTATCTGCCAGCATCATCAGATACAGCGGGGCTTTCTGTTATATTTTGACTGGCAAATGACTGGCGGCGTACGGATGGTTACGGATATATGGGGCGAAGTTATTCGTGAAATCCCATAAGTAATACCTATATATTACTGGTATTATTCAGTATTACAGGGATTATATGAGTAATACCAAAAACCGCAATGACTGTAAAAATGCAGTTTAGTTCCGATAAGTATAAATTATCGGAACTAAAACTTTTGGCTTGTCATACCGTTAATACCGTTACGGGACTATCCTTTTATGTGTTTGATAGCATCTAACAATAGCGAGCCAGCTCGAAAAAGGCACTACTTTCCCCCTGACCTTCCCTTTGACCACGAAACCGTAACCGAACACAAAAATAGGCTTCCCAAAAAAGCGGAAGCCTATTTTTTACTCTTTAGAAACATAAAACTTATCGAATGTTCTTGTTTGCGATTATCTTATTTCCGCAAGGTCTCGCGGTCAATCTCTGTGCCGTCCGGCAGGAAGCAGGCGATCTCCACACTCGCTTCCTTGACACAGAGCGTCAGGTAATTGTCTGTCTCCGGCTGCGGCGCGATGACCTTGTCGAGCGCATGGTCGACCCAGAGCCCCGGATAGCGCACATTGCCCGCGACGCCTGTCAGGATGTAGAGCGGCCCGCTTGCATCACGCTGGAAGTTCTTGATATGGCCGCGGTTGCGATACGTATGCAGGTGCGCCGAGAAGACGACATCGATGCCCGCTGCATCAAAGAGCGGCATCCAGGCACGCCCCTCGTCCGAGAAGCCCTCCTTGCGGTCCAGCCGGTTCGTGATGCGGTACTGCAGGGGATCCTTGTGCATCAGCACGATCTTCCACTTCTTGTCCGACTGCCGGACATCCTCGCGGAACCATGCCTGCTGCGCTTCGAGCAGGCCCTGATGGAAGTCCGCTGCCTCTTCCGTCTGCGTGTCAAGCACGATGAAGTGCGCCGGGCCGTAGTCGAACGAGTAGTAGCGCCCCGCAAACGCATCGCTGCCGTTTGCGGGCAGTGCGAATTCATGCAGGTACGCCACAGGCTCGCGGACTTTCCAGTCCTCGTTGTAAGTCTCATGATTGCCCATCAAGGGGGCCACAGGGATGCGATCGATGATGCCCGCGACCGCATCGAACCACGCCTCCCACTGGCGGTGATCCTCGCCGTTGTCGACGAGATCCCCCATATTGATGAAGAAGTCCGCTCCTTTATTGCGCTCTGCCGCCCCCTGCGCGAGGTGCTTCCAGTCCGTGTAGTCATTCGACTGCGAATCCGGGAAAATCAGCGCTGAGAATGCACCGCCGTCATCCGTCTGCAGCGCGTGCCAGTCATCGCACTGGCCGTCCGCCCTGATGCAGTATTCATACGACTGGCCTGCCTCCAGTCCGCAGAGCCTTGCCGTGTAGAGCTCGACCGTCACGCCATCGTCCGTGAACGATTCGCGCGCAGCCGGGCTCGATTCGATGGCTTTCGCACCCTTCCGGCGGTACTCGACGACCGCATCCGTCCATTTTACATCCGCCTGCCACATGATCGTGCGCGCATGGGCATTGTCCGACGCGATGACCTGGCGCAGATCGCGCAGGACGGGCCTTCCCTGCGCTGCGCCGAGCGCGTGCTTGGCCAGCCGTCCCGCCAGCTCCGTGCGCGAGAGCGCCCAGCCGCCGCCTGCCAGCACGACAGCACCCGCGCAGATGGCCAAGAACCTGCGCCGCGACATCTTCCTGCCCTGCGCCTCTCTTTCCTGGCGGCCATGATCTTGTCTCCTATAATCTTTGTCCATTGCAATCCCTTCCTGATTCGAAACGAGCGTATAAGCCAATTCCCTGTACCTATTTTAACCAGTCTTGGTAAAATTCACCTGAAAATCCTGCCCTGCCTCTATCATACAAAAAAACTGCCGCTTTGCGAAATGCTTATCGCGAAGCGGCAGCCATAGAGCCGAGGCATGGCTCAGGGGAACAGCAGAAGATGTGCTGCCATCAGACGTAGCGGCAAACGTGGTCGACTGCGATGTCAGAGAAGCCGAACGCCTCGGCCTTCGTCAGGCGGCCATTGGCAATGGACTCGATCGGCAATGGACTCGATCTCCTTGACGAGCGCGCGTCCCATCTCAGGGACGGTTTTCTCTCGCGCACGATGGCCTTGAGTTTCGAGCCATCCGTATCGACAAGTATCCATTAGATTTCCTCCATTATACCATAATCCAACAACAAGAGGCATAGGAGCTGTGGCCCCTATGCCTCTTGCGGTACCCGCTTGCAGCGAGCTATGCGATATTATTTGGTTGCAGTATTCTTGTCCTGCGCAGCGAGGAGCTGCTGGACCATGGCCTTGAGTTCCTTGATCTCGCTGTCCTGCTTCTTGAGCTGATCGTCCTGGCGGGCGACGGTTGCGCGCAGCTCCGTGATCTCCTGCGTAGAGCCCGGGCGAACCTGGGATTTGCCCTTCGGGCCGAACTTGAAGCTGACGCCTGCATTGATCATGTTCTCGCCATTGCCGAAATTCGTGCCGAGACTGAACATCGTGTCCTCATCCGGGCGGTAGAACGCGCCGACCGCCGCACTGTTGGCATCGCGGTAGTTGCCGTAGCCAACAGCGAAGTCCCACTTGTCATCCGGGTCGAAATCAAGAGGATGCAGCGCCGCCAGAGCCGCCGCACCGGCACCGACCTTGTTGATCTTGCTGTCGAGGTTGCTCACACGGCCATTGAGATTCGTGATACCCGAAGCATTCGAAGCCACCTGACTGTCGAGCGCCGAGAGGTTTTCCCCAGCCGTGTTGGACGCCTTCACGTAGGTCCCATCCTTCTGGACACGGGTTTCGTTATACACCGTGAG
>USAK01000046.1 GCA_900552565.1 uncultured Selenomonas sp. | reverse complement strand
TGCCTGAAAAACTCAGGCAGCAGCGCTTTTTTCTCCTTCAGCTGTTTTACAAAAAAATCCCCAAAGGCCGGGTGAACCTTTGGGGCAAAATTGGGATGGGCGGATGCGCGTGCCATTCACACTTGCATCCTAATTTATCTTAATCAGAGTTCGCCCTTCGCCTCACGTGCGACGAGGTCACGCATAATCTGCGGATACTGCTTATCGAGCTTGTAAGCCCAGAGGATCAGCAGCAGGACAACCCAGACAAAGATCGGACCGAATTCATAAAGGTCAATGATCATCTGGATGGCGCTGTCCGGCTGGACAGCTGCGGCCGTCGTCGAAGATACATAGCCGGCATAGGAGAGCAGGCCCGTGAGGACTGCACTTGTAAGACCGGAACCAACCTTCGTACCGACAGAACCACCCGAGAAGATAAGACCTTCCTGACGGATGTGGAATTTCCACTGACCGTACTCAACAACATCGCCGAGGAAACCGAAAATAACGGAGTTCAGCGGAGCAAAACCAATGCCGCGGATGACGCAGCTGAAGACAACCCAGTTGAAATCAAGCGGATTCAGGAGATAAATCAAATGACCGACAAAGCAGACGCTGATACCAATGAGACTCATGTTGCGTTTGCCAAAGCGGCGCAGCAGGGCCGGGCAGAAGACAATCGTGAAGCCAATCGTCAGGCCCGTCTCCAAGAGGTACAGGATGGAGTAAAGCGAGCTGTCCATGAAGATGTATTTGCAGTAATACGGCAGGACCGTACCGGTGATATAGAAAATAACGTTCTGCATCATCCAGATGGTCATGGCCATCCAGAAGTATTTATTGAGTGCGAGGCACTTCAGGGATTTGCCAACCGGGATCTTCGCAACTTTTTTGCGTGCTTCGATGACAACGGTCTCTTTGCACTGCGAGAAGCAGAAGAGCAGGAGGATGAGACCGAGTACTGCCCAAATACTCATGACCTCGACCCAGGCCATCTGGTTGTCGCCAAACATCTTAACGAGCGGCAGCGTAGCCGAGACCGAGAGGATTTTACCAAGTGGAGAAAGCGTCATACGCGTGATGGAAAGCATATCGCGTTCTTTCGAGATACGCGTCATCATCGCGGAAAGAGAACCATACGGCAGATTCAGTGCCGTGTAGCAGACGGTCGTACAGAAGTTATACGTAACGAAGAGGTATGCAAACTGCAGGGCCGAAGAACCTTGCGGAACAGTATAGATAAGGACGATAGAAAGAGCGAACGGAACACTCATCCAGAGGATCCAAGGTCTTGACTTGCCCCATTTGGAGTTCGTGCGCTCTACGATAAAGCCCATGATGACATCAGAGAAACCATCGAAGCAGCGGGAAATCAGGAAAACGAGACCAACCATCGCCGGATCAATGCCCGCGTAGTCGGTGTAGAAGAACGTCAGGATGCTCATTGCACCCCAGACAATGTTCTGTGCTGTATCGCCGAGGCCATACGCAATTCGTGTGAGCCAGGACAGCTTGCCGGAATTTTCCGCAGCTGCATTTGCTGGATTTGCCATGAAAAAACCCTCCCATTTTCTTGAGCTCTCTAAAGCTCTATCATTGTGAAACTACATTATATTACGACAATTCTTATCAACAGGTGGTATTAATCATGAATAAAAAGAATGGATTCATGAAATACCTTGACCAGGGGCAGGCTCCCCTCCTGCCCTTGGTCAAAGGAAACTTTCATTTTTTGCTTTGGTATTTTCGCAACCTGCCAAGAAGAACTATTGACGTTGGAAAGAAAATTTATGCTTTCAATCAATATTCAATGGCGACTGGTTTACCCTCTTTATAGGACTGCGTCGTAGCAAAGGCGATCTGCGTGGACTTCGTGCCATCGTAAACTTTGACATCCGGCTTGCGGCCTGTCTGGACGCAGTCGATGAATTCCTGCATCTCCAAGAGATAAGCTTTGGCGAAACGCTCCGGGAAACCGCTGACGCATTCTTTGACAGCGCCGTGCTTGTCATAAATCATGCAGAGGTTCTTTTCCGGAACCGGGCTGATGCGCAGCGTGCCTTCCGTGCCGACCACTTCCGTCTCAACATGGTAGCCATACGGAGCCGTGCGGCCGACATGGACGAAGCCAATCTTGCCGCTCTTGCATTTGTACATCGCTACGCCCGTCTCGTCGTCGCCGGCAGCCTTGAATTCCGGATGCTTGAACGTTGCACCGGATGCATAGACTTCCGTCGGATCCTCGCCGAGGAACCAGCGCATGAGGTCGATATCGTGGATGGCCATGTCGATGAAAATGCCGCCCGACGTCGGTGCAAAGCGGATGGCACCCTGTACGAGAGCCTCCGGGTCAATACCCGTGGCCTTTACCATGTACGGCTCGCCAATCAGGCCAGCCTTGATTTTCTCCATGGCATAGGCGTAAGACGGGTCAAAGCGGCGCATGAAGCCGAGGAAGAACGCGAGCTCCGGATGGCGCTCCACGGCTTTCTCTGCCTGTTTGCATTCCTCAACATTGACGCCCAGCGGCTTCTCCGAAAAGACGTGTTTTCCAGCATCGAGGGCCTTGGCAATTTGCTCGCAGTGCAGGCCGCTCGTCGTGACAATGGCCACAGCATCGATATCCGCTTTAGCCAGCATCTCATCAAAGTCCGTGTAGACATCCGTTACACCGAGTTCATTCTTAGCGTATTCGAGCTCGGCCGGCATGATTGAGCAGGCTGCCGTAAGCTCTGCATTCGGAATCTTGTAAGCGAGATTATTCGCATGAACTTTGCCGAGACGACCGAGACCAGCGATACCAACTTTGATTTTTTCCATGATGACCTCTCCCTTTATGATAATCTAGCCAAAACCTTATCATTTATTTTCATTCAGGTTTGTTTCATCTGAACTGTTATTATCATATCATGGGTCAGTCTTGAGGTCATTATCGTCATCTGCTTAAAAATGTTCATTTTTTGCTTTCATGTGTCAGACTTGTCAATCTTATCCTGCACATGAGACTCCTTCGCACGGAACTTATCGAGGAAATGATATTTTCCCGTCGCCGAGAAATAATGACGGAATGTCCTTGGCGTCATATTCATCTCCCGCCGGAAAGCACGCACAAAATACGAACTGCTCGTAAAGCCCGTTGTCGTCGCGATGGTGTCAATCTTCTCCGACGTATAGACGAGCATTTTCTTCGCTTCGTCCAAACGGTAATTGAGCAGATAGACATGCGGCGGCATCATCATGAGGCGCTTGAACAGCCGCGTGAAGTAAAACGGACTCAGATTGACCGCGGCAGCGATATCCGCCACAGAAATCGGCTCGGCAAAATGCTTTTTCATATACGTGACGGACTGACGCACGGCTTCTTCGGCCGGCGTTTCCTCTTTGAGCGTCTGTTCCGCGAGCCTGCAGAGCAGGCTGTACAGCAGGCGTGAAAATTGGAATTCGCTGCAGTCACCATTTTTGAGTCCCTTGAGGATATCATCGACCAGTCCGACAACCTGTGTGCCATAAAAGGCATTGAGATGGCCCGAGCCGTTTGTCTCATAGATATGCTCCAAGAGCGGCGGGACCTCGCGTCCATTGAAATGGAACCACTTGACTACAGAAGGCCCCTCTGACCAGTAGTCATTCGACTCGCGGCAGTTCAGCAGCACGATTTCGCCTTCACGCGCAACAAAATGCTCCCCACGCAGTTTGAAATCCAAGGTACCGCTTTCCACATACTGAATCATGAATGCATCCATGTAATCGCGGCGGATGCGGTACGGCTTCGCCAGTTTGTACGTCGCGCCCCACATTGGATAGAAAAGATGCTGTTTGGCAAAACTGCTCGCCGAATAGAAATAGATGCCATCGCGCCAGAGCACGCCCGGTTCTTCAATCGCCATAAAAATTCCCTTCTTTCAGATATACGCTGTCACTTATCAGCAGATATGATTCTTACCCCATTATCTCACATCCTGAAAGAATGGAACCTATTTTTAGGCGTTCTGCTCAGAAATTGCGCTTGATGACGGCCTCAGATTTCTCTTTGCCAATGCGGTAGACATCGTCAGCCGGCATAGCATAATACTCCGGACGGAACAGCTCGAGGGAAAGGACATCCTGTGCCCAGCCGATTTTCTTGAGTGTCTGCAGGATGCTGTCAAGGTCAATGCAGCCATCGCCCGGCCATACGCGGTCATCATCGCGCAGAGCACCGTACTGGAAATCCTCCGTATCATTGAGATGGACAATGAAGATCTTTTTGCCGTCGGCCTGTGCAAGGTCATCGAGGCTCGAATGCATGCCATGGAAATGGAAGCAGTCGAGCGTCAGGCCGACATTATCCATATCGAGCTCCGAGATGATGTCATAGGCTTCGCCAAAATCATTGAGGGAAGCTTCCGGATGGCCAAGAAATTCCACGGACAGACGCATGCCGGCTTCGCCGCAGATACTGCCCATTTCTTTGAGGCAGGCAAGCGTCGATTTGCGGATGGCCTGACGCGTGACTTTCTTAAGTCCGACCGTCGGCACCGTGATGACCGTCTTGCAGCCGATTTTTTTGCCCCATTCGCACATCTCGCGCAGTTTGCGCAGCGTTTCTTTATAGTCGGCCTCAGGCAGGTTATTGAAGTACTCCAACGTATTGAAGGCCCATGGTTTGACCGGATGCGACGCAAAATAAGCCGCGAGCTCATCAATGGAATGTTCCTTGAGATAATTCTTCAGGCAGTCCATCGTGCGGATTTCAATCATGTCATAGCCGTATTTCTCGCAAAGCGCGAGGTCCTGCTCCAGCGTCGTGCCTTTGCATTTGAGTGCCGTAGCTTCGTTCATGCTGAGTTTCATTTCATACTCCCCTTTTCCTGAACTCTTGGCATCTTCCCCTGCTGTATTGAGTTCTTCATGATATAATAGAAGTAAACTATTGGGCAGATGCTTTTTTTACTATTGCTTTTATTTATTATTATATTCTGGTTGGCTCGTATTTTCCTTTGCATTATTGCCGTTTTCAGAAAAGAGCGATACCTGTCGACAGCCCGCAGCGCGGACCTTTGCTGTCAGGCTGCGCCTTCATCCTCCCAAAATACTCTATTATCTTGCTCTCATGGCGATATGCATATTTAAGAAGGTGGTTCTTTGCTCCAATATTTCATTCCGCGAAAAGATATTCCGGCCTTAAAATCAGGTGCGGCCTGCCGTCTCTGCAGTGTCTGCGAGATTGATTCACGTCATGGCAAGCTGCCGCGCACCATGCACATGCATGCGGACCGTGCCGAAATCATCCTCGTGACCGCAGGTCATGGCAGCTTCAATATCGATACCGGCCATTACCTCGCCCAAAAAGGCGACGTCCTCTTCTTCGACAGCGGCATCCTGCACGATGAGACGACTGTCGAGGGCGACCTCAATACCTGCTGTCTCTCCGTCTCCGGCTTCAAACTTGCCGGACGGCGCCCCAACGCAATGGTCGGGCAGAATTTTGCGCCGCTGCTGCACCTCGGCACCTCGTTTCCTGCGGTCGAAGCCCTTTTCCGCGCCCTGACGCAGATGGCCCGCGCGGGCGACCCCGTGCCCCTGCTCGACCAGCTCACCGCGGCCACACTGAAAAAACTCGACTTCGAACTGCAGCAGCACGGCGAACCGCCGCGTCCGCAGGAAAAAACATTAGGCCTGACCGTCAAGTCCTACATTGATGCACACTACCGTGAAGAAATCACGCTGAACTCCATTGCCTCAGAGCTCAATTTCAATCCATATTATCTCGCCCACGCCTTCAAAGAACATATCGGCTATTCGCCGATGCAGTACATCATCCGTCGGCGCATCGGCGAAGCACAGAATCTCCTCATCGGCACCGACCGCAGCATCACGGACATTGCCCTTTCCTGCGGCTACAACAACTCAAACTATTTCCAGAGCGTCTTCAAGAACATCGTCGGCATGACGCCCGGCCAATACCGGCGCGACTGGGTCAAAAATGCCGCCATAAAATCATAAAAAAAGACTCTGTCTCAGGAATACTCCTGTATGACAGAGCCTTTTTCTTCTATAAAATCGGCTAAAGCGTTCAGGGAAGGGATTTCGCCTTGGCCGTGACGACGACATAAATGCCCGCCATGATCATAACCATGCCGAGAAGGATATGCAGCGTCATGGGTTCGCCGAGGCAGACGATGCCGCCAACGACACCGACGACAGGTACGGCCAGCACGGCCACAGAGGCTTTGCTGACTTCGATATGCTGCAGAATCCAGCTCCAGAGGAAAAAGGCCAGAGCCGAAGCGAGCACACCGTTATAGAGCAGGCAGAGGATGGATTCTTTATTCCAGATGACCGGCCCCTGCGGGACGATGGTTGTATAGGCAAGCAAAGTCAGCGAGGCACAGACCATCTGCCAGGTCGTCAGGGAAATCGCGTTGACATCCGACAGTTTGAGCTTGACAAAAATGCTGGCGAGGCCCCAGAACACTGCACTCAGCAGGCCGATGAAAATCGCCGTGACATCGCCGCCCGCATGCACGTCCATGAGAACGACCATGCCCGCTAACGAAAGGATGATGCCAGCGCCCTTGCGCCACGTCAGCTTCTCACCGAGCAGAAAATGCGCCATGACCGCAGCGAAGACCGGCATGCTGTAGTTTAGCACCGAGACCATGCCCGCGCCGAGCGTCACCATGCTCGTCTGCGCCGCAATATTGTTGAGCCCCATCTGCAGGATGCCCGTGAGGAAAATCCACGGCCAGTATTTTTTCTTCGGCAGCGGCAGGCGCAGCCAGAGCCAGACTGACAGCAAAACGACAGCACCAAACAAAAAACGATACGCCACAAACGTGATGGGCGGGAAAAACGTATTCGCCGTCTTCATCACAACCCAGTTCATGCCCCAGATCAGATAAATCAGCAGCAGAGCCTTACCCAAGGGAATCCCCTCTTTCCGTAAAAGTACATCGTACCAAAATACTCATTATATACTCTCTATATTACCACGCTCTCACAGAAAAAACAGTTCTTATCTTGCGGAAAAATAGCATAAAAACAGCAAGACTGCTCCTCAAAAGAAACAGTCTTGCCAAATCATCAAGCAAACGTCAATCTTCACCACGCGCTGCCCGTGCCACGAGGTCTCTTATGATGCGCGGATAAAGCTGGTCAAGTTTGTAGCAATAGAGATAACGGAATTCAGCGGGGCAAAGCAGCGGCCGCGGATAAAGCAGCTGAACAGCACCCAATTGAAGCTGTACGGTGCAAGAAGATAAATAAGATGTCCGAAGAACACAAGACTGATGCCATAGAGCGACATATTACGCTTGCCAAACCTTTTAAGAAGCTTCGGACTATTCCCCTGCTCGAGCCAACGTTCCAGAGCATCCTGTCCATGGGACAGTATACGCTTCAAAGCGAAGCCGTGCTCTCCCACCGCATTGACCGCATCCTCATGAACCTCGCCAACCTTGAGGGCAGTTCCCAGCCCGTCAACGAAATTTTGGCACCCGCTCTGCAGCATATTCAGGAACATTACGTAGAGCCGCTCGAACTCGACGCACTCGCCAGTCTCTCTTTGCTGAGCCCTTCCCACTTTATCCGCACATTCAAAAAACATCTCGGCTGCCCCCGCATGAATATGTCCTGCTGTACCGCCTGCGTCAATCCAAACACCTGCTGCAGACCACGGCCGACTCCATTGAGACCATCGCCGAAAAATGCGGGTTCAACAGCGCCTCGCATTTTGCCCGCGCCTTTAAGCACGTCAATCACATGATCCCCACGGACTTCCGTCATCTTGACTTTTAAGACTAATTACAGCAAAAAGAAAACAGCCCTGCCATCCAGTCAAATTGGACAGCAGGGCTGTTTTCCTATTCTATGAAATAAGGAGAATCAGGCTTTTTTCTCAGCGGCGCGTTTCTGGCGCAGCTCGATGTAAGAAATGATGAGGTCAGCAGCGGCCTCGAGCGAGATTTTGCTCGTGTTGATCATGAGGTCGTAGTTCTGCGGATCGCCCCAAGCGCGGCCCGTGTAGTATGCATAGTACTGCTCGCGGTGCTTATCCTCGGCATCGAGGTCTTTAAGCGTATGGCCGGCATAATGCGTCTTCGCGCGGTTCTGACGGAACTCATCATTTGCATAGATGAAGAACGAGAATGTATTCGGATGGTCCTTGAGGATGTAATCTGCGCAGCGGCCGAGGAATACGGCACTGCCTTCTTTGGCTACGCCAAGGATAACTTTTGCCTGTTCGATATACATGCGGTTGTGCATTGGCACGCGGACATAGGCATAGTCGCCGAGGTTGCCCATGCAGTTCTCCGGAGCATTGTAAGAACGCTCAATGAGATCATGGAAGTTGTTCTCCTCGCCGATATTCTGTGCGGCCATGGCCACGACCTTGCGGTCATATCGGCGTACGCCCATTTTCTTAGCGACGAGATCGGCAACCTCGCGGCCGCCGCTGCCATACTGACGCGTGATCGTGACAAGAGTGTTCTTTTCCATAATACTTTCCCTCTTCCTTCTAAATTCCTGAATTTCAAAAACAAAGCCGGCCTCTCCCGAGGGATCGAGCCGGCTGTATCTAACAAATGAATCTTAGAGTTCGCCTTTTGCTTCACGAGCAACGAGGTCGCGCATGATCTGCGGATAAACCTTATCGAGCTTGTAGAAGGCAAGGACGAGGATCAGGACAGCCCAGACGAATATCGGGCCCCATTCATAGATCGAAACAATCATGTTGATAACGTCCTGAGACTGAGCAACAGCACCCGAGGAAGTAGCGACGTAGCCGACATAGGAGAGCAGACCCGTAAGAGCTGCACTCGTAAGGCCGGAGCCAACTTTCGTACCAACGGAGCCGCCGGAGAAGATCAGGCCTTCCTGACGGATATGCGTCTTCCACTGGCCATACTCAACAGCATCGCCGAGGAAACCGAAGATAACGGACTGGACAGGAGCAAAGCCGATGCCACGGATAACGCAGCTGAAGACAACCCAGTTGAAGTCCATCGGATTCAGAAGGAAGATTGCATGACCGACAAAGCAGACGATGACGCCGGCAAGACTCATGTTGCGTTTGCCAAAGCGCTTGAGGAGTCTCGGGCTGAAGACAGCCATGACGAAAATCGTAACAAGTGTTTCAAGGAGATACAGTCCGCTGTAAAGCGAATCGTTCATGAAGATGTATTTGCAGTAATACGGCAGGATGGTACCGGTAATCGTGAAGATGACGTTCTGCATCATCCAGATGATCATGCCAGCCCAGAAGTATTTGTTGACGGCGAGGCATTTGAGAGCTTTGCCGACAGGTACTTTCGCAACTTTCTCACGTGCTTCAATGACAACTGTTTCTTTACATTTCGAGAAGCAGAACAGGAGCAGGAAGAGTGCTACCACAGCCCATACGCTCATGACCTCGACCCATGCCATCTGGTTGTCGCCGAACATCTTAACGAGCGGCAGCGTAGCCGAAACGGAAAGGATACGGCCCCAGGGGGACAGGCACATACGCGTGATGGAAAGCATGTCACGTTCTTTCGAAGAACGCGTCATCATAGCGGACAGCGAGCCGTACGGCAGGTTCAGTGCCGTGTAGCAAACCGTCGTGCAGAGGTTGTAAGTTACGAACAGATATGCAAACTGCATGGCTGACGAACCATGTGGTACTGTATAAATGAGGACGATAGAAATAGCGAACGGCACGCTCATCCAGAGGATCCACGGTCTTGATTTGCCCCACTTGGAATTCGTGCGCTCAACGATGAAGCCCATGATGACATCAGAGAAGCCATCGAAGCAACGGGAAATCAACATGACCAGACCAACCATAGCTGGGTCAATGCCAGCGTAGTCAGTGTAGAAGAAGGTCAGGATGCCCATTGCACCCCAAACGACGTTCTGTGCGGTATCACCGAGGCCATACGCGATTCGCGTCAGCCAAGAGAGATGCGCGCCGGATTCAGCCGGAGCTGCTCCTGGATTACTCATTGAAAACCCCTCCCAATAATGATAATGGAATCAAATAATTCTTGTGGATGAAGTCTCTCTTCATCTCTGTCTATATAATATTTTAATAGTTTTCTCACTATTTTGCCTATACTTTTTTGTCTTTCGTGAGTAAGTTATGATTTTCTTTTGCTCGATTCCTTAGTATTTTCAAGGCTTTATTGAGGGTATCTTCTGAATGAAGAATTATCTTGCTATAAAATATTGTTTTTTACCCTCTGAACAATAAAAAAGACGGGTAAATATCGTATATATCCCGCCTTTTCTAGTAAACGTTTCCTGGCTATGTTTTTGTCAATGACACAATGTACTCATTTCAGTCCGCCGTGTGTCGTCAGGTAAACGCCGGCAAAAATGGCAGCTGCACCGGCGATTTCCTTGAAGCCGATGACTTCACCGAAGCACAGCACGCCGCCGATCATGCCGACGACCGGTGTGATGTTCTGGAAAATCGACGTCACGCTGGCACCGGCATTATGCACGCCGATGTTCCAGAACAGCATAGCCATGATGCCGCCAAAGATGACCGTGTAGAAAAACGAAGCCCAGAGCGAAGCATCGAGCATGACCGGCGCAAACTGGCCCGTGATAAGGCCGTAGCCCGTCACAATAAAGGCGCCGAAGATGCCGGCCCAGCCCGTTGTCTGCAGGGCCGACATACGCCGCATGATTTTGAGAGCGATGAGCGAATACGTTGTCCAGGCGACCTGCGCGAGCAGGAAAAGGATATCGCCTTCATTGAAAGATAAGGTGCGCATGACTTCAAGCGAACCATGGCTGATGACAATCAGGGCACCCGCGAACGACAGCACGATGCCGCCCCAGGCCAAAAGGCTCAAACGCTCGCGCACGAAAATCGCCGCAAGAAAGGCCGTGATGGCCGGACTGGCCGCAGCAATCAGGGTACAGTTTGTAACCGTCGAGATGCCAAGGCCCGTAAACTGCATGACATTGTTGAGGCCAATGCCCGTCGCGCCCATGAGGATAAGCCCCAGAAGGCAGTCGCGCGGCGGCAGCAACTTCTCCCCGCGATAGACGGAAAGCGCCAAAAGCGTTGTACCGATGAAATAATACCGCATGGCCGTGATGGTCACCGGCGTCCAGACGGCCACAAGCCACTTGATGCAGAGCGGCTGAATGCCCCAAATAATCGTGGTTGCCGCGAGCAGGAAATATGTCTTTCGTTTGGTTGCTTCGTCCATATATTGCCTTCCTTTCTTGTGAACGTACCCCCGCCTATAGAGGCGGG
>USAK01000045.1 GCA_900552565.1 uncultured Selenomonas sp. | reverse complement strand
GGCTTGAATCACAAATGATTCATGTTGCATTGTTTAGTTTTCAAAGAACAACTTTTGTCTCATCCGAAGCTTTCGTGCTTCGTTCCTTAAGACATCTATTATTTTATCGCAGCCTGTTCAGTTTGTCAAGAGATTTTTAAAATTTCTTTTTTATCTGAACTCGAAACCATTTGCTTTCAGATGCTTGCCATTCAAGGCTTCGCTCATCTGTCGCATCCGTGTCTCTCGCGGCGACTTGTATTATATTACACGCTTCCCGATGGTTTGTCAACAGGTTTTATAAAAAAACATGAAAATCTTTTCTCTCCCGCCCTAATGGCATAAACGAAAACGGACAGCTGTGGGATTAGCAGCTGTCCGTTTCCTTGGGAAAGAATCATTTATCCTTAGAGAGAAATGGAGGAAGTGGGATTCACTTCACTTTGTCGTGGGTGCCCTTTGGGGATATCGGCTTTCCCATCGACACCCTTAGTGTAGCAGGATAATCTGAAAAGATTCTTAAGTTATCTGAAATTATTCTGGTAAAAATGACTTTTTTACTCTTTGAGCTGGATGCTCGCGATGATTTTGTCGGCGAGCTTGCCCTGGTCGTCTTCATGCTCTTTCGGATAAGCAAAGGCGATGAACCAGTATTCCTCGGGAAGCGGCAAGAAGACGACTTTGAGCGTCTCATCCTCGCCCTTCATCTTGCACTGGACGGTCGTCACGGTCGCGTCTTTGCCGGAAATCGTGATGTTCTTGGCATCGCGCGTCTTCTCAGTCGCATTGGCATTCTTCTCAAAAGCCGTCAGATAGCCGTCGAGGGCTTTCTGCTCGAATTTTTTCTGACTGTCTTCGCCCTTATTGTCGGCTTTCATCGCCTCCTGATTCATGACGTATGTCGTGAACTGGGTCAGATGGAAGTCCATGCCCTTGGCCTGCGTGATGCGGTTGTCCGTGATTTTCGTGACGTATTTGTTGTTCTGCGCCGCGGCTTCCTTGGCCTGCTGCTCAAGCGTGAACGGCAGGTCTATCTGCAGCGTCGTCGCGCCGCCCTTGACTTCCTGCGTGGTGAGCTTGGCCTGGCCGCAGCCGAGCACGAGCAAGCAGAGCGCGAGAACCATGAGACTGGCCGACATGATTTTCTTCATCGAATTCATCGAAGCATTCCTCTTTCCATTTTCTTTTTTCATTACTGCGAGATGCTATTCAGTGCTACCTGCACTAAATCGACTCTAAAAATCATTATATCATTTTTTGCAGCTTTTCTCACGATTTCCTGCGTCTTACTGCGCCCGCTTTTTTCGCATACGCCAAGTATGTTTATTTGGCAGCGGCCGCTGTTTCGTTGCCCTCCGTGAAATGCTGTGCCGTGCGGTAGTCGTAAATGACGCCGTACTGCAGCCAGCTGTCAATCGAGGCGATGACGATGTTCATGATGGTATGGGCACTCAGCGCAAAGTTGCTGATTTCGCAAATCTTGATGCCCTCGCCCGTCTTGATATGCTCGAACATGACGGTAATCGCATAGGCACTGCACGTCAGCAGGTAGAGATTGCCCGTGCTCTTCTCCTTGAGGCAGAGGTAATGGTCATCTTCACCATCGCGCGGCACAAAGCCGAATTCCTTGAAGCGCGAGATGAGCTGCGGTTCCGTCTCGCGGTGGAATTTCGCATTGATGGCATCACGTTTGGCTTCAAGTTCGGAAAATAAAGGAAAACTTCGCATAAGGCATGCTCCTCTCACAACAAAAATCGGGAATCGCAAAATAAAAAAAGACACGCAGCGTGCGCTTCCCGCATCGTTGCGTGTCTTTCTCTTTCTTTGCCGTTATTATATCACGAATACTTGGCCACATCAACCCAGCCGGCGGCTTTTGCCAAAGAAAAAAGTTCGTCCGGCGTCACGCGCACGGCGCTGTGGTCGTCGCCGGCTGCCGGATAGACCGTGGCAAAGCGCTTGAGGGAAATATCGAGGTAGACGGGCACGCCCTCTTGGATGGCAAATGGGCAGACGCCGCCCGGGGCATGGCCGATATAGCCTTCCACCTCGGCAAACGGAATCATGCGCCCTTTCTTATGGAAGGCCTGCTTGAATTTGTGGTTGTCAACGCGTACATCGCCGGCAAGCACGACGAGCACGGGGCTGCCGGCGACGAGAAACGACATCGTCTTGGCGATATGCGCTTCCTCGCAGCCTAAGGCCGCCGCAGCCAGTGCGACCGTCGCTGTCGACGCGTCGAAGATGATGATGCGGTCTTCCGCACCGAGGTTCTTAAGATAAGCTCTGACTTTTTCTATGGACATGAATGGCTGGCTTCCTTTCTACTTTCCGTGCTTCCCGCACTTCGCAGGTCATTTTTCTTCGTTCATCTCATCATCCGTGATGAGGACGACATAGAATATTTTACCATAATATGCACTGTTGACCAAGCGGCCGCGGTCAATGACCCAGACGATTTTGCCCTGCTTCGTGATGATGAGGTAATTGACGGCATCATCGGCACAGCCCTTGAGACGGTTCATGAAAATCTGGCGCCAGATGCTCTCCTCAGCCTTCTCATAATCGTCTGGATGGACGACGCCGCGGAAATTTTGATTCGTATACCGCAGGAAATCCTCAAGGTCCTCACAGCCGAACATCGAAATGAGCTCGCTGTTGGCAAACAGGATTTTCTCGGACTCCGCCTCGTAGATGAGGATGGCTGCGGGCAGATGGATGGCGACATCGCACAGGGAAAAGCCCAATTGTACCTTCTTCATCTCGGCCATACCCTTTTCATAGCGGCAGCAGCCGTTCTTGCCGAGCATCTTGACGTTGTAGAGCGCGACATCGGCCGCGTGCAGGACTGAAGGAATGTCTTTGCCGTCAGAAGCCTTCGTCATCCCCGGCATCATGGCCGCATAGCCCATCGAGATGGTATAGTGATAAACCTGCTGACCATAGTAAAACTCCTTGCGCAGCGAGGAAAAGTCTTTGACCATACGCTCGAGCCTGCTCAGTTCATCCCCGTGCAGCACGATGATGAATTCATCGCCGCCGCTGCGGCCGAGAATAGCCGTGTGCGGAAAGAACACGCACATGAGGGTAGACAGATGACGCAGGGCCTCATCGCCAATCTGATGGCTAAAAAGGTCGTTGATGTACTTGAAATCATCGATATCGAGCTGGACAAACACGACGTAGTGCGGGTCCTCGCGGGTCAGCAGGTCCTTTGCGGCCTGTTCGAGGCCATGGCGGTTGAGCAGGCCCGTCAGATTGTCTTGCGGAAGACTGCACGCAGATTCTCCATAAGTGCCTTCTTTCCGCCCTCGTCCATATTTTCGACAATCATGAGGAAGTTCGTCGACTGGAACAGCGACGGCTGCGGGTTGACAATCTGCAGATGACCGATAATATGGTCAGATATCTTCAGCGGCACCGCCACAAAGCGGTGGATATTGGGCAGATACTGTTCCGTCCCCGGATGCTCCCGCAGATACTTCTCGTAGTCCGGAATCATGAGGATATGGTTTTTGTGGAAGTTCCGGTAGATATAGTAGGGATTGACGGGCAGATGCTGCATCTTTTCCCGCATCGGTTCGATACCGTTTTTGCACCATTCGTATGTATTGCTCACCGACCGGCTGCCTTCATCGAGCTCAAAAATGCAGATGCGGTCGCCAATGTAGATGGATCTGCCGAGCCTGTGGCCACGCATGAGCTCGCGGGCCACGCGCTGCAGGAGATGCAGCCGCGCTTTTCCCCGTATTTCTGCACGATTTCCGCGAACGCCGGCACGCAGAAGTACACGGCGATAAAATCCTTGCCGCTGCGCAGATAGTTATCCATGAATTCCATGCCGCTGATAAGCATGCCGCGGCAATTGAGCTGACTCTTCTCAAATTCCCACACCAGCCCGATGAGCCCCTCAATTTTTCCATGGCGATAGAACGGTATTTTCGTCGAATAAACAAGTGCAGACTTTCCCAGGGTAAATGCTTCACCGAGATAGCGATGCACTGGTCTGCCCGTCGTCAAGATTTTTTCTTCCACTTCGCGGAAGGTGCGTTCATTGATATGCAGCGCGAGCTCTTCATCCGTCCTGCCGAGAATGCTTGCCAGCGTTTCATAACCGCAAAAATCAAGAAAAGCCTTGTTCATCCAGACGAAGCGGCGCTCCTTATCCTTATAGAAGAGCATGAGCTGCGTCATCTTGGCAAGTACGGCATGAGCCTTCCGTAATAATACCCTGAATCTTCTCGCAGCCGATGGAGCGCAGAAACCGGACCTGCGCCGACGTCTCCACACCCTCGGCCAGCGTATGGATGCCGAGTTTCTTGGCCATGCGCACGATGATACATGGACCAGTACGCCTGTCCCCGCCGCTCCAAACGGCACAGATAGGCATCAATATGGCGCAGATAGCCCTGCTTCGTGCGGATATCAAAATCGAGATAGAGAGGCCCCTCTTCCTCCCGTTTCTCCCAAAGAGTATCCATAGCAGTCAATGGACAATAGGCAGACGCGAGCACCATGCCGCGGAACGTCCCGTGCGTGAACTGCAGAAATTCCTCACGGCTGCCGCACTGATAGAGATTTAGCAGCTCCTTATTGAACTCGACGATTTTCTCCGATGCATCGGCGCGCAGCAGGCAGACAGCCCCCGGCACAGCCTCGCAGGAGAACGATATATCCTCATGGAAATAAGAATGATTTTCCATGCCACCCCCCCAATTTTTTCCTCGAACATCCCTCTATACAAAACGGCACGGCTGAAAAGCTTAAAATTATTGCAAAATGTTTTATGTAATGATACGACAAATGGCAGCATCATTCCTTCCTGGGCGCTGCCATTTATATGTTTAGTTCAAACAATTGCCATATATTACCACGGCTGCGGTGTCATCGGCGTGATGACGCCAAACGTATAGCCCTTGGCCTTGAGAATCTCGATGATTTTCGGCAGGGCCTTGACCGTCTCCTCATGGCCTTCGGAACAATGCATGAGGATGATTGCGCTGTGCGCGGCGACGGGCTGGTCCGTCTGGCTGTCGATGTTGTCGATGAAGTCCTGTGCAACCGGATGATTCGGCGCGGCATCGGCCGAGCTGACATTCCAGTCGTGCTCGACATAGCCGTTCTCCTTGAGGGCCGGACCGTAGGCCTTCGTGAAATGGCCGATGACGCCGCCCGGAGCGCGCAGAATCAGCGGACGCACACCGATGATGCCATGGATGATTTCATCCGTGCGCTCCATCTCGGCGAGGAACGTCTGCGGCGAAACGTAGAGTTTCTTGTAATCGTGGTCGTAGCTGTGATTGCCGATGGCATTGCCTTCCTTATAGATGCGCTGCAGTACCTCCGGATGAAGCTCCGCATGCGCGCCTGTCACGTAGAAGGTCGCCTTGACGTCGTTTTCCTTCAATATATCAAGGATGGCCGGCGTGTTCTTGTCGTCGGGGCCGTCGTCAAACGTCAGATAGACGACTTTTCCTTCCTTATAAGGAGTCAGGTCCGGCAGCGCGGTCGTCAGGCCCTTGGCGCGGCGGTCGGACAGGGTGTACTTGTCATAGACCGGCTTCGTGGGGTCGTCAAGCTGCAGATTGGCAAAGTCATCGGCCGCGAGCACATAGTCGGGACTTGTCTGCGTCTCTTCCGCTGCCTGCGTGGAGGATGAAGAGCTGTCTGCATCTTTCGGCACCGTGCCGCAGCCGGTCAGGAAGACAGCCGCGCCCAATAAGATGATGCCCCCGAAGAAGCCGAGGCGTTCCCTGAGCTTATTCATTGGTCTTTTCCGCCTCCTGTCCCTGTGCCGCCTGTGCTTTTTTCTCAGTCTGCATTTTGCTGTCCTGCTTTCCTGCGGCATGGGCATACGACTTTTCGAGCTGGGCCATGTATTTTTCCTGCAGGGATTCGAGGCGGGCGGCGTATTCCGACTTGACCTGCAGCACGGCCGACTGGCGTTCGTTCTCGGCCTTGGCCATGAGCATGCGCTTTTCATGCTGATACTGCTCTTCAAGGGCCTCCGTGCGGGCCTTGAGCACCTGCTCTTTTTCGTGCAGGGCCGACTGCAGCTTCTCGTTTTCCGCGCGTGCCAGCTTCACGGCCTGCCGGGCGGCTTCGAGTTCACGGCGCAGTTCATCCCCCTGCTGTTCAAGCTCTGCCGTCTTCTGCGCGGTGGCCTGCCATTTTTCTTTTTCTGCCGTCAAGGTGCTGAGCTGCTGGGCCTGCAGATGATTGAGGCGCTCCTTGTCCGCAAGGGCCTCAGCCTGCGATTTGGCCGCGAGACGCGCATTTTCCTGCACGTGGTCGAGGTCGCGCGTGACTTTTTCAAGCTGCTGACGGTAGGAATCCGCCTGCCCCTTGGCCTCGCGCGTCTGCAGTTCGGCGGCCTTGCGTGCTTTCAGTTCTTCTTCTGCCTGTGCCTTCGTCTCCTGCAGCTCCTGCTGCTGCGCGGAAAATTTCTGTGCAAATTCCTGACGAATGCGGTCCTCGGCGTCGGCGTTGACCGTCAGCGCATACGTGAACGCCTCGGAAACGCGGTTTAACAGGCTCTGGAATTCCTTGACTTCCATGCCGCGCTCCGGCAGCTTCCCGACGGCTTTCTGCTGAGCGTAGAGATTTGCGAGCGTCTGGAACGTCCCGTCCCACGTCAGATGGAGTTCCTCACAGATTTTCTGGAGCTTTTCACTGGTCTCGGGCTCCATTTTATAGGTCTTGACATTGGCCATACAATCACCTCATAAGAATAACTACGTTTCCTAGTATAGTCTTTTCCTGCCCAAGGTGCAAAGACCTTTTTTGACGTTGCGGCTTATTCGTCAAACGCGCGGTGCAGCAGCGCAAAAATCTGCTGGGCCGTCTGGCGCAGATTTATTTCCGTCACGGCGCGTTCCATGGCCTCTTCGACCGGCATCGGCGCGTGCAGGATGGGGAAATACGCATCGATGCCATGCTGATTGACATCTTCCGCATCGCGTGCCGCAGCACCGCAGAGGGCAATCGTCAGGCAGTCCTTCTGCAGGCTCTTGGCCAGCTGGGCCACGGCGACCGGAGCCTTGCCCATGGCCGACTGCGCGTCCATGCGGCCCTCGCCCGTGATGAGTACATTCGCGACTTTCAGGGCGTCCTTGATGCCGATGGCCTCAAGGATGAGACTGCTGCCCGGCGTGAGTACGCCCCCTAAAAATACATGGAAGGCAAAGCCGAGGCCGCCTGCCGCGCCGGCGCCCGGCATTGTGCGGCCCTCTCTGCCCATGATTTCCTCAGCGAGCTTCGCAAAGCGGTCAATATCTTTATCCATGCGCTTGACGATGACGGGCGTCGCGCCTTTCTGCGGGCCAAAGACGGCCGAACAGCCCTGCGGCCCGACGAGAGGATTGCGCACATCGCAGGCAATATCGAAATGGCATTCCCGAAGCCGCGCATCCGCCCCCGACACATCGATGCTGGCGACAGAAGCGAGGTCGCCGCCCATGATGCCCGCTTCCTCGCCGCGTTCCGTCAAAAAGCGGAAGCCCAGCGCCGTCAGCATGCCGAGACCGCAGTCGTTCGTCGCACTGCCGCCGAGCCCCATGATGAAATGACGGCAGCCCCTGTCGAGAGCCGCACGGATGAGCTCGCCGAGCCCATATGTCGTCGTCCGCAGCGGATTGCGGCGTTCGCGCGGCACGAGCGGCAGCCCCGAGGCATCGGCCATCTCAATGACCGCTGTCTTTGTCTGCGGCAGATAGCCAAAGCGGCTCTTTACCGGCGTGCCCAAAGGCCCCGTGACCACGACGGGCACGATGCTGCCATGCAGCCCCTGCGCCAGTGCGTCAACCGTCCCCTCACCGCCATCGGCCAGCGGAAAAACGCGGACGATATCATCAGGATACCGGTCCAAAATGGCTTTTTTCAGGACATTTCCTGCCTCAATCGAAGAAATCGAACCTTTGAACGAATCCATGGCAATGACAATGCGCATAGTCTTTCTTCCTTTCCCTGCAGTTTCTTACTATATAATACAATTATAATAATACAATTATAACACAAAGACCAGCACAAGGCTGGTCTTTGCAATAAGAGAACAGACCATCTCAAGCCGTTCAAGCTTCCGATTCGACTGCTTCTACATGATTCTGTTTTTCAGCTGCTGCCTCAAGCTTGGCTTCACCGCGGAAGTAAAGGCCGATGGCAAAGAAGCAGAACAGATTGACGATAAAGGAGAACTGCATCGAGCCCGTGACATCCGAGACAAAGCCCTGAATGGCTGGCACGAACGCACCGCCGACAATCGACATGACGACGATGGCGCCGGCCGTCTCCGTGTACTTCTTCTCGACGGCTTCAAGCGTTTTGGCATAAATCGTCGCCCAGCACGGTCCGAAGAGCAGGCTGACGGATACCGCTGCCCAGAGGGCCGTCATATCAGGAACGAACGACGTATAGAGAAGGACGAGGCAGCCGATGACCGAATACGCTACGAGAACTTTATTGGCCGAGAATTTCGTCATGAGGAAGTTGGCGATGAATTTGCCGACGAAGAAGCAGATGAAGCTGTACACCATGAAGTTCGCGGCCATGCGTTCATTGAAGCTCGGGTTGAGATGCAGGGCCAGGCGAATCGTGAACGACCAGACGGCTACCTGCATGCCGACATAGAGGAACTGAGCGACGATGCCTTTCTTGAAGCGTTTGTTCTTGGCGAGGTACGCAAGCGTCTCGCCAATGCCCGGCACTTTTTCCGCCGCGGATTTTACCTTGCATTTCGGGAACTTCGTGACGGCAAACAGGGCAAAGACGGCCAAGAGGATGTAAATCATGACGTGGTACGGCTCAAGCGTGTGCTGCAGCATTTCCATCTTGAACGCTGCGGCCTGCACGGCATCCATCGTGGCGAGCTGATTCATCATGCTGTCGCCTTCCTGGAAAATCAGGTATTTGCCGAGCAGGATGCCGCTGATGGCGCCGATTGGCTGGAACGTCTGGCTGATGTTCAGGCGCAGTGTCGCGTGTTTTTCCGGTCCGAGCATTGTGCTGTACGTGTTGGCCGACGTCTCGAGGAAGCCAAGGCCAATGGCGATGGCGAAAATCGCCACGAGGAACATCGTGTACGTCGCCATGTGCGAAGCGGGGAAGAACAGGCAGCAGCCGGCAATGTAAAAGCCGAGGCCCGTGAGAATGGCCGTCTTGTACGTCGTCTTGCGGATGACGATGGACGCAGGGATTGAGATGAGAAAATAGCCACTGTAGAAGGCACTCTGCACGAGCGCCGAAGCGAAGTCGCTCAGGGCAAACACGCTCTTGAACTGCGTGATGAGGACATCGTTGAGGCTTGCGGCCGCCGCCCAGAGCGGAAACAGGCACGAGAGCAGGATAAACTGGAAAATCGGGGTCTTGCTGATATAGCCATTGTCATACTGAATGATGTCTTGTTTTTCCATCGGGTGAATCCTCCTGAATTATTTGTGTGGCAAAACGAGCTGCAGCCCAAGGGCTCAGGCATCGAGAAAAGCGGCAAATTCCCGCGCGTCGGCATAAGAATTCTGCGTGCCTTTGCGCGTGACACTCAGGGCGGCGTACTGGGAAGCACGCTGCATCGAGCCGAGTACATCCTGTGTGCGCGCATACGTATCGACAAAGCAGCCGATAAACGCATCGCCGGCACCCGTGCTGTCGACGGCATCGACTTTGAGCGACGGCACGAGCTGCGTTTCTTCTGCCGTGACGAGCAGCGAACCGCGGCTGCCCATCGTGACGATGACGTTCGTCAGGCCCTGTGCCACGAGGCTCTTCGCTGCTTCCTGCACCTGTGCAACCGTGTCCACCGGCTTATTGACGAGGATGGACAGCTCCGTCTCATTCGGCACGAAGAAATCGCACTGGCAGGCCATGTCGAGCGAGAGCTCACGGCTCGCCGGCGCCGGATTCAGCAGCACCTTGATGCCGTGCTTCTTCGCAAAGCGGATGGCCGCATAGACCGTCTCCAAAGGAACTTCGAGCTGCAGGACGAAAAGGCCGCACGCGGCGAGCTCTGCCCCAGCTTTTTCGATATCGGCCGGCGTCAGTTTCTCATTGGCTCCCGGATTGATGAGGATGCGGTTCTGCCCCGAGCGTTCCACGACAATCGTCGCAATACCATTGGACGTATCTTTCGCCGTCTTGACAAGACTCATATCAATATGATGGTTCTGAAAATTCTTGCGCGACTGTTCGCCGAACATGTCATCGCCGACCGATGTCATCATCACGACATCGGCGCCGAGCTTGGCTGCGGCAATAGCCTGATTGGCCCCCTTGCCGCCGCTCGCGATATGAAAGCCCTCGACGCGGCGTGTTTCGCCGCCCTCCGGCATACGATCCATATACGAGACGATGTCCATCATCGTCGAACCAATCACTGCAATCTTCATGATTTCCTCCTATAGTTTCCCCTGAATTCTTGTCATTCGGCGCGGGGCTTTGCTACGCTGCCGCGCTCAATCAGCTTGTTGTAAATCTGGATGCGCATCTTCGCCTGTTCCGGCTCGCGGATGAGTTCCAAAAGACGGCGCACGGCAGTCTGCCCAAGTTCTTTCTTATATACGTGAATCGTCGTGAGCCCCGGCGCGCAGACCTCGCTGAAGTCGATGTCGTCAAAACCAATCATCGACACATCCTCAGGCACGCGGTATTTGTACTTCTGCAGGGCCTGCATCGCACCGAGGGCAATCATGTCGTTGTCGGCAAAAAACGCCGTCGGCAGCGCAGCGCCCTGCTCGAGCAGCCGGCCGAACGCCTCATAGGCTCCCGTAATCGAGACGGGCATCTCGAACTGGAACTCGTCTTTGACGGGCAGTCCGTGCTCGAACATGGCACGGCGGTAGCCATTGGCGCGGCACGTGAAATTGCGCGTGCGCACCGAGCCGTGAAGATAGCCGATGTCCCTGTGCCCCTTGGCGATGAGACCGCGCACAGCCTCCGCGACGGAATTTTCATTTTCCATCAGCACACATTGGAACGGCAGATTCTCAAAGGCACAGTCGAGCAGCACCAATGGCATCTGCGCCTGCAGGAAGGGCTTGGCATCTTCTTCGCTGAGCTCCGTCCCGATGAGCAGCATGGCCGACGAAGTATCACTCAAAAGGTCCCCGACCTGCTCCTCGTAGTCCGACTCCTGACGGTAAAGGTTGACAAGCTTTGTCTCATAGCCGTTTTTGCGGCTCTCATTCTCGATGCTCTCGATGAGCGTGGAAAAGAATGGTGCGTCCGAGCATACCTCGCCGCTGTTGCGGTACATCACGAGGCGGATGCTCTGGATGCGGCTGCTCGCCACATAGCCGTACTCGCGCGCGAGTGCTAAAATCTGCTGCGCCGTATCATGATTGACACCGCGCTTGCCGTTCAAGGCATTGGACACGGTCGCTGCCGAAAAGCCCGACAGCTCACTGAGTTTCTTGATGTTTATTTTCACGGTTCCAGCCTCCTTGTTTCTCCTTACCATTCTAAACGAAGCAGGCGGAACGCGCAACGCTGAGACTCTCACCCGTGCCTCAGAACACCACGCCGGCACGCAGGATCACGTTTGGATACGGCGAGAACTCGCCCGTCCGTATCGCGAACTTGGCCTTGGCCGAGAACTTTTTGAGTTCTTCGTGCGGCATGTACTCGAACGGGATATCCTCGAGCCTGCCGCGCAGATAGGCATGCAGGTCCTCGTTGTGCGTGCGGATTTCCTCAGCCAGATAACAGCCTTCGACCTCCGCCTCCGACAGCACGGCATCAAGAACACTCGTAAAGGACGGTACACCGGCCGTCACCGCTAAATCAATGACCTCAACTCCCGGCGGAATCGGCATGCCGGCATCGCCGACCATGAACAGGTCCTTGTGCCCGAGTGCTGCAATGCAGCGCGAAAGCTCCGCATGCAGTACACCACGTTTCTTCATCTGAATCTCCCCTTTTCGTCAGTCCAGCATAGATTCTTTAATTATACGGCTGACTTCTTTCTGTTTGCTTACAGATGTTATTATAACGGATGATATAAAATAAATCAATAGATTTTTATATATTATTTTATATATTTTTCAGGATTTTCTTCTTATTTCTCCGGATATCTTCAGATTCTCGCGTGAAATATGCACTGTCGCACGGTTATTTCCACTTGTTTTTTTATTGTTTATCGCCTT
>USAK01000044.1 GCA_900552565.1 uncultured Selenomonas sp. | reverse complement strand
AGCTTTGGCTTTCACAATTCCCTGCCATTCAAGGCTTTGGTGTTTTGTGTCTGCCATATCTCTCAGCGACTTGTACTATAATACAGTATACAAAAGGAATTGTCAACAGCTTTTTTGAAAAAAAGTAAAAAGCTGTTGTTTCCCTTCGCAGAACCCCTAATACAGTTTAGAGGTACGTATAGAGCAGTACAGCGATAACCCCCGGCACGCCAAAGAAACCAGCCACCAAAGCGCTCAGGAACGTAATCTGCACTTTAACAGCAAAGAGTTTGACAAACCAGAGCAGGATGGCACCGACAATGCTGTTCGTGATGAGTTTCCAGACAAGATGCAGCGGCAAAGAGACGACTTTGCCCACAAGGCAGAGTACGACGAGACCGATGGCAAAGGCTGTTATGTATTCAAACATCAGATTTCCCTCCGATTCTCCATGGCTTTCGAGAGTGTTACTTCATCCGCATATTCCAGGTCACCGCCGATAGGCAGGCCATGGGCAATGCGTGTAACCTTGACGCCAAGCGGTTTGAGGATTTTGGCGATGTACATGGCCGTGGCCTCACCTTCGACATTGGGATTGGTTGCCATGATGACTTCCTTGACCGTATCATCCTGCAGTCGTCCCAAAAGCTCTTTGATGCGGATATCGCCAGGACCAATGCCCTCCAGCGGCGACAAGGCACCGTGCAGCACATGATAGACGCCATGATAGTCGCGCATGCGCTCCATGGCAGCAACGTCCTGCGGCTGTTCTACAACACAGATGACAGAGTGGTCGCGTTCTTCAGAGGCACAGATGGCACAGGGATTCTGGTCACTGAGATTGAAGCAGGTATTGCAAAATCCGATTTTCTCCTTAGCATCGATAATCGCAGAGGCCAGTGACCGTGCCTGCGCAGGATCCATATCGAGCACATGATAAGCAAGACGCACTGCCGTCTTTTGGCCAATGCCCGGCAGTGCGCGAAAATGCTCAATCAGATTTGCTAACGGTGCAATATACTGCATCTTAGAGGAGTCCCGGCGGCAGACCGAGTCCGCTCGTCAGCTTGCCCATCTCCGAGGCCATCATGTCGTCGACTTTTTTCGTCGCTTCATTAAAAGCAGCCGAGATGATATCCTGCAGCATCTCGACATCCTCAGGGTCCACTGCTGCCGGATCAATCGTCAGCGCCTGAACCTGCTTCTCGCCGTTCATGACAATCTTTACAGCGCCGCCGCCAGCCGTGACTTCCACGGTCTTGCGCTTGAGCTCGTCCTGCATCTTCTTCATTTCGTTCTGCATTTTCTGGACTTTTTTCATCATGCCGGCCATATTGCCCATGTTGCCCATTCCACCAAACATTTTATTTCTCCTTTCAAACCGCAGAGACTGCGTTTTACTCTTCCTTTAGACTACCAAATTCAGCGGTCATCGTCAACAGGTTCGAAAGGAACCTGCTCTTCCGGTGCGGGAGCATCTTCATCGGTCGGCAGGGGGATATCCCCATCTTCGGGCAGCGGGATACCGCCATCGCTGTAAATATCATGACTGTCCGCCGCAGATTTTTCAGCTGAGGCCGTTTTTTTCAGGCGTTCTTTCTTTTCCGGTGCTTTCCCTGCCGGTGCCGCTGGCTCCATACCGACAACACCCCCGCCGAACACATCAAAAGCCTTCTTGAGCGGGGCCTGTTCCTCAGGAGCGACTTCACCGAGGACTTTTTCAGGCGCAGCTTCCGGCTTCGCCGCAGGTGCTGCCGGCCGTGTCACAGGCTGCCGTCGCGGACGCGGCGGCGTTTTCATCGGGGCATCTTCGCCCTGACAGACCAGGCGCAGTTCCCTGCCCGTGATTTCCATCAGGATGCGTTCGATGATTTTCCGGTAATTGCGCATGACCAGCGAAGCCATCAGCGCGCTCTGCATGCTCATATGGAATTGATGCTCTGACATCCCGGTAAACTGCGCATTCTGCAGGCAGGCAATGACGGGAGCCTTGTGTTCCTGCCGCAGGGCCTGGAAAAGCTTCTTCCAGACATTGAGTCCATCCGCATTGACGGCCGCTGCCTCCGCCGGCATAGCCGCAGGAGCTTCCGCAGGCTGTACAGCCGTTTTCCCCGCCGCTGACGGCCGTTGTTTTATTTCTGCTGCGGCCGCGGCCGGTGGCTGTACCGCCGGGACGGCTTTTCCCGCCGAAACAGCGGCTGTCAGCTTGGCAAGGGCCGCTTCAAGCCTTGCAATGCGCGCTTCATCCGCGGGATTATGCGCAGCAGGTACGGTCGGCGCCGCTTCTTCTTGATTTTTTTCACTGGCCGCCGCATCCGGACGGCAGAGGGCCATCAGGGCGACTTCCACGGTAATGCGCGGCTGCGGCGACCATTTCATCTCCGTCATGGCCTCATGCAGGCGGCCAATCATACGCGGCAGTTCCTCGGGAGCAAAAAGCGTGCTCTGCTTCTGCAGGATATCCTGCGATTCTGCATAGAGGTCCATGGTCTCCACTGTTCCCGCAGCCTGAAATATCATAAGGCTGCGCAGATGCAGCGAGAGTTCCGCAAGAATCTGTTTGAGATCCCTGCCGTCGCGCAGAAGTTCGGCGAGAGTCTGCAGCACCGTCTGTACCTTATGTCCTGCCAGGGCTTCGGTCATCTTGTAAATCCAGTCGTGACCGACCAAACCGAGAATCTGCCGCACACGCTCTGCCGTAATCTTCCCCTCGGCCAGAGCCGCGCACTGGTCAAGGATAGAGAGGGCATCGCGCATGCCGCCATCGGCCTGCGTGGCAATCATCGCCAAAGCTTCATCCTCAGCTTCCATATGCATTTCATGGATGATATAGCGGAGGCGTCCTTCGATTTCTGCCACGGTGATGCGCTTGAAATCATAGCGCTGACAGCGCGACTGTATCGTGGCGGGCACTTTATGGGCTTCCGTCGTCGCCAGGATGAAAACGACATGTGCCGGCGGCTCCTCCAACGTCTTTAAGAGCGCGTTAAAGGCTTCCGTCGTCAGCATATGAACTTCATCGATGATATAAACTTTATACCGTCCATCGACCGGCGCAAATTTAACCGTCTCACGCAGGTCACGGATTTCATCGATGCCGCGGTTTGAGGCCGCATCGATTTCAAAGACGTCCATCGACGAGCCATCGGTAATTTTTCGGCACTGTTCACACGTCCCGCAGGGCTCCGGTGTCGGACCATGCTCGCAGTTCAGCGCTTTCGCGAGGATTTTAGCCGTACTCGTCTTGCCTGTACCGCGCGGGCCGGCAAAAAGATAGGCATGGCCAATACGCCCGCTCGTGATAGCATTGGCAAGAGTCCGGCTGATATGCTCCTGGCCGACAAGGTCCTTGAAGGTCTGCGGTCTCCACTTCCGATAAAGCGCAACATACGCCATCGCACGATTCCTCCTCTATCTTAATGAATAAATATTTCTTCCTATAGCAAAAAAGCAGCCCTTTAAGGCTGCCCTTCATCCTTTTCCACGTCGAACCGCAGTCCCCAGGCGCCCTTGCGGCACATGAAATGGTTCGCTTAACGCTGCTTCCTTCCGGACCTGACGTGGTTCGCGAGATTCCATTGCGCAAGACCAAGGCACTGCGGCCCGACCTGAAAAAGGATATAAAAATGGCGGAGAGTGAGAGATTCGAACTCTCGATACAGGTTTCCCCGTATACACGCTTTCCAGGCGTGCTCCTTCAACCACTCGGACAACTCTCCACAATGCTCTACCAAAGAAGCTATTCAGTTGTGTTGCCGAGGCTCTCTGCGATTGCCGCCTGCAACGATATATATCTTACCATCCCCAAATGCATCTGTCAACAACTTTTTTATACTTTTATAAAAAAATCTCCGCAGAAAAAATCTGCGGAGATTGATAGGTGAGCTTACCAGATGAACAAGCCAGCCAGACCTGCGGAAAGCAGGGAAACGAGAATACCAGAAAGGAGCATGTAACCAACGTTGCGGGAAATCAGGTCGTTCTTGTTGTCATCCACCATGCCCTTGAAGCAGCCGATAATCATGCCGAGCGTCGAGAAGTTCGCAAACGACGTGATGAAGACCGTCAGTACGCCCTGCATATGACGGCTGTAGTTCGTGAGGATATCCTGTACGCTGAGCATGACGACAAACTCGTTCGTGACAAGCTTCGTGCCCATGTACTGCGCCATCGTGAAAGCTTCCGAAGCATCGAGACCAAGGAGCCAGGCAAACGGGAACATGATGCAGCCGAGAATGTTCTCGAGCGTGAGGGCCGGATAAATCAGCATGAGCAGCATGTCGATAAGCTTTGCGAGTGCGACAAAGGCAATGACGTTTGCGCAGATGATAAGGACCAGTCGGCCGGCACCGAGGATGGAGTTGCCGAGGAACGAGAAGAACGGCTCGCGCTCCCTGCCGCCGTCATTGACGCGGGCAACGGTGTCTTCCTCTTCCGTAATCTTTACAGGATGCAGGATATTCGTGACAATCAGGGCATTGACAACGTTCAAAGGCACAGCCGTCAGGATGAACTCTGCCGGCATCATTTTCGTATAAACACCAATCAGGGCAGCCGTGACACAGCTCATGGACATCATCGCGAGCGTCAGGCAGCGGTCGGCTTTCATGCGCGTGAGCTGTAGCTTCGAGACAGCCAGAGCTTCCGTATTGCCGAGGAACATCATCTCAATCGCAAAGAACGATTCAAATTTCGGTTCGCGCGTGATAAAGGCCAATGCCTTGCCAATCCATTTGATGATGAACGGCAGCAGGCCGATATACGTCAGGATATCGAAAAGCGGCACAACGAGAAGGATTGGCAGCAGAGCCGAGGTGAAGAAGTTCATCTGCGGCACATGGACCCAGTCAGGGAAGGCGAAGGCGATACCTTCATAGGCGACACTGACAAGCCACGTAAAGCCTGCGGCCGCTGCCTGAACGATGTCTCGCCCTATCGGGAAAGACGTCAGGAACCAGGCGATAAATACGTTGAGCGCGAGCAGCGAACCGACGCCGCGCCAGAAAATATCCCTGCGCTTCTTGGAGAAGAGCACGGCGACGGCCAGGAAAACCAGCACGCCGATGAGGTTGATGACGAAATACATACATTTGCTCCTATCTTTTTGGAATGCGATACATCAGACACATATGCCAGAAAAGGACATATGACCGATATTTTCAATTATAAATTATATATCAGAGGTCACTATCCGTAAAGGCAAAAGGCAGAATTTCATCCAGCGAGACTGCCTTAGAATCACCTTTGAGATTGGCCATGATGATTCTTTCAATACGGAATTCACTGATGACCTGACGGCACATGCCGCAGGGCGAGCACGGACCTTCGGTATCCCCTACGATGGCAATGGCAGCAAGGTCGCGGTGCCCTTCGGACACGGCCTTGAAGATGGCCGTGCGCTCCGCGCAGTTCGTAACGGGATAGCTGGCATTCTCGATATTGCAGCCACCAAAGACCTCTCCGTCTTTCGTCAGCACGGCTGCGCCGACTTTGAATTTCGAATATGGTGCATAAGCATTCTCGCGGTATTTTTTCGCCACGGCGATGAGTTCTTCGTCCGTCATGCTCTTTTCCTCCCCTACCTCATGGTATGTCCAAATCAGTATTTCTCTACTTTGTCTTTTTCCACGCGTGCGTAAACGAGCGGTTCCTTCGGCGGCTGCGTATCACCGATGGCGATGGCTTCGCGGTACATCTTCTCCGCATCCGCAAGGGCACTTTCCTTAGACGTATAGAGCGTCACAAGGCTGTCGCCCTTCTTAACGGCATCGCCGTATTTCTTGTGCAGGATGAGGCCTGCCGCAAAGTCAATGGCGCTTTCCTTCGTTTCGCGGCCAGCCCCGAGCACGACGGACGTTTCACCGATTTCTTCCGCGTTCATCTTCGTGATGAAGCCATCGCGGTCGGCCTTGATTTCCGCACGGTACGGGGCCTGACGGAACTTCGAATAGTCGCGCAGCACGCTGTCATCGCCGCCCTGTGCGCGGACCATTGTGCAGAACGTCTCAAACGCGCTGCCGTCGGCGATGGCTTTTTCAGCCATCGCGCGGCATTCCGCAGGCGTCCCCTTGCCGACGAGGTAAAGCATGTTGGCCGCGAGCTGCAGCGAAACTTCCGTGAGGTCAGCAGGACCGTGGCCCTTGAGCACGTCCATCGACTCCATGACCTCGATGCTGTTGCCGATGCCATAGCCGAGCGGCGTATCCATGTCCGTAATCAGGGCAACCGTGCGGCGGCCAGCGAGCTCACCGATGGCGACCATCGTCTGGGCGAGTTTGATGGAATCATCCAGCGTCTTCATGAAGGCGCCGCTGCCCGTCTTGACATCTAAGAGAATGCAGTCGGAGCCAGCCGCGAGCTTCTTGCTCATGATGGACGAGGCAATCAGAGGAATGCTGTCGACCGTTGCCGTGACATCGCGCAGCGCGTAGAGCTTCTTATCTGCCGGCGCGAGGTTGCCCGACTGGCCGATGACACTGACGCCGCATTTATTGACGGTATCGAAGAATTTCTCACGCGAAAGAGCTGTCTGATAGCCCGGAATCGACTCGAGCTTATCGACCGTGCCGCCCGTATGGCCGAGGCCGCGGCCGCTCATTTTCGCGACTTTGCCGCCGCAGGCTGCGACAATCGGCGCACAGATGAGCGTCGTCTTATCGCCGACACCGCCCGTTGAATGCTTGTCGACTTTCTTGCCGGCAATCGCCGAAAGGTCAATCATGTCACCGGACTTGGCCATGACTTTCGTGAGTTCCGTGATTTCATGGTCCGTCATGCCCTGGAACCAGATGGCCATGAGCATTGCCGACATCTGATAGTCAGGAATCTCGCCCTTGACATAGCCGTTAATCATGTATTCGATTTCAACATCCGTCAGTACTTCTCCATGTTTTTTCTTTGTAATCAGGTCGTACATGCGCATAATAATATTCCCCTCATTCACATTATTCTGTCAGTTATATTTAGGACGCTTCCCCCAAAAAGGGGAAGCCTCGTCCTATCTTAGTCGCTTTATTTCAGGATTCGCGGCAGCAGACTCTCGCCTTTTGTCTTGAGGTCCGCATTAAAAATATCCGAGATGGTCGCGCCAATCATCGCAAACGTCGGATACGTGCCGAGGTTCAGACCGGCCTTGACGTGCTTGCCGTACATCAGCAGAGGCACATACTCGCGCGTATGGTCCGTACCCGGTGCGCCCGGGTCGCAGCCATGGTCTGCCGTAATCATGAGAATATCGTCATCCTTCATCTTAGCCATGAACTCGCCGAGCTGACGGTCAAAGACGGTCGCGGCCTTAGCATAGCCGTCGATATCGCGGCGATGGCCGTAAGCCATGTCAAAATCAACGAGGTTGACAAAGCAGAGGCCCGTGAAATCCTCATCCATAACCTTGAGCGTCTTTTCCATGCCGTCTTCATTGTTCTTGTTGATGCCGAGCGTGCGGCTGATGCTGCGGCCGGCAAAGATGTCCGAGATTTTGCCGACGCCAATCGTCGCCAGTCCTTTGCGGGCAAGAGCATCCATCATCGTGTCGCCCGTCGGGTCAAGTGAAAAGTCATGACGGCGCGGCGTGCGCGTGTAATTCGGGTATTCACCAATGTAAGGACGTGCGATGATGCGGCCGACGCCGTGCTCGCCCTGCATGATTTTGCGGGCCATGCGGCAGTACTCATAGAGCTGCTCTACCGGCACATCATCTTCGTGCGCTGCAATCTGCAGGACGCTGTCGGCCGATGTATAGACGATGAGTCCGCCCGTCTCCTTCTGTTCACGGCCATAATCATGGATGACCTGCGTACCCGAGTACGGCTTATTGCAGAGAATCTTGCGGCCAAAGGCTTTTTCGAGCTCAGCGATGACTTCCGGCGGGAAGCCGTTCGGATATGTCGGCATCGGGCGCTCCGAGATGATGCCAGCGATTTCCCAATGGCCCGTCGTCGTATCCTTGCCGCGCGAAAGCTCACGCAGGCGGGCAAAAGCACCGATGGGTTCAGCTGCCGGTGTGCCGCAGCCGACGCCGTCGATATTGAACAGACCGATTTTCTTCATGTTCGGGGTATCGTATTCTTTCGAAGCAACGATGGAGCGCAGCGTATTGCAGTCGCCATCGCCAAATTCTGCGGCATCCGGCTCAGCACCGATGCCGTAGCTGTCGAGTACAATGATAAAAGCGCGTTTAAAAGCGTTCATGTTCATGCATCCTTTCTGTTCTTATATTATAGAAGGAAACTTTTCGTCCTAAGAATCAAAGTTCGTCTTTAAGAACTTTGACAGCCGCACTAGCACCGAGGCGCGTACAGCCGGCAGCAAGGAAGGCCTCCATCTCTTCACGCGTATGGATGCCGCCCGCTGCCTTCATCTGCACATGCGGTCCAATGTGCTTCTTAAAGAGTTCGATATCCGAGAGCTTTGCTCCTGCCGTGCCGAATCCCGTCGACGTCTTGATGAAATCAGCACCGCCTTCCGTCACGCAGCGGCAGGCCTCAATCATCTCTTCTTCCGTCAGGAAGCACGTCTCAACGATGACTTTCAATACGCGCTGTCCGCAAAGTTTCTTGAGGGCACGGATTTCGTCCGTTACATAACTTGTCTCGCCAGCCTTGAGCATACCGATGTTGATGACCATATCGATTTCCTCAGCACCGTCGGCCAAAGCCTGTGCCGTCTCTGCGATTTTTGCAGCCGTATTGCAGTTGCCGTTCGGAAAACCGACAACCGTGGCAACCTTGAGCTTGTTCCCGTATTTTGCCACGATGCGCGGTACAAACGAAGACGGTACCATGACCGTCGCCGTATGGTATTTTACTGCCTCATCGCAGATGCGCTGGATGTCGTTCCAGGTCGCGGTCTGCTTCAGGAACGTGTGGTCTACGTGGGCAAGAATTTCTGCTGCCTTCATATATTTTCCTCCTCTGGGATATCCCCGATGAAACCTGATAGCGGATATTTCTTCATTCTGTTGGCAATCGTCAGACTTTTTTACTTGTCGTCTTATCTGACTATCGCTTCTTCTTGTTTCTATTGTAATCAATAACAAATAAAAAATAAAGGACATCTGTCTCATTCAATGAGTGACGGTCACATCACCATCACCTATGAACCCGTTATTCGTACGTTAACAGGAAAAATTTGTTCGCTAGAGGCGCTTGCCCGCTGGAATGATCCGATTCATGGCGAGATTTCGCCGCGCATCTTTGTGCCGGTGCTCGAAGAATGCCGCATGATTCATCTGCTCGACCATTTCATTATGAAGCAGGCCGCCATTAACCAATACCATCATCTGCAGCAGGAGATTCTGCAACCGCCAGTCATTCTTAACCTGTCGCGCTGCGATTTCGAATTAATGGACCCTTGCAAAGAACTTGCCCTCTTGATGGAAAAATACCATCTGCCGCATGCCTATTTCCAAATCGAAGTCACGGAAACGGCTCTCGCACAGGATGAAGGCATAATTGCCGAGGCCATCCGCCAGTTCCGTTCGCAGGGGCATCCGGTCATTCTCGACAATTTTGGCAAAGGCTATTCATCACTAGCTGCCTTGAAGAAATATGCCAAAGACTGGGGCCGTGACACGATTTCCGGACGTTTCCGCGTACGTCATGCCGATGGCAATTATCTCTGGAAAACTTTTGAGGTAGTCTTTTTCCAGCAGAAGAATCATCCGTATCTGCTCCTCTGCCTGCGCGATTTCCTGTTTGAGAATCAGCCCAACAAGGAAAATCTCCTGCGCAATGTCATGGCTTCTTATGGCTTTACAAGTCCAACAGAAGACAAGGGCAGCAACATAGGCGATGCCCAGCTCTGGCGTTCGCTCATGCATTTCTTGCACCGTAAGCTGTTCTGGAAAGACACGGAAGGGCGCTTTCTCGGCGCCAGTCCTGCGTTCCTGCATTTTTACGGAATTGAACGCAGCAATTACCGCGGCATGATTCTTGCCAGCGCCGATTATGGGAACTGGACTTCACTGATTTCCTGGAACGGCCATGACTACATTTTCTCTGATGGCATAGATATCCAGCAGCTTACGCAGGAGTCTCATACTGAGGAACCAACAGACTTGCAGCATATCTCTATCAATGACGCGATAAATCTTGCTATCCGCGAAGAAGACCCAGATAAGGGCATTACGCATATGCTCGCCAAGATTGGCCAGATACTTGCCGCCGAACGCATCATACTGATGGAAGAAGAGGAAGACGGTTTCCATCTGCGCTGCTCTTATGACTGGCACAAAGATGATGTGGCCGGCAACCTGCTGCGGCGCATCGAGAAACATCTCAAGGCCCATGCTGCCAGCGCTGCCCTTGGCTATGTCATCCGTCAGGCGCCGTTCGGCGATATCGATGACATCATCCACGAGGCTGATGCCAATATGTACCGCGACAAACAGAAAAACACAGGACAAGAGAAGACCTTCTTTAAGGAAGGAATCACAAAAAAGTCAGCTCCATTGTGAAGCTGACTTTTTTATTGCCGCGATTTATTTTTTCAAGATGACCGTCTCGTAGGGACGAAGCTCATCTTCAAGGCCTTCGTAATTGCCCAGAAGTTTTTGCCAGCCTGCAGCCGGATATGCGGTAAGCGGCTGTTCGAGGCGTACTTGTTTATCGCGGAAATTGCAGAAGACACGCAGCTTTTCGCTGTCAAGTTCACGTTCATAGGCGAGTACATCGTCATTCTCGCGTTTGAGAAAATGAATCGAGCCCTCGGCAATCAGTCGGTATTTTTTGCGCAGTGCGATGAGCTCTTTATAGAAGGCAAGGACCGAATCCTCGTCCTGCCGCTCTGCCTCAAGATTGATGCGCGCGTGATTCCTGTTGACGTCCAGCCACGGCGTGCCCGTCGTGAAGCCTGCTTCACGGCCGGAATCCCACTGCATCGGCGTGCGGCCGTTGTCGCGCGAACGCGCCGCGATGACGGCCATGGTCTCCTGTTCCGTCAGGCCGGACTTCCGGAGGATATCATGATAATTGAGGCTCTCGACATCGCGGTATTCCTTGATATCCGTGAAATCCGCATTGGTCATGCCGATTTCCTCACCCTGATAGATATACGGCGTGCCGCACATGAAATGAATCGCGGCCGCGAGCATCTTCGCCGACTCACGCCAGTATTTTCCCGTATCACCAAGGCGTGAGACAATGCGCGGCTGGTCGTGGTTGCACCAGAACACGGCGTTCCAGCCCCCGCCCTGCTCCATACCCTCCTGCCACTTGGCAAAAATCTCCTTGAGCGCAGGCAGGTCAGCCGGCATCAGCGACCATTTATCGCCATTCTTATAGTCGACTTTCAGATGATGGAAGCTGAACGTCATCGAGAGCTCATGCTCCGCTGGATTCGAATAGCGGATGCAGTTTTCTAGGGTCGTCGAGCTCATTTCACCGACCGTAATTATGCCGTCAATGCCGCTGTCATGCACGATTTCCTTGAGAAATTCATGAACGCGCGGCCCATCCGTATAAAAGCGGCGGCCATCGCCTTCCGTATCATCGCGGTATTCTCCTTTGGAAATGAGATTGACCACATCAAAGCGGAAGCCCTTGATGCCCTTATCCTTCCAGAAACGCAGGATATCTTTAAGTTCTTCGCGCACTTCAGGATTTTCCCAGTTGAGGTCAGCCTGCGTGACATCAAAGAGATGCAGATACCATTTCCCGAGCTTTGGCACATACTCCCAGGCAGAGCCGCCGAATTTCGACGGCCAGTTCGTCGGCGGTACCTCCGGCGTGCCGTCGCGAAAGATATAATAGGCCATGTACTTCTCGTCACCAGCCAGCGCCTTCTGGAACCAGGCATGCTCCGTCGATGTATGGTTAAAGACCATATCAAACATCAGGCCGATGTTTTTCTTATCGGCAGCGGCAATCAGCGCCTCAAGGTCTGCCATCGTGCCAAAACGCGGGTCGACCGCGCGGTAGTCGGCGACATCATAGCCATTGTCACGCTGCGGCGAAGGAAAAAACGGCGTGAGCCAGAGATAATCCACACCGAGCTCTGCCAGGTAATCGAGCCGGCGTGTAATGCCCGGAATATCCCCCCAGCCATCACCGTTCGTATCCTGAAACGACTTTGGATAAATCTGATAAACGACTTTATCTTTGAAATTCATGACACTGCCTCCCTGCCGACGACCTGCAATATCTTTTCTGTACTCTTGGTCCCCTATATTCCTCTGAATGTGACCCTGTTTAAACAATTAAGTTTATACTCTATTTATACCACGCCTGTTTAAACAAATCAATACGAATTTGATTCATTTACCATTTTTTTCTTGACTGAACAGCACTTTACAACTTTTGAAGCATAATAAAATCGCATAGCCTCCTTTGCGATGTATAATAAAGTCGCTAAACCAA
>USAK01000043.1 GCA_900552565.1 uncultured Selenomonas sp. | reverse complement strand
TCGCAGAAGCACGCGGCCGTGGCCGCCTGCTATGCGGCCCTGCCGCAGATGATGGCCATCCTCTGCCACTCGCAGGAAACACTCTCAGATTGGAAGGAAGACCTTTCCCTGCTGCTGCCGGAAGTGCCTGTGGTGGAACTTCCTGAGGTCGACACATTTGAGGTCAAGGCAGCAGCGAAAAGTCAGGAACGCGCGGCGAAGCGCATGGAGGTGCTTGGCCGGCTCATGCGCGGGGAACATGTCATCGTGCTCTCGACGACGGCGGCAGCCGTGCAGAAGGGCATGAGCCGCAGTGAATTTGCGCGTTTATCGCTGTCGCTGCGCATGGGCGATGTGCTGCCGCGCGAAGACCTGCTGCACCGCCTTGTCGACCTCGGCTACGAAAATACGGAAGAAGTTGAACGCGTCGGTCAGTTCAGCGTGCGCGGCGGCATTGTCGATATCTTTGCCATCAACGCGGCTGCCCCGATGCGCCTCGAGTACTTTGATGACGAAATCGACTCTCTGCGTGAATTCGATGTCGAGACAAAGCGTTCTACGAAAAACATCAGTGCGGCGACCATCATGCCGCTGGCCCAGACGGACAGCAGCGGCAGACCGGAGCTTTTTCTTTCCTACCTTGAGGGCAGGAGCACGGTGCTCTTTGACGAGCCCACGCGCATCCGCGACAATATCCGCACGATGGTGAAGGAAAATCCCGATATCAAGGATAAGATTTTTAGCTGGGAGGAGCTCCTGAACGCCGCTCATGGCAACCGCATCATCTATCTGGCACTTCTGCTGCAGCAGGTGCAGGGCGCTGAGCCGCGCGAGAACATCGGCGTGACGGCGACGACGATGACGCCGTTCCGCGGCCAGATGGACCTTCTGGAGAACGAGGCCAACCGCTGGCTCTCGCAGAAACAGCAGGTACTCGTGCTCCTTAGTGACAAAGAAAAGACGAACAGCCTGCGCGAATTCTTTGCTCATCGGCGCATCCCGTCGCTCATTGAAAAAGAAACAGAGCCCCTGCGCGATGATGCGATAAACATTCGCCAGGGAGCACTGCTCACTGGTTTTGAGATGGCGTCGGCACGCCTGGTCGTCGTGACAGAGAAGGATATCTTCGGCCGTCATAAGCGCCGTACAGCCGTCCGTCATCACAGCGACTACGGCGAGAAAATCTCGCATTTCCGTGATATCAAGCCGGGCGACTACGTCGTTCATGAGAGTCACGGTATCGGCAAATACCTTGGCGTTGAGACGCTCGATGTCGGTGGGATCCACAAGGACTATCTGCACATTCAGTATGCCGGCGACGATAAGCTCTTTGTGCCGACGGACCAGGTCGGACTCCTGCAGAAGTACATCGGCTCCGAGGGCGAAGTGCCGCGACTGCACCGCATGGGCGGCACGGAATGGGTCAAGGCCAAGGCCCGCGCGAAAAAATCCGTCGAGGACATCGCGCAGAAACTCATTGAGATTTACGCGAAGCGCCGGCAGGCCAAAGGCCATGCTTTTCCGCCGGATGACAGCAGCCAGCGCGAGTTCGAGGACGCTTTTCCTTACGAGGAGACGGAAGACCAGCTGCGGGCCATTGCCGAAATCAAGGCCGACATGGAAAAAGAGAAGCCGATGGACCGCCTGCTCTGCGGCGATGTCGGCTTTGGCAAGACGGAAGTCGCCATTCGGGCGGCCTACAAGGCGGCGATGGACGGCAAGCAGGTGGCCGTGCTCGTGCCGACGACGGTCCTTGCCCAGCAGCATTATCAGACCTTTACGACGCGCTTTACGGGCTTTGCGCCGGTCATCGACGTTATCTGCCGTTTCCGCACGGCGAAGCAGCAGAAGGAGACGCTCGAGAAAGTCCGCCTTGGCCAGGTCGACATCCTCATCGGCACGCATGCCATCCTCAACCAGAAAAAAGTGCAGTGGAAGGACCTCGGTCTCTTGATTGTCGATGAAGAACAGCGCTTCGGTGTCAAGCAGAAAGAAAAAATCCGCAAGCTGGCCGCTGGCATCGACGTTTTGACGCTCTCGGCGACGCCAATCCCGCGCACGCTGCACATGTCGCTGGTCGGTGCGCGCGATATGAGCATCATCGAGACGCCGCCGGCGGAGCGTTTCCCGGTACAGACGTACGTCGTGGAGAACAACGATGCAATTATCGTCAATGCCATCAAGCGCGAGATGAAACGCGGCGGCCAGATTTATTTCATCTACAACCGCGTGGATACGATTGACCGCATGCGCGACCATATCGCATCGCTCGTGCCGGACGCGCGCATCCAGACGGCTCATGGCCAGATGCCGGAGGAGATGCTCGAGCATGTCATGATGGATTTCTACGAGGGTGATTACGACATTCTCCTGGCAACGAGCATTGTCGAGAACGGCCTCGATGTTGCCAACGCAAATACCATTATCGTTTACAATGCCGACCATTTCGGCCTGTCGCAGCTCTACCAGATGCGCGGACGCGTCGGCCGCTCCCATCATATGGCCTTTGCGTACTTTGTCTATCAGGCCGATAAAATCCTGACAGAGACGGCGGAAAAACGCCTGCAGGCCATGAAAGAATTTGCGGAACTCGGCGCGGGCTTCAAGATTGCCATGCGCGACCTTGAAATCCGCGGCGCCGGCAATCTGCTCGGTGCCCAGCAGCACGGCCATATTGCCAGCGTCGGCTTCGAGATGTACTGCAAGCTCCTCGAGGAAGCCGTCGAACGCCTGCAGCATGGCAAAAAAGTCGAGGAAGCCCCGCCGGAGCCGGTCATCGACCTGCAGACGGAAGCTTATATCGATGGGGACTTCATCGCCGATGCCATGCATAAGATTGAGATTTATCAGCGCATTGCGGCCATCCGCAGAAACGAGGAAATCCGCGCTCTGCTTGATGAACTCATCGACCGCTTCGGCGACCCGACAGAGCCGGTCATGCACCTTCTCGAAGTGGCGCGCATCAAGAATTACGCGCGTGACCTCGGCATCCGCACCGTTAAGGAACTGCCGATGGCCCTCGATATTTACTTCCTGCCGGGAAAGCGTCTGCCCGCCAAGGGCATGCTGGCTCTTTCCAAGCTGTTCGGCAAACGGCTGCGCAGCCTGCCCGACAAGAACGGCCTGCGCTTTGTCCTGAGTGAACGCTATAAGAAGAACATCACGAATTTTGTCACGCGCGTGCTCATGGTGGCCGCCGGCGATGAGGAAGCCCTGACAGCGCGTGCCTCTGAGCAGGCCGACAAACTGAAAAAAGCGAAGGCATGATGAAACTGGAAAATGATGATAAAGGAAACGGAAAACCTATGAAAAAAGCAAATATCACCGTTGTCGGCCTTGGCCCAGGCCGCTTCGGACTTATTACTCTCGAGAGCTGGCAGCTCATGCAGCAGGCAGAACACCTTGTGCTGCGCACGCGGATTCATCCGACCGTGGCAGAAATCGAGAAGCGCGGGCTGAAATTCACGACGTACGATGGTTTTTATGAAGAAGCGCCGGATTTTGAGACCCTTTACACGCATATTGCCAAGGACCTGCTCCAAAGGGCTGAGAGCGAGGGGAACCTTGTCTACGCGGTGCCGGGAAGTCCCCTGGTCGCAGAGCGCACGGTCGTTCTTTTGCGCGAGCTTGCTGAAAACAGCCTCGTCGAAGTCAACATCCTGCCCGGCATGAGCTTTGTCGAAGTCATGTATACGCGCCTCGGCATCGACCCCATTGAGGGCCTGACCATTATCGACGCGGAAGATGTTGGGACACTCAAAGAACGTTCGGCGCAGTCGCTGGTTGTCACGCAGGTCTACGACCCTATCATTGCTTCCGACACGAAGCTCATGCTCATGGACCTTTATCCTGATGAGTATGAAGTCACGTACATCCACAATCTGGCCCTGCCCGATGAATCCATCCGCAAAATCCCGCTTTATGAGCTTGACCGGCAGAAAGATGTCGACCATCTGACGAGTCTTTTTGTGCCGGCTAAGTGAGAAAAACAGCGTTCATTTCGGTTATTTTTCCGAAAACCCTTGATTTTTCAAGGGTTTTCTGCTAAATTTTGATAAGCAGGCAGGAAAATCGCGATACACCGCGAATACCTGCAACATAAGCAAAACAATTATTTAAGGAGGCTACGATTGTGAATAAAACTGAATTGGTAGCTAGCGTTGCTGAAAAAGCAGGTCTGACGAAAAAAGATGCTGAGAAGGCTGTAAACGCACTCTTCGAGAGCGTTCAGCAGGCACTGGTTGAGGGCGATAAAGTACAGATGATTGGCTTCGGTACGTTTGAAGTCAAGGAACGTGCTGCTCGCACGGGCCGCAACCCGCGCACGAGCGAGACGATCCAGATTCCGGCTTCGAAGAATCCGGTATTCAAGGCTGGCAAGGCCCTGAAAGATGCTGTTAACGCATAATCTGGCTTGTTTATGAGGAGCTGGGTTCCCTTGGGAGCCCGGCTTCTTGTTGTATTGGAGGGATACGCTTGGACCTCGGTTTGGCATCAAAAGTTGTGCTGATCTCGGGCGGTACGTCGGGCATCGGCCTTGAGGCAGCGGCAGAATTCTTGCAGGAGGGCGCTGCTGTCGTGCTGCTCGGACGTTCCGAAGCACGCGGCCGTGAGGCTGTCAAAAAACTGCAGCAGACGGCAGAGCCGGAACGGATTCTTTTCCTTGCGGGCGACGTGCGCAGCGAGGCGGACTGCTGCCGGGCTGTGGCGGAGACCGCCCTGCGCTTTGGCAGGCTTGACGTGCTCGTCAATTCAGCGGGGATATATCATGAGGGAGCACTGGAAGACCTGCAGGAAAAAACACTTGACGATATCCTCGCGGTCAATGTCAAAGGGGTATTCCATCTGACAAAAGCGGCTTTGCCGCATCTCAAACGCTCGCGGGGGAATGTCATCAATGTTGCTTCGGACGCCGGCGTGCACGGCAATTATTTTTGTGCAGCCTACTGCGCGAGCAAGGGCGCGGTCGTGCTGTTCACGAGAGCGCTGGCCCTGGAGACTGCGGCCCTTGGCGTGCGCGTCAATGCCATTGCTCCCGGCGATATCCTGACGCCGCTGACAGAACAGCAGCTCGGCGAAGGCAGGAAGCGTGAGGAAGGCCTCAGGGAGATGGCTTCGGTGTATCCGCTCGGACGCATCGGCACGCCGGATGAAGCGGCTTCGCTCATCGTCTTTCTGGCCTCAGCGCGGGCTTCCTTCGTGACCGGCGCTGTTTATGGCGTGGATGGAGGGCTGACGGCTTGATGAAGAAAATCCTTATCCTGACCGCGTCCATCGGCTCTGGGCACATCAAGGCTGCGGAGGCCATCGAGATTGAGCTGCGCCGGCTTTTGCCGGACGCCGAAATCACGACGGTCGACTTCATGGATTCGCGCATCTCACGCATTCACTGGTTCATGAAGAAATTCTATCTTGTCATGCTGGCCTTTGTGCCGAATCTCTACGATGTTTTCTATAAATTATCTGGCGGTTCATCAGGCGGCACGCTCGTACAGAATGCCTTTGCCTATGTTATGATGCCGGCCATGAAAAAACTCGTGCGCCGCTGCGAGCCGGACCTTGTGCTCTGCACGCATCCGTTTCCCGAGGGGGCGGCGTCGCTTTTGAAGCGGCGTCATAAGGAAAACTACCATCTTGCGGCAGTCATGACGGATTATTCCCTGCACCAGATTTGGCTGTATCCGGCGGTAGACCGCTACTATATGGCGACGGAGGAGATGCGCATGGGGATGATTGGCCATGGTTTTGCGGTCGATACGCTCATGGTGCCCGGCATCCCCGTGGCCAGTGTGCTGCAGGAAATGCAGGATAAGCAGGGCGTGCGCCGTGCGCTGGCCATCCCTGAGGGGCAGCCCGCGGTGCTCTTGATGGGCGGCGGCCTGGGCCTGGGCGGTATCGAGGCGAATCTTAAGGACCTCGAACGCATCGAGAAAAGGCTGACCCTCCTCGTCGTGGCCGGCCGCAATGAACGTCTCAAAGGGCGTGTGCAGGAAATGGGGGCCGTCTCACATCATCAGGTACTCGTCTGGGGATACACCGACCAGGTGCATTTCCTCATGCGGGCGGCAGACCTCCTGATTACAAAGCCCGGAGCTTTGACGATAAGCGAGGCTTTTGTTTTGGGACTGCCAATGCTGCTCCACGACCCGATACCCGGGCCGGAGACGGAAAATGCTATTTATGCGACGCGCCATGGGGCCGCCGTCTGGCTGCATCCGCGTGAAGACCTCGCGCGGGCGGTCAAGAATCTGCTGCACGGCGATGCCCTGCAGAAAATGAGTAAAGCAGCGCGCACCTGCGCGAAACCGCTGGCTGCGTCAGAAATCGCGGAAGACCTTAGGAAACTGCTGGAAGAAGGGGAGATGATTTCATGAAAGTGAAGAGAAGGCACAGCAGGGGCATCATCAACTGGTTTACCATCCTGATGGTCGTTATCATCGGCTATTTTGCCGTGATCCTCGTCAAGCAGCAGGTATATCTCAACCAGGTCAGTGTTGACCAGGCTGCTGCCGAAGAGCGTCTGGCCACGGCCAAAGCGGAACATGAGAAGCTCGTCAAGGAAAAAGATGACCTCAACCGCCTTGATTATATCGAAAAGATTGCCCGCGAAGAACTCGGCATGACGCGCAAGGGGGAGCTGCCGTACAGCTCGGGAAAATCTGTGGGGGCGCGCTGAGTGAAATCACGTTCTTTCCTTGACACTCTTTGCCGCGCAAGGTTATAATAAAGCGTGTATTTTCCATCACGTTTTAAGGAGGAAGAATTAATTTGTCCATTGAAGTTGGCAATGTAGTTGAGGGAGTTGTCACAGGCATCACGAATTTTGGTGCTTTCGTAGAACTGCCGGAGGGCAAGACCGGTCTCATCCATATCTCTGAGGTAGCGGATGTCTATGTCAAGGATGTCCACGATTTCCTCTCCGAAAAAGACAAGGTGAAAGTTAAGGTATTGAGCATCGATGATCGCGGCAAGATTGCCCTTTCCATCAAGCAGCTTCAGGAGAAAAAGCCGGAAGCTCAGGCTCCAGCAGGAAATTCTTCCTTCCGTCCGCAGCGGCAGAGCCGCGGGCACCGGGATTTCCGCCGTTCCGGCCGCTATAACAATTCCACAGCGTCGTTTGAGGATAAGCTCTCGAAGTTTCTCAAAGACAGTGATGAGCGGCTGACGGACCTGCGCCGTAAGACGGACTCGAAACGCGGAGGACGCGGATCGCGCCGCTCGGACTGACCATCTGAATGATACAAGCACTCTTTCGACAGGGTGCTTTTGTTCTTTATGACTTTATGCGAAGCTGAGCAGAGGTAAAGAGGGATGAGTGCATGGGGTTGATAGAAGATACGGCGCAGTACGCCAAGACGCAGGGACTCCTGCAAAAGGGCATGCACGTGCTCGTGGCCTGCTCGGGCGGGCCCGATTCGCTGGCCCTTCTCGATATCCTCATGGAGCTTCGTCAAAAGTTTCAGCTTGTCTTGACCGTGGCACATTTTGACCATGGCATCCGCGGTGCGGCCGCGGCAGAAGATGCGTCTTTTGTGGCTGACTTTTGCAGGAAAAGGGGCATTCCCTGTTTCCTCGGACGGGCTTCGGTGCCCGAAGAAGCCGCAAGACGCGGGCAGTCGCTGGAACTTGCAGCGCGCGGGCTCCGCTATGATTTTCTCTGGCGGACGCTTCAGCGCGTTGGCGCCGATGTGTTGGCGACGGCACATCATGCCGACGACCAGGCTGAGACCGTGCTCATGCGCATCCTGCGCGGCACGGGACTTGACGGACTCACGGCCATGCTGCCGCGCAGCGGCCGTCATATCCGGCCGCTGCTCTTTGCCCCGCGGCAAAGGATTGAGGTATACTGTCAGGCAAGGGGCCTGCAGCCGCGCCACGATGCGACGAATGACAGCCCCGACTGCACGCGCAATCTGCTGCGGCTTGAGGTTCTGCCGTATCTTCGCCGGCAGAATCCCGAGATTTCGCGCTCACTCTGCCAGCTCGCTGAGCTGGCACGCGTGGACAGCGACTGTCTCGAGCAGCAGCTCGCAGCACTTTGGCCGTATATGTTTGCGCAGCAGCACGGGAAAAACGGGCTCAGGCTCGTTTCGTTCTGCCGGCAGCATCCTGCCCTGCAGCGCCGTGCCCTGCGCCGGCTGTTCCGCGAGACAGCAGGTAGCCCCCATGACCTTGGCTTCACGCACGTCGAGAAGCTGCGCCTCATGGCTGCCAATGGTCCGCAGACGGGGAAAAGCCTGAAACTCCCGCAGGGCATCACGGCTTCCTTTACCTATGGAATGCTCATCATGCAGAAACGCGGACAGGAGCAGGTGGACAGAGTCATGGACGCTAGCCGCGAAGTCAAGGCCTGTATCCCAGGCAGTACTGAGTGGGGGCCGTATGTCATTCATGCGGAAATCCTGCAGCAGAGGCCGGCAAAGACAAAGGCCAGCGAATATTATCTGGATTATGACCGCTTCGGGAACAGTCCCTTGTACTTTCGCACACGACGTGCGGGAGATTTCATGGAACTTCCAGCCGGACATAAGAAAATAAAGCAAATCCTGATTGATGACAAGGTACCGCGCGGGGAGAGGGACAGCCTGCTCATGCTGGCGCATGGCAGTGAAGTCCTTTGGCTCGTGGGAAAAAGGCGCAGCCGCCGGTGCCCTGTCACTGAAGATACAAAGAATATCCTATATTTCCACATACAAAGAAAAGAGGAAACAACATGACCAGAGAGATGAAGGATGACATCGAGAATGTCGTATTCTCGGAAGCGGAACTCAAAAAACGCGTAGCTGAGCTCGGCGCGCAGATTACGGAAGACTATAAAGATGCAAAAGAGACGATTTACTGCGTGGGCATCCTCAAGGGCGCTGTCGTCTTCTATACGGACCTCGTGCGCAGCATCAACCTGCCCGTGAATTTTGATTTCATGATTGCTTCGAGCTATGGCAATGGCACGGAGACGAGCGGTACGGTTAAGATTCTCAAGGACCTTGACTATGATATTGAAGGAAAACACCTGATTGTCATCGAAGATATCATCGATTCGGGCACGACGATGAATTATCTGCTCAAATATTTCCGCGAGCGCAAACCGAAAAGTGTCAAGCTTTGTGCGCTTCTCTCCAAGCCGTCGCGCCGCACGGTCGATGTCAACATTGACTACTGCGGTTACACGGTGCCGGACGAATTCCTCGTGGGCTATGGCCTCGATTATGCAGAGAAATACCGCAATCTGCCGTACATCGGTGTGCTCAAGCCTGAAATCTACGAATAAGGGCCATCTGCTCCTGGGGCAAAAGCTCTGAGACAAAGGAGGACAAGGGATTGAATAAGTTTCTACGCAATGTAGGGTTCTATCTGCTCATTATCCTGGTTGCGATTTCCATCATCGATTATTTCTCGACGAAGAATACGAACCGTCAGGAAGTGGAGTACACCCAGTTCCTGCAGCAGGTAGATAAAGGTGAGGTATCTAAGGTCGTCATCATCCAGAATACCATCCACGGCACGCTGTCCGATGGTACGGAATTCACGACCATCACGCCGGATGCCCCGAATAATGACCCGGATCTTTATCAGAAGCTCACAGCAAAGGGCATTGATATCGCTGCAGAGAATCCGCCGGAGCCGCCTTGGTGGTCACAGATGTTCTCGTCTGTCATCCCCATCCTGCTGCTCATCGGTGTCTGGTTCTTCATCATGCAGCAGACGCAGGGCGGCGGCGGCCGTGTCATGTCGTTCGGCAAGAGCCGTGCGCGCATGAGCGGTGCGGATAAGATTAAAGTCACGTTCCGCGATGTCGCCGGCGCGGATGAAGCCAAGCAGGAACTCGAGGAAGTCGTCGAGTTCCTCAAGCATCCGAAAAAGTTCAATGAACTCGGTGCCCGCATCCCGAAGGGCGTGCTGCTCTTTGGCCCTCCGGGCACAGGCAAGACACTGCTGGCACGCGCCGTTGCCGGTGAGGCCGGTGTGCCGTTCTTCTCGATTTCCGGTTCTGACTTCGTCGAGATGTTCGTCGGTGTCGGTGCTTCGCGTGTCAGAGACCTCTTTGAGCAGGCGAAGAAAAATGCGCCGTGCATTGTCTTCATCGATGAAATCGATGCGGTCGGCCGTCAGCGCGGTGCCGGTGTGGGCGGCGGCCACGATGAACGCGAGCAGACGCTGAACCAGCTGCTCGTAGAGATGGATGGTTTTGCTGCCAATGAGGGCATCATCATCATCGCCGCGACGAACCGTCCGGATATCCTCGACCCGGCACTCCTGCGCCCGGGCCGTTTCGACCGCCAGATTGTCGTCGATAAACCGGATGTTCGCGGCCGTCTCGCCATCCTCAAGGTTCATACGAAGGGGAAACCGATGGCCAATGATGTCGACCTCGACATCATTGCCCGCCGCACGCCGGGCTTTACGGGTGCAGACCTTTCGAACCTTGTCAACGAGGCTGCACTGCTTGCTGCACGCCGCAACAAGCACAAGATTTACATGACCGAGATGGAAGAGGCCATCGAGCGCGTCATCGCTGGCCCGGAGCGCAAGTCGCACGTCATGAGCGATGAAGAGAAGCGTTTGACGGCTTACCACGAAGGCGGCCATACGCTCGTCGGCATGATGCTCAAGCATGCCGACCCTGTCCATAAAGTCACGATTATTCCGCGCGGCCGCGCCGGCGGCTACACGCTGATGCTGCCGAAGGAAGACCGCAACTACGCAACACGTTCTGAGCTCCTCGACCGCCTCAAGGTGGCCATGGGCGGCCGCGTGGCCGAAGAAGTGGTCCTCAAGGAAATCTCGACAGGTGCGTCGCAGGATATTCAGCAGGCATCGCGCATCGTACGCAGCATGATCATGCAGTACGGCATGAGCGATGTCTTAGGCCCTGTTGCCTACGGCGAGAGCCAGAATCATCAGGTCTTCCTTGGCCGCGACTTCAACCATCAGCGCAACTACTCGGAAGAAGTAGCCAGCGAGATTGATAAAGAAGTCCGCAAGTACATGGAAGAGGCCTACGAGGCCTGCCGCAAAATCATCACAGAGAACCGTGACAAGCTCGAACTCATCGCGCAGGCCCTCATGGAACGTGAGACGCTGACAGCTAAACAGCTCGAAGAGCTCATGACGACCGGCCATATCACGGACGATGAGGATGAAGACGACAAACACGAAGACGACAAACCGCAGGACGGAACGCCTGCGATGACGCCGGTCAAGACAGATGATGCGGAAACGGCTGCGCAAAAAGAAAAAGCGGCTGAGACAGAGACGGACGAGGAGCAGGAAAAAGAAGCCGAGCCTAAGTTCAATGTCACGCATTACGATAAATAATTAATTCATGATAGAAAAGCAGGGGCATCCGCGAGGTGCTTCTGCTTTTTTTATACCCTGCTACGGTGTATAATGGAATGGTGTCAAATGAGGAGGTGGCGCAGTTGCGCTCGAAAATTTTAGCACTGCTTCGCGAAGCAGGCGATTCGTATATTTCTGGAGAAGAGATGGCCAAACGCCTCGGCGTTTCGCGCACCGCGGTCTGGAAGCACATCCAGGAGCTGCGCCGTGATGGCTATGATATTGTCAGCCACTCGCGCAGTGGCTATTCCCTGCAGACGGCGCCAGATGCGCTGCTGCCGGAAGAAATCCAGCATGGCCTGCAGACAAAATGCATCGGCAAAAAAATTTATTTTTATGAGACGATTGACTCGACGAACCTTGAAGCCAAACGACTGGCCCAGAAGGGCGTGCCCGACGGCACGGTCGTCGTGGCGGAAGAACAGGTCAGCGGCCGCGGCCGTCTGGAACGTCCGTTTTATACACCGGGAGGCAAGGGCATCTGGTTTTCTGTCATCCTGCATCCATCCTTTCTGCCGCAGGACGCACCGAAGTGCACGCTGCTCTCGGCTGTGGCTGTGGCACAGGCCATGGAAAAATTTGGCTTGAAAGCGCAGATTAAATGGCCAAATGATATCCTTTATGAAGGCAGGAAACTCGTGGGCATCCTGACGGAAATGAGCGCCGAGATGGAACGCATCCACTACGTCATCATCGGCACGGGCATCAACGTCAACATGACGGAAGAGGACTTTCCTGAGGACATCCGCGCTAAAGCTTCGTCTCTGGCCATTATGAAAGGGGAAAAGATTCCCCGCGTGCCATTTTTCCGCGCGGTACTCGAAGCCATGGATGACCTTTACGGCAAGGTGGAGAAAAACGGCTTCGGCGAAGTCTTTGCGGAATGGCGCCGCTACAGTATTACGCTCGGGCAGGAAGTGCGCGTCATCGGTGTGCGCAGCAATGATGTCTTTACGGGCAGAGCCGTGGATATTGATGAAGATGGAGCCCTGCTTGTCGATACGGAGACAGGCCTCCGCCGCGTTCTTGCCGGCGACGTCTCCATCCGTCCAAATCATGAGGCAAAGCACTGAACTACAGGAGGATTCCATTTGTTATTAGTTTTAGATATTGGCAATACGAATATTGCCATGGGCACGTATGAGGGCAGGGAGCTCGGCAAGCACTGGCGCATCTCGACGGACCGCCAGAAGACGGGGGACGAGTACGGCATGCTCATCAACAGCCTGTTCCAGTATCAGGGCATCGAGATGAAGGATATTCATGCCATCATCATTTCGTCGGTCGTGCCGCCGCTTGTCGTGCCGTTCATCAAGATGTGCGAGCGCTATTTTCATCTGCGCCCCCTCATCGTCGGCCCCGGCATCAAGACGGGGATACGCCTTCACTATGAAAACCCGCGGGCCATTGGGGCTGACCGCATCGTCAATGTCGTCGGTGCGCATGAGCAGTACGGCGGACCTCTGATTGTCATCGACATCGGCACGGCGACGACGTTTGATGTCGTCGCCGCCAACGGTGATTTTCTTGGCGGCGTCATTGCACCGGGCATCGGCACGAGCTCGGAGGCTCTTTTTCAGCGCGCGGCACAGCTGCCGCGCATCGAGCTCGTTCCACCGAAGAATATCATCTGCCGCAATACGATACAG
>USAK01000042.1 GCA_900552565.1 uncultured Selenomonas sp. | reverse complement strand
TGCAGGACGTAATTAGGTCTGATGAAGAGGCTGCTTAAAGTTGTAAACTACTGTATATAATAGAAAGAAGGAAAGCAAATGAAATTCAAGTTTGCCCATAACAACTTCAATGTACTCAATCTCGACAAGAGCCTTAAATTCTACGAAGAAGCCCTCGGCTTCAAGCCGGTCCGCAAATTCGAGGGGCCGGGCTTTACGCTGGCGTACCTTTCCGACGGCGGCCAGACGCCGCATGAACTCGAACTCACGTGGCTCCATGACCGCAAGGACCCATATAATCTCGGTGAGAATGAATTCCATCTGGCCGTGCGTACGGATGATTTTGAGGCAGCTTATAAGAAGCATAAAGAAATGGGCTGCATCTGCTTTGAAAATAAGGATATGGGCATCTACTTTATTAACGACCCGGATAATTACTGGATTGAAATTCTGCCGCCGAACCTTTGAGCTCAGTCGTTTAAGGTTCCTGAGGCGTTGGCAAAATCCTGTCTGTCTGCATTTTGCAGAGGGCAGGATTTTTTTGCTTAGGCACTATTCTTTTTCGATTTATGTGCTAGGATAAAAGAGTCGGTTTTTTTGATTTTTCGTGAGGACGTATGCTTCATTATCTCAAGCCTTATTATGGCACTGCGGTGCTTACTATATGTTTCATGATAGCGGAAGTGCTCATTGACCTCTATCAGCCACGCATGATGGCAGCGATTGTCAACGAGGGCATTTTAGGTATTGGCCATGGCGGTCTGCCGGACCCGGAACTCGTGCTCTGGACAGGTCTCGCAATGGTCCTGATTGTCCTGGTCGGCGGCTTTTGCGGCGTCATGGGCGGTGTCTGCGTCAATTTTTGTGCACAGAATTTTGGCAACGACATCCGCAAGGACTGTTTCCGGCGCATCCTGCATTTTTCGATGGAGCAGATTGACTTTTTCCATACGGGGTCGCTCATTACGCGCATCACGAGCGATACGACGCAGGTGCAGACGATGGTCAGTGCGGCGCTGCGCGGTGTCGTGCGCAGTCTGACCTTCCTGATGGCAGGCACTGCGGCACTTTTGTCGCTCGACATTCACTTTGGCCTCATCGCTGCACTGGCTGTACCGGTCATTTTGCTCGAGGTCTCCGTGATTGTCTGGAAGAGCAATCCGCTGTTTCTGCTGCTGCAGCAGAAGATCGATGTGCTGAACGGCATCATGCAGGAAGACATCAGCGGCGCCCGTGTCATCAAGGGCTTCAGTCAGGAAAAACGCGAGCAGAAGCGCTTTGGCAGGGCCAATGACGACCTTGCGGAGACGCAGCTGCGTGTGCTCATCCTCATCGCCTGGCTGCAGCCGCTCGTCAATATCGTACTGAATCTTGCGTTAGTCGGGGTTATTTATGTCGGTTCGTTTGATGTCAGGACGGGAATGATAGGCCCCGGTACCATCATGGCCGCTTTGACTTATGTCGTGCAGATTCTCAATGGCCTATTGATGTTCGCGATGATTCTGCAGCTTTTTGCGCGCGGTCTTACGTCCAAGCGGCGTCTGCAGGAAATTCTCGCGGCTGAGCCTGTCATTGAAGACGGCGTTTATCCCTTGGCCCATGAGAGAATTGAGGCAGAAACAGACAAGGCCGTCGAGTTTTCGCACGTATTCTTTGGCTATCCTGGGCAGGGCGAAGCCGTCCTGCACGACATTTCATTCAGCATCAGAAAGGGAGAGACTTTGGCCATTGTCGGGGCGACGGGCGCCGGCAAAAGTACGCTTATTAAGCTGCTGCCGCGCTTTTACGATGCCGCATCTGGTCAGGTACGGGTGGATGGCCTCGATGTACGCGCGTATCCTTTGCGGGAACTGCGCCGAAAAATGGCCATAGTCCTGCAGAAGACCGAGCTCTTTTCCCTGACCATCCGCGAAAATATCGCGTGGGGCTGCGGCGGGGCGAGTGAAGCGGAGATACGGGAAGCGGCGCGCATGGCTCAGGCGGAGAATTTCATCCTGAGCCAGCCGGATGGCTATGATACGGAAGTGGCCGAGGGCGGCATGAGCCTTTCGGGCGGCCAGCGCCAGCGCCTGGCCTTAGCGCGTGCCATCCTCTGCCGGACGGAACTTTTGATTCTCGATGACAGCACGAGCGCGCTCGATTTGCGTACGGAAGCTGCGTTTTATCGGGAACTCGCTGCCTATACGGAACGACTCCGCGCTGAAGGCCGCGAACTGACGAAAATCATCGTGGCGCAGCGCATCGCGACGGCCCGTCATGCCGACCGCATCGCCGTGCTCGATGGCGGCCGACTGGCAGCCTGCGGCACGCACGAAGAACTCCTGCAGGCAAGCCCGCTTTATCGGGAAATCTGCGCTTCGCAGCTTGGCGGTGACGAAAAAGATAAAAAAGGAGGGGAGCGGTCATGACGGCAAAGAAAAAATCAGCGGAGGCGTTCTTTCGTCATCCGCGCCATTTCGGCGGCCCTGTCGAAAGGGCAGTGCACCGTAAGGCCGCACTCCTGCGCCTGCTCACGTATTTCCGCGAGGAACGAGTCCGGCTTATTTTCCTGACTTTTGTTGTCGCGGCCGGTGTCGCGGCCGGCGTCATCGCGCCAATCTTCCAGAGTCAGGCCATCGATGCGATTGCGGAAGGCTCATATGGCCGTCTGCCGGTTATTCTTTTCTGGATGCTCGCGGCCTGCCTGACGTATGCTGTCATGGTTTTTTTTCAGGGCCGATTGAGTGCCAGGCTCAGCCAGAGCATCATCCGCCGGCTGCGCCGCGACCTGTTCGGGAAAATCAACACCTTGCCGCTTTCCTATATTGACCGCCATTCTCATGGCGACCTCATGAGCCGCATGACGAATGATGCCGATAATATCGCCAATGTCATCTCGACTTCGCTCGGTGCCATGTTTGCCGGCGTTTTGACGCTTTTGGGCACGGCCGTGGTCATGCTGTCGTTCAGTGTGCCTTTGACGCTTTTGACCTGTCTGACGGTCGTGGCAACGGTACTGACGACAAAAGTCATTGCAAAAAAGATGGGCAAGTATTTCTTGGAGCGTCAGGAGCTTTTAGGGAGTCTCAATAGCATGGTAGAAGAAAAAGTCACCGCCGTGCGGACGGTCAAGGCCTATGCCCGTGAAGAGCGTATTATTGAAGAGTTTGATCAGACGGCAGACAAACTGACGAAAACAGGCATCCGCGCGGAGAGCATCGGCAGCTCGATGGGGCCGCTGATGAATACCATATCGAACTGTTCGTTTGTCATTGTCTCGGCCTTCGGCGCTTATTTTGCTCTGCAGGGCTGGATTACCGTCGGCGTCATTTCGGCATTTATCATCTATTCCAAGCAGTTTACGCGCCCCATCAATGAAATTGCCCAGCTTTACGGGCAGATTGAGACGGCTCTGGCCGGCGCGGAGCGCATCTTTACCGTGCTCGATGAAAAGAGCGAGCCGGAAGGCGGTGAAGCGGTGCCGTCTCTTGCCCATGATGTCATTGAATTCCGTCATGTGAATTTCTCGTATGTGCCGGACAAACGCGTCATCGATGATTTCAATTTCAAGATTGAAGCAGGCAAAAAAATCGCACTCGTCGGGGCGACGGGCTCGGGCAAGACGACGATTGTCAATCTGCTCATGCGCTTTTACGATATCGATAGCGGCGAAATTTTGCTGAATGGGCGCGATATTCGCGAATATTCCCTGCAGAGCCTGCGCAGCCTCGTGGGCATCGTACTGCAGGATACGGTGCTGTTTTCCGATACTATCCGCTATAATCTCACGTATGCCAATGACAAAGCTTCGGAAGAAGAAATCCGGCAGGCGGCAAAACTGGCCAATGCGGATGATTTCATCCGTCATCTGCCCCAGGGCTATGATACGGTGCTGACAGGGGCGGGCAGCAGTCTTTCTGAGGGGCAGAGGCAGCTTCTGGCTATCGCGCGGGCCTGCCTGGCCCGTCCGTGCATCCTGATTCTCGATGAGGCTACGTCGAATGTCGATACGCGCACGGAAGTTAAAATACAGGATGCGATGACGCGTCTGATGCAGGGGCGTACCTGCCTGATTATCGCACACCGCATCTCGACCATCCGCGATGCCGACGAAATCATCGTCATGGACAAGGGGCATATTGCCCAGCAGGGCAGCCATGATGACCTCATAAAAAAAGAAGGTCCATATAAGGACCTCTACATGACACAGTTTGCCGGACAGGCTTCATGACCGCACTGATGTGCTATAATAAGCTTGTACATGTGATTGACCTATCGGCAAATCGGGAGTGACGGCTTATGGATAAGAAACAGTATGAAGAAATCGGCGAGTTTCTCAAGATTTTCCAGCCCATTTACGCCAGGCGGCTTGGCAAGACGCGTCTTGAAAAAATGCGTTTTGCCTATTACACGAGTGCGGGCACGGGCATCAACATCCTCAAGGGGCACGCCCTCTGGATGCGCGCGGCGGCCTGCATGAACGATTATCGGGAAATCGATTACGGCATTCAGCTGCTCAATAAGACGGTCTATGGCTCCGACTATCGGCGCGAACGCATCCAGCGCCTGGCGAAACGTCTCGACTGGGGCGAGAACGTGCTCGATTCGATGATGAGTGACCTCAACAACAACGAGCAGCGCTATATCACGCATACGTATCTGGCCTGTGTTTCCGAGCATCGGCTGCGCGAACACGGCAAGGGCCGCCTCTCCATGTGGCGTGCCTATGGCAGGAAGACCGGCGTGGCGATTGTCCTGAAACCGACGGCCATTTTTGGACAGCTTGAACCTCTGCCGCTGCGTCTGACGCCTGTCGAATACCTGACACAGACGCAGTTCACAGAAGGCTTTGACTGGATGCTCGACAACATCGAGAATTATCTGGAAGAGCTCAAAGCACGCGAGCCAGCCAAGGTCCTTGAATACTTTGTCAATATGCTCATGACATCGCTGTTTTCCATCAAGAATCCGGGCTTCAATGAAGAGCGTGAATGGCGCTTTGTTTACCACGAGTCAGCCAGCGGCCATCTGCATCACGATATCGTCGTCGTCGACGGCATCCCGCAAATCATCTACAAACTGCCGCTTCAAGGCCCGCATGATGAAGGCCCGGGCGTGCCCTTAGCAGATGCTCTGGAAGAAATCATCATCGGCCCCAGTCAGTACGCCGAAGTCATTGAGGCAGCCTTTATCCGCATGCTCGAAGAATGTGGCATTCCCGATGCGGCCGACCGCGTGAGCAAAAGCAATATCCCGCTGCGCTGAATCCCTTAATCGCGGAACATATCGTCGTCATCGCTCTGCCAGCAGCTCATCTTCCGGACGTTGAGGCAGCTGATGTGTCCGCCGGGCAGATAGGAACCGGTGTCGCAGTCGATGATGTGATTGCGGAACATCAGGGGATGGTGCCGGTCCCTGTCAAAGCACTGCACGGGCGTATGGCCGACGACCACCGTCTGCGCGCCGTCGTACTCTTCATAGAATTCCGTGCGAATCCAGAGCATATCATCGACCTGTTCTTCATAGGAAAGTTTGGGATAAAAGCCCGCATGCGTAAAAAGATACTGCTCCCCGACGGTAGCGATGTGGTCAAGGGAGAGTACAAATTCCAGCAACTCATGATAAAGGCCGCAGTCTTTTTCATACGTTTCTTTAAGACTCGTGAATGTTGCCTGCCCGCCGCTGCGGAGCCAGCCGTGCTCAAGGTCCATCGGTTCGCGGATGCTGTGATTCTGGAAATAATGGCGCATCATGGCTTCATGATTGCCAGTCAGCGTGATGACATGGGGATATTTCCTTTTTAGCTTCATGACCATCTGCAGGACTTTGGCTGTCTCGGGGCCGCGGTCGATATAGTCTCCGAGAAAGATGAGCAGGTCTTCCTGTGGGGCATAGGGAACATGCTGGAAGAGGGACTGCAGGCGCTCAAAGTTGCCATGGATATCGCCAACAGCAAGAATCCGGCCGAAGTCGTGGCTGTCGGGGACGATGACCATGCCGTCTTTGGCATATATTTTTTCTTTGCCCTTGAGCTGTTGGCGTTTGGCGTTAATTTCCTCTAAAATATTCATACTGCACCTTCTTTGTGCCGCAATATTGTTGATATAAAAGGCCGTCACTGCCGTATCCCTGCGATGATACACGCCGTGACGGCTCGTTTTTATTATAGCAAAAACGTTTGGAAACATCCAGAATGACAGAGCGGGGCTTCTGCGCTATAATATTCTTATTGACATCAATATAAAGAAAGGAAGAATCATCATGACAGTTCAGAAGATGACAGTGACGGGCTGGAAGCAGATGCTCGCCATGACGCTGATGATGATGACATTTTTGCTGGCGGGCGGCATGGAAAATGCGCTGGCCTCGCCGGAGATTACTGACGCGCGGGCAGAGGCTTCCTATTGGACGCAGCGCAATCCTGCCGGCGATGCGGTCCTGCTGACGAAAGAACAGGTCAAACGCGTCAATGCGGGCCTGCGCGAACGCAATGATACGTTGGCGGACCTTTCATCCCTGCCGGAAACAATAAGCTCGGCAGAAGTACGGCAGCGCATTGAAAATGTCCGCGCACTTGGTGATTTTGACACGGCGGCAGTGCCGGACCTTTATAAGAACGGCAGTGCCCTGACGTCGTACAGCTATTCCTTTGCGCGCAAAAACTGCAATCTCGACGCCATTCCCGAACAGGTGAATGTCCGCTATGGCGTGGTGACGCGCCGTGCGAGTCTGCGCCTCCTGCCGGAGGCTGCCGGCTGGTTCGAGAGTGCCGGCGATACGCATTACGATACCCTGCAGGCCACGGCACTTGACCCTGCCGAGCCGGTAGCAGTGCTTCTTGACAGTTATGACAAGAAATTCTCATTCGTGCGCACGCGCTTTTATGACGGCTGGCTGCAGAAGTCCGATTTTGCCGAGACAGACCGGGACACTTGGACAAAGTTTGCCGCACCTGAAAATTTTGCTGTCGTTACAGCCAATAAAAAGACCATTGCCAATGCCGACGGCGAAGGGCTGCTGTTCCAGATGGGGGCAAAAATTCCTTTGACGAGTGATAAGAAGCTGCTGCTGCCGGTCAATGACAATGGGATGCTGCGGACAGAGACCGTCAGGACGCCGTTTGATGATACCATCCATGAGGGCTTTTTGCCGTGCACCGAAAATAATTTCGTGCGTCAGGGCTTCCGTTTTTTAGGGGATGTCTACGGCTGGGGTGGCCTTGATGACAGCGTGGACTGTTCGTCGTTTGTCGGCGATGTCTACCGCAGCATGGGCATTGAACTGCCGCGCGATGCCGACCAGCAGGCCAAATCCATGCCGAAAGTCATCGATCTCTCCGGCATGAGTGAGGATGAACGCCTGACAGCTCTGTATGGCTGCCGTCCGGGCACACTTTTGGCGAACAACACGCATGTCATGATGTACCTGGGTCAGGATGATGATGGCACGCCATGCGTCCTGCAGTCGCTGAGCAGCTGGTTCAGCTTCTCGGGCGGCTATGCCAAACATTATTTGAGGAAAGTCATCGCTTCGACAGCGACCTTTCTCAATGCCAGCGGCGAGCCCTATATCGACGGCGTGCGCTATCTTGGATCCCTGCAGTGATTTTGCCAGCGGCAGCCAAGGAATAAGATGGGAAAAAGAAAGTTGGGAAATCGATGAAGAGTCCTTTGCGCTATCAGTTTTCGGAGTATGACTGCGGTCCGACGACGATGCTCAATGCAGTCAGTTATCTCTTCGAGCGCGAGGAGATTCCGCCGGAAATTATCCGCAACGTCATGCTCTACAGCCTTGACTGCTACAGCAATAAGGGAGAGCCGGGCCGCGCCGGCACGAGCCGCATGGCGATGATGTTCCTTTCCAACTGGCTTGATGGCTTCGGCCTCGCGACGAATCTGCCGCTTTCGAGTCAGTATCTTTCGGGCAAGTCCGTCTACATCGGGCAGGAAAGCCTGGTCAATGATGCTCTGCACCGCGGCGGTGTCGCTGTTGTGCGCCTTTTTTACGAAGTCGAGCACTATGCTCTTTTGACCGGCGTCGACAGAAACGGCATTTACATGTTTGACCCTTGGTATGTGCCGGAAGACTCCACAGAATTTTCCGGTACCGGCATCGAACTGACCCTGGCCCATCCGAAAGAATACAACCGCATTGTGCCGGTTTCCTGCTTCAACCGCGAGTCAAACGAACCGTATGCCTTAGGCCCCGTGGAAGACCGCGAGGCCGTCCTGCTCTTCAACGACCGCACGAAGAAAACCGCGCAGGATACTATCGAATACTTCATCTGATATACATGCTAGAATTTGTATCTTTACAACATTCCTGAAATACGATATAATATGTCTTGTTGTCGGGACGTAGCGCAGTTTGGTAGCGCGCTTCCTTGGGGTGGAAGAGGTCGTGGGTTCAAATCCCGTCGTTCCGACCATTTTTGCAAAATAAGGCTTTCTATGAAAATAGGAGGCCTTTTTTATTGTTCTGTATGGTATAATAGCGGTAGTAGATAAAAAGATATTAGGGGAAATCAAGGGGGAATTTTTATGCGGTCTATGCCGAAGTATTTCAATATGATGGTGCAGACGTGGAATTCGGTGTTTTTTATGTTTGTAACGCTTGGGGGAGCGTATCTTGTGTATACTGCGTCGTATCTCTGGGGCGTGATTTGTCTGGCACTTGGTATTGGCGGTGTTTATTTCTGTATGAAGCAGGCGCAGGCATGGTCGGAAGTCAAAAAAGAGGACCTGCCGCCGATGGACCGCGAGACGCTTAAGGAGTGGATTGCCGGCAAGCGCAATGCGCCGAAGCCGCCCGAAGCGAAATAAGGCGGGAAGATGTGAGGATGCGCCGTTGCGATTCTGACTTTTCGCGGCACGTGCTCTATGGTATAATAGCATATCCGATGATTTTTAAAGAGACTGCAGAAGCAGCCTCTTTTTTGTGGACAGACTTTATATTAAGGATGGAAAAGGAGAATTTCATGAGCGTATTGGAGGTTTCGCATCTTTCGCACAGCTATGGCGGTCGGGAGATTTTTGAGGATGTTTCGTTTCGCCTGCTCAAGGGCGAGCATGTGGCATTGGTCGGTGCAAACGGCGAAGGCAAGTCGACGTTCATGTCCATCATCACGGGCAAACTGACGCCGGATGCCGGTACCGTCACATGGGCGAAGCGCACGAAAGTCGGCTATCTCGACCAGCATGCCGTCCTGCAGCCGGGCATGACCATCCGCGAGACGCTGCGCACGGCTTTCGACCATCTCGTGCAGCTTGAGCAGGAGATGCTTGCGGCTTACGACAAGATGGGCGAGGCAACGCCAGAGGAAATGGATAAACTCATGAGGGATGTCGGCGATATTCAGGACATTCTCGAAGCCGGCGGCTACTATACGATTGATGCGCGCATCGAGGAAGTCGCGGGCGGCCTCGGTCTTCGTGACATCGGCCTTGAGCGCAAGGTCGATGAGCTCTCGGGCGGTCAGCGCACGAAAGTCCTTTTGACGAAGCTCCTTTTGGAGAATCCCGAAATCCTGCTGCTCGACGAGCCGACGAACTACCTCGATGCCGAACACATCGAATGGCTCAAGAAGTACCTCACGAATTATGAGAATGCCTTTATCGTCATTTCGCATGATGTGCCGTTCCTCAATGCCGTGACGAATGTCATCTGGCACGTTGACAACCTCAAGCTCACGCGCTATACGGGCAGCTACGAAAAATTCGAGGAAATGGCCGCGCTGAAGCGCCGTCAGGAAGAAGCAGCCTATGAGCGTCAGCAGGCTGAAATTAAGAAGGAGCAGGATTTCATTCAGCGCAATAAGGCCCGCGTTGCGACGCGCGGCATGGCTAACAGCCGTCAGAAAAAGCTCGACAAGATGGAAGTCCTGACAAAACGTCAGGAAAAGCCGAAGCCGCATTTCCATTTCCAGTCCGACCGCACGCCGTCGCGTTTCGTCATCGAAGCACAGCGCTTGGTGCTCGGCTATGATTCTGCCCTGACGAAGCCCGTGGACATTAAGGTCGAACGCAACAAGAAAATCGCCATCCGCGGCACGAACGGCCTCGGCAAGTCGACGCTTCTCAAAACGCTGCTTGGCATCATCAAGCCGTTTGCCGGCGAAATCGAGCAGGGCGAATTCGTCTCGGTCGGCTATTTTGAGCAGGAAGAAGCCAAGGGCAATATGAATACGGCCCTTGACGAGCTTTGGCAGGAATATCCCGGCATGACGAATTTCGAAGTTCGCGCGGCTCTCGCGGCCTGCGGCCTGACGAATGAGCATATCACGACGAAGATGACTGCCCTTTCGGGCGGCGAAGCCGCGAAAGTCCGACTCGCCAAAATCATGCAGAAGCCAGTCAACCTGCTCGTGCTCGACGAGCCGACAAATCACCTCGACGTCGAAGCAAAAAAAGAGCTCAAACGCGCCCTGCAGGAATACAAAGGCACCTTGCTGCTCGTCTCGCATGAACCAGATTTCTATGAAGACCTTGTCGATACAGTATGGAATATCGAGAGCTGGTCAACAAAGATTGTCTAAGGAAGTAGAACACTCAGTAAAATAAAAAAACCGTGTTATTTTCTCATCGTGGAAAATAACACGGTTTTTGTTTAGGCAGCAGAAAAACAATCAGAGCTCAAGAGAACGTTTTTCTTCTTCCTCGATATTTTTTGCAGGCCATTCCTGTTCTTGACGTTTAGCCACAAGGTCCTGCTGGTCTTCCCAGATGCAGATATGAGCTGGTTTAAAACCATTGAAATGCGTAGCTGAGACGGTCGTGTAGGCACCGATGTCACTGACGAGCACTTTGTCGCCAATGGCAAGCTTGGGGGCGGGGAAGTCGCGGTAGAGCACGTCGATGCCGTCGCAGCTCGGGCCGGCAAAGGTTGAAGGAATTTTTTTGCCGGCGCCAAAGCAGTGCAGCGGGTATTCCCAATGGTCGAAGAGAATGCCCGAGAAGACTCCGTAAATGCCTTCATCGAGGATGTACCAGGGGATATTCCCGCGCATTTTCGTGCCGATGACGGAGGTCACGAGATTCATGGCCGTGCCGCAGATGAAGCGGCCCGGCTCTGTCCAGACGGAGGTATGCGGGAACAGACGGTCGAGCTGGCGGTTAATGGCGCGGAGCATGGCCGCAAGGTCGATGGCGAGTCCTTCTGCGGAAGGAATCGGGAACCCGCCGCCGATATCAAGGTCAGTCAGGTGCAGGCCGGAAGCTTCAGCCTCCGTGAAAAGATGATGGACGAGCAGCAGGGCTTCTTCGTAGGCCGCGGTCGAAAGCGACTGACTGCCGACATGGAAGCAGATGCCTTTGGCATGGAGCCCCGCATTTTCTGCCTGTTTTAAAAGAGGCAGAGCCTCGTTGAGTGGTACGCCGAACTTCGTGTTGAGGTCGACGAGGGCCTTGCTGTTGTGAACCTGTACGCGCACGAGTACGTCAGCATCGGGCACGTATTTGGCAAGTTTCGGGATTTCGCTGGCATCGTCAAATGTAAAGCGTTTGACGCCGAGGCGGGCGGCCATGTCGAGGCCGCGTTCATCGTGCACCGGATTGGCGTAAATCATGCGCGAACCATCGACGCCTGTCTGATGCAGCAGCTCCATTTCACCCGCCGAGGCTACATCGAAGTGAGAGCCAAGACCGGCGAGGCGTTTGAGTACCTCTGGATGGGGATTGGCCTTCATCGCGTAGCAGATGCCGGCACGCGGCAGATGTTTGCGCAGAAATGCGTAATTCTCTGCTACTTTGTCCGTCGACAGCACGAGAAACGGTGTCGGCTGGCGTTTGGCCATTTCGTTCATTTCGTTTTCACTTAAGATAAAGCTTCTCATAACACAACCCTTCCTGTAAGTCTGTATGCTGGTACATGACAAATAGAAAAACATTCTTCCTGAAAAAACGGAGCAGGACGCAGGGGAACACCACGCATCTTGCTCCGTTGCAATTTCTCAGGTTATGGATAGTATAAGACTTTTGTCGGGGGATTTCAATAGATATCATGTAAAAATATCCTGTTTTTGTGTATAGGAGCCCAAAAACGAAAAAGACCATCCGGCTGGCAGCCGAATGGTCTTCCTTTTGGGTATTGGGACTATATGATGTTTAGGAGTTTTTGTGTCTTTTCAGGACGATTATTTGCCGAAGTAACGGTCAAAGAGGCCCTTGAAAGCGCGGCCATGACGAGCTTCGTCCTTAGCCATCTCGTGAACCGTGTCATGGACAGCATCGAGGCCGAGCTGTTTTGCGAGCGTTGCGAGCTCTTTCTTGCCAGCGCAGGCGCCGTGCTCTGCATCGATACGCATCGTGAGGTTCTTCTTCGTGCTGTTCGTGAGGACTTCGCCGAGGAGTTCAGCAAATTTGGAAGCGTGCTCAGCTTCCTCAAAAGCGTAGCGCTTGTAAGCTTCTGCGATTTCCGGATAGCCCTCGCGGTCAGCCTGACGGCTCATAGCGAGATACATGCCAACCTCAGAGCACTCGCCCGTGAAGTTCTGGCGCAGGCCTTCAACGATGCGCGGATCTACGTCTTTCGCAACACCGACATGATGCTCATCTGCAAACGTCAGATCTTCGCTCTGCTCAACGAACTTGGAAGCCGGAGCATGGCAGATCGGGCATTCAGCCGGAGCTGCTTCGCCTTCATAGACATAACCGCAAACCGTGCAAACAAACTTTTTCATAATAAAAGCCTCCTAATATATATTGATATACATACACATCGTAAATGGGACCCGGTTGACTTTGTTTTGTCAATCGGTGTAGCTCACTTGCTATGCTTTGATTATACGTCAGATGGGGCAAAATAGAAATGGCAAAATATGGCGATGAAAAGAGATTATCTCACATATTCTCATTATATCGGCGATTATCTCGTAAATGCTCATTTTATTAAATAAATTCCTTTTGGATAATAATTATTGAAATTGAAAACGGCAGGGCAATTTACCGAATCTGCTGCGTGTGTTATAATGAGAAATTGAATCCGCATGATTTTATGCGTTACGTTTTGAATTTACATAGAGATATAGGAGCGATAAGAAAGGAAATGTTTACCTGTACAACGAATTCTCCCGAGGAAACTGCCCATTTAGCGGAGCTGGTGGGACAAAAGATCCGTGAGGGAACTGTGCTGTGTCTGGAGGGGGACCTCGGTGTCGGCAAGACGCTGTTCGTACAGAGTCTTGCA
>USAK01000041.1 GCA_900552565.1 uncultured Selenomonas sp. | reverse complement strand
CGACGTCTATGACGAAGTCCTCGAGCTCTTCATGGAACTCGATGCTGATGATGATCAGCTGGACTTCCCGGTCATCTATGCGACGGCCCGCGATGGTATCGCTAAGTATAATATGGAAGACGAGAGCACGAACCTCGAGCCGCTGATGGAGACGATTGTCAAAGAGATTCCGGCTCCGCACGGCGACCCGGAGGGTCCTCTGCAGATGATGGTCACGACGCTTGAAGCTGACGACTATGTCGGCCGCGTCGCTGTCGGCCGTATCAGCCGCGGCACGGCCCGCACGAACCAGAACGTCGTTCTCATCAACGGCGACCAGGAAATCCGTGCGAAAATCGGCAAGGTCTTTGTTTATCAGGGCATGCAGCGCATCGAGGTGCCGGAAGCATCGATGGGCGAAATCGTCGCACTGACGGGCCTCGGCGATGTTTCCATCGGCTACACGGTCGCTGACGCTGAAAAGCCAGAGGCACTGCCGGCTATCCGCATCGACGAGCCGACGCTCTCCATGACGTTCGGTGTCAACACGAGCCCGTTCGCCGGCCGCGAAGGCCAGTTCGTCACGTCGCGTCACCTGCGTGACCGCCTCTTTAAGGAAGTTGAGACGAACGTCGCCATGAAGGTTGAAGAGACGGATTCGCCGGATGTTTTCAAGGTTTCGGGCCGCGGCGAGCTGCATCTGTCCATCCTCATTGAGGAGATGCGCCGCGAGGGCTACGAGCTGCAGGTCGGCAAACCGGAAGTTGTCTACAAGACGATTAACGGCCAGCTCTGCGAGCCAATCGAGAACCTGACGGTCGAAGTTCCGCAGGAGTACATGGGTGCTGTCATGGAAGGCCTCGGCACGCGCAAGGCTGAGCTCACGAACATGACGGAGACGGCTGGCTACATGCGCCTCGAGTTCACGATTCCGGCCCGCGGCCTCATCGGTTTCCGTTCCGAGCTCCTCACGAGCACGAAGGGCAACGGCATCATGAACCATGTGTTCCATGGCTATGCACCGTACAAGGGCGACATCCCGGGGCGTACGCGCGGTTCCCTCGTCGCTTTTGAACAGGGCGAGACGACGGGCTACGGCATCTACACGCTGCAGGACCGCGGCACGATGTTCATCGGACCGAACGAGCAGGTCTACGAAGGCATGATCGTCGGCGAGAACTCCCGCGAGAACGATATCGATATCAACCCGTGCAAGAAGAAGAACGTTTCCAACATGCGTACGTCTTCTTCGGATGAAGCTATCCGTCTGACGCCGCCGCGCATCCTTTCGCTCGAGCAGGCTATCGAGTACATCAACAGCGATGAGCTCGTCGAAGTCACGCCGGAGCACATCCGTCTGCGCAAGGCCATCCTTGACCGCACGGTCCGCGGCCGCAACGCCAAGAATGCACGCAAGGGCTAATAACTCATAAAATCACAGACCATCTGTCTGATGTGCAAAATCCCGCTGAAGCTTTTGTCTTCAGCGGGATTTTTTATCCTGCATGACTTACTGGACGTGATTGCGTCACTTGCGGGTTTCCCCGCAGCGGCGATATAATGGAAGAAAAGTTTTACACAGTGAAAGAAAGAGGTGCAGCGGATGAACGAAAACGAACGCAGGGATGAAGAGCCAAAAGTCCGCGTCATGTCGCAGAATGAAGCTGAAAATTATCAAGGCGTGACCATTGAGGAAAATCCCGACAATCCCAAGGACGAAAGAGTAGACGAAACGCCGTATGAGCAGCAGAGTCCGTTCGGCTCAGGCAGCCGAATTCACATCCATACCTTCCCGCCGCAACACGGCATGAGCTGGCTGACGAAGGCCGCGCTCGTCGTCGGCGGCGCAGTGGTACTGGGCTTTTTCTTTTTCGTAGCCCTGCCGTTCCTGCTCATTGCCGTGGGTGTCGGTGTGGCTGCCTGGCTGCTCTTCCAATGGCTGCGCAGTTAATATAGGGTTTTCATTATATAGATTATAAAAATATTGATATTCGACTTATATCAGGCTCTCCGTTATAATAAGAATCAAGAAGAGACGAACAGCAAGAGGTTGTGATGAAAATCACATGAGCTGTGCGAAGACTTATGGATTGTTAGATATCTATAGGGAAATGTGTATAGTATATCAGGATAGGAGAGATCACAATGCGCAAGGAAGATGCCGTAAACCGCATGACGGATGTCATGGCAAAATTCGTCGCTTTCACGGGCAAACGCCTGCCGGACGATGTGCGCGAGAAGATTGCGGAGCTCGCAAAACAGGAAGAAGAGCCCCTCGCAAAATCCATTTATGAGACGATGGAACGCAATCAGGAGCTCGCGATGAAGCTCAACCGCCCGAGCTGTCAGGATACGGGTGCGCTGCAGTTCTTCATCAAATGCGGCACGGAGTTCCCGTACATGGCAGAGCTGCCGGCCCTGCTGCGTCAGGCCGTCATTCAGGCCACGAAGGATGCACCGCTGCGTCATAATGCCGTTGAGACGTTTGACGAATACAACACGGGCAAGAATGTCGCCAAGGGCATCCCATCCATCTTCTGGGATATCGTGCCGGACAGCAGCGACTGCGAAATCTACACGTACATGGCAGGCGGCGGCTGCTCGCTGCCGGGCCATGCGAAGGTCCTGATGCCGGGGGAAGGCTATGAAGGCGTCACGAAGTTCGTGCTCGATGTCATGACGAGCTATGGCCTCAATGCCTGCCCGCCGCTTCTGGTCGGCGTCGGCATCGGTACGTCCGTCGAAGTCGCTGCCCTGCAGTCGAAGAAAGCCCTGCTGCGCCGTATCGGCTCGCATAATCCCAATCCGAAAGCCGCCAAGATGGAGCAGCTGCTCGAAGACGGCATCAACGCCATCGGCCTTGGTCCTCAGGGCCTGCGCGGCAAGAATTCCGTGCTCGGCGTCAACATCGAGAACAGTGCACGCCATCCGTCGGTCATTGGCGTAGCCGTCAATGTCGGCTGCTGGTCGCATCGCCGCGGTCACATCGTATTCGATAAAGAGCTCAATTACACAATCGATTCGCATTCGGAGGTGGATTTCTGATGGCTAAGAAAGTACTTACGACGCCAATCAGCGCAGAAGATCTCGAGGATATCCATGTTGGCGACGTCATTTATCTGACGGGCAAACTCACGACGTGCCGCGATGTCGCCCATCGCCGCGTCATCGAAGAAGGCCGCGAGTTGCCGGTTGACATCAAAGACGGTGCTATCCTGCACGCCGGCCCAATTATCCGCCCGCTTGGTGAAGACAAATACGAAATGGTCACGGTCGGTCCGACGACGTCGATGCGCATGGAAAAATTCGAAGAAGAATTCATCAAGAAGACGGGCGTGCGCCTGATCATCGGCAAAGGCGGCATGGGCGAGGGCACGATGCGCGGCTGCCGCGACAACAAGGCCCTGCACTGCGTTTTCCCTGCAGGCTGCGCTGTCGTCGCTGCCACCTGCGTCGAGAAAATTCTCTCGGCCAACTGGAAAGACCTCGGCATGCCGGAAACGCTCTGGACCTGCCAGGTCAAAGAGTTCGGTCCTCTGATTGTCTCGATTGATACGCACGGCCACAACCTCTTTGAAGAGAACAAGGTCATCTTCAACGAGCGCAAGGATAAAGTCTATGAAGAAATCGCCAAACAGGTCGGTTTCATCAAATAAATAAATGCATAATCCCTTAGAAGCAGTTTTCCCTATAGCTGTTTCTAGGAAATCAAGCAGCCCCAGTCATGAAACGACTCCCCGTCTCATGGCTGAGGATTTTTTTTGCCCATTTGCGAGAACGGACGTTGTATAATGAAGACAGCTAGATTTAGGAGGAGTGATGAATTTTGGAGTTGTTTTCATTCTTGACGAAGGCGGTATCGCCGTATCATGCCGTGCAGACGGGGGCAGAGGAGCTGCGCCGGGTGGATTTTCTCGAGCTGCATCTCGATGAACCGTGGCGGCTGCAGACGGGCAGGGCCTATTTTGTGCGCGTCTTTGACTCGACGCTCGTGGCCTTTCGCATTGGCGAGTCGCCGCGTGACCATCTGCACATCGCGACGGCGCATACGGATTTTCCGTGCCTGCGCGTCAAGCCGTCAGCTCTGGCGAAGTCGCAGGGCTATGGCCGGCTCAATGTCGAGGTCTACGGCGGCATGATCCGGAGTTCGTGGCTTGACCGGCCATTGTCGCTGGCGGGCAAAATCGTGCTTGCCGGTGAGAATCCCTACGAACCGGAAACCCATTTTATCGATATCGACCGGCCGCTGCTGATCATACCGCATCTGGCCATCCATATGAACCGCGGCGTCAATGACGGCGAGAAGCTCAACCCGCAGAAGGACATGCTGCCGCTGTTTGCGATGCTGACCGGCGAGCAAGACGAAACGAAGCAGGCCGATGCTTTTCTGGATTTTCTCGCGGAAGAATGTCATCTCGAGCGCAGCCGCATTCTTGCTTATGACCTCACGGTCTACCCGACGGAGGCCCCGTGTTATTTCGGCGCACATAACGAATTCATCTCCGCACCGCGCCTCGACAACATGACTTCGGCACTGGCCTGCCTCAACGGACTGCTGCAGGGGCAGAGTCAGCAGGGCATTTCGTGCATCGCGCTGTTTGACAATGAAGAAGTCGGCAGCTGCACGAAGCAGGGCGCAGACTCCTTTGCCTTGCCGAATATTCTCATGCGCATCTACCATTCGCTTGGCTATGGTCAGGATGCGTATTTTGCGGACCTTGCCAAGGGGTTCCTGTTTTCATTGGATGTCGCTCATGCCCTGCACCCGAATGCACCGGAGAAGAACGACATCACGAATTTCCCGAAGCTCAATGGCGGCGTGACCATCAAGGCCGCCTGCAGCCAGGCCTATGCCGGCGACGCGGAGGCCATTGCCGTAGCCAAGGCCTTATGCCAGACTCACGATATCCCGTATCAGATGTTCCTCAATCGCTCGGATATCCGCGGCGGCTCGACGCTCGGTTCCATGCTCACGGCCAATATGCCGATGCGGGCCATGGATATCGGCGCGGCCATTCTCGCGATGCATTCGGCGCGTGAGACGATGGGCGCGGCCGACCAAACGGCTCTTGAGGCGCTGCTCAAGGTCTTTTTCAGCCGCTGATTTCAGGAGAAAGGCTGCTTGACAGGAAGAAAGACCGTCCTTAGAGGACGGTTGTGTTTCTTATTGACTTTTCACTGTAATGTTGTTAAACTTTAAAAATATCATCTACGCAATTTAGGACGTGATTTTTATGAAGAAAGAATACCGCTCCTGGTACAGTGACAGACTGCACCGTGAAATGCATATCCGTGTTTACGGCCATACGGGCACGCCGCTCTTAATCCTGCCGACGCAGGACTCGATGTGCGACAACTTCGAGAACTTCGGCATGATTGACACCGTGGCGTCGGAAATCGAAGCGGGCAAAATCCAGCTGTTCGCCGTCGATACCGTCGACAAGGAGACATGGTCGAATGTCTGGGGCGACAAGGGCTGGCGCGCCTGGCAGCAGGAAAATTACTATAATTACCTCATTGAAGAGGTCCTGCCGTTCATCCGTCAGGAAAACGGCACGGGGCGTCTGCCCATCGCCGTGGGCTGCAGCCTTGGCGGACTGCATGCGGCGATTGTCTTTTTCCGCCGTCCGGAGCTCTTCGGCGGCATGATGTCGCTGTCGGGCGTCTACGACGCGAAGTTCTTCTTTGATGGCTGGGAAGACGGTACGCTCTATCAGAATTCGCCGGTCGATTTCCTCGCGAATATGCCCAGCGACCATCCGTACATTTCCCTGTACAATCAGAAGAAAATCGTGCTCTGCGTCGGTCAGGGCCGTTGGGAAGATGAAGGACGCCGCACGACGGCCATTATGCGCGACATCATGAATGCCAAGGGCATCCATGCGTGGGTGGACTTCTGGGGCTACGACGTCGACCATGACTGGTGCTGGTGGAAGAAGCAGCTGCGTTATTTCCTGCCGTATGTGCTCGGAGAGCAAAACTAAATTTTGACTGAAGAAAGGAATCTTGCTAGAATGAATTTCATCTTTATCTCGCCGCATTTCCCGAAACATTATTGGAACTTTTGTGACCGCCTGAAGAAAAACGGCGTCAATGTGCTCGGTATCGGCGACAGCCCTTATGATGAACTCTCGGAGGAACTCAAGAATGCCCTGACGGAATACTATTATCTGCCGCATCTCGATGATTATGACCAGATGGTCCGCGCTGTCGGCTTCTTCACGTTCAAATACGGCAAGATTGACTGGATTGAATCGAATAACGAATACTGGCTGGAGCAGGACGCACGCCTGCGCACGGATTTCCATGTGACGACGGGCGAGCAGATTGAGAACATCGGCCGCATCAAGAACAAGTCGGCGATGAAAGCCTACTATAAAAAAGCGGGGGTGCCGACGGCGCGCCTGCACAAGGTCACGACTTTTGAGGCCGGCCGCGATTTTGCCCATATGGTCGGCTATCCGGTCATTGTCAAGCCGGACAATGGCGTCGGTGCTTCAGATACGTACAAGCTCCACAATGACGATGAGCTCGCGTATTTCTATGCGACAAAGCATCCCATCCCGTACGTCATGGAAGAATTTGTCAAAGGGCAGATTTTCTCGTATGATGCCATCCTCGACTCCCATTCGGAGCCTCTCTTTGAGTCGATGACAGCTTGGCCGCCGTCCATCATGGACATCGTCCTCAAGAATCTCGACCTTGCTTACTACACGGCCGCTGGCATGCCCGACAGTCTGCGCCGTGCCGGCCGCGCTACGGTCAAGGCCTTTTGCGTGCGCAGCCGCTTTGTGCACCTTGAGTTCTTCTGCCTTGCCGAGGATAAAGAAGGCCTTGGCCGGGCCGGTGACTTTGTCGGCCTTGAGGTCAACATGCGTCCGGCGGGCGGCTATACGCCGGATATGATGAACTACGCGCATGCGACGGATGTCTACAAAATCTGGGCAGACATGGTCACGTACGACAAGCGTCTGCTGCCGGATTCCGGACATCACTGCTACTGCGTTTATGCGGGCCGCCGCGACTGCTACCAGTACCAGCACAGCCATGAGGAAGTCATGGCGCGCTACGGCAAAAATATGGTCATGTGCGAACGCATGCCGGAGATGATGGTGCCGCAGATGGGCAACCAGATGTACACGGTCAAGCTGCCGTCGCAGGAAGCCACGGAAGAATTCATCCATTTCGTGCAGGACCGCTGATTTTACAAAACGTTAACCTTCACACAACAAACCATCCCTGCTTAGAGAGTACAATGATATTGTTCAGAAATGAAGTATCAGGCATGCCTCTAGGCAGGGATGTCTTTGTTTGGGAGGAATCGGCATGAAAATGCAGGCACAGCACCTCAATCTGTATTACGGGACGCATCAGGCTCTGTTTGACGTTTCGCTGGAGGTGCCGGAAAATAAAGTCGTCGCCCTTATCGGCCCTTCGGGCTGCGGCAAATCTACATTCCTGCGTACACTCAACCGCATGAATGATTTGATTGAAGGGGTACAGATTGACGGCAAAATCACACTCGACGACCGTGATATCTACGATAAGGACGTAGACCTCGTCAATCTGCGCAAACGCGTGGGCATGGTTTTCCAGCGTCCAAATCCGTTCCCGATGTCCATTTATGATAACGTAGCCTATGGCTGCCGCGTTCATGGACTCACGGACAAGAAGCGTCTCGATGAAATCGTCGAGAAGAGCCTGCGCGGCGCCGCCCTCTGGGATGAGGTCAAGGACCGCCTCGATGCTTCGGCCATGGGCATGTCCGGCGGCCAGCAGCAGCGTCTCTGCATTGCACGTGTCATGGCCGTCGAGCCGGAAGTCGTCCTGATGGATGAGCCGTGCTCCGCCCTCGACCCGATTTCAACGATGAAGATTGAGGAACTCGTACAGGAAATCAAGAAGGAATACACGATTGTCATGGTCACGCATAACATGCAGCAGGCCGCCCGTGTTTCCGACTATACGGCATTCTTCCTCAACGGCAAGCTCATCGAGCACGACACGACGGACGTCATCTTCACGAAACCGCACGACAAGAAGACGGAAGACTACATCACAGGGAGGTTCGGCTGATATGGAACGCCAAACTAGACAGGAATACATCCACGACCTCGAAGTCGTGCAGGAACTCGTTGCCTCAATGGGCGACAAAGCCCTTAAAAATGTCGAGAATGCCATGACGGCACTGCTTGATGACGATGCTGAACTTGCCAAAAAAGTCATGAAAGCCGACGATGAAATCGATGACATGATTGTCGACGTCGAGGATAAATGCATCCTGCTCATTGCCAAACAGCAGCCGATTGCTCACGACCTGCGCGTCATTGCGACGGGCTTCAAGATTTCGACGGATATCGAACGCATCGGCGACCACGCTTTTGACATTGCCAAGACAGCTCTTGCCGTTGAGGAACAGCTGAATCCTGAGTGCAGGCGCTGGATTAAAGAGCTCGGCGACTGTGCGGCCGACATGCTGCGCATGGCAGTCAAGGCCTACCGCGACAACAACGTACAGGAAGCCGACGAAGTCCGCAAGATGGACAAGCACATGGATACGGTATTTGAGCACACGTTCTATGCACTGTCTGACTTCGTCACAAAAGAGGGCGCCCGTCAGAAAGGTGCCACGCAGCTGCTGTTCATCGCGCGTTTCCTCGAGCGCATCGGCGACCATGCCGTAAATATCGCGGAATGGGTCATCTATCTTGAAACTGCAGAACGCATCCATCAGAAGAAAAACCGTCTGATTTAAAGCAAAGAAATATAAAGAGCACCTATCTTGTTTTTTAGGATTGGTGCTTTTTTGCTGTCATCATTAATGCCGTCCCCTTTAGGGGAAGGTGGGCCCGCAGGGCTCGGAAGGGGGGAAACGCCCCTTCTTTTTTTGCGCAAAATTTCGCAGCAGGGAAATATACAGTACTTGTCGAAATGTATAAGACAGTAAAATGAGATGAAGGAAGGCGATTTTATGCGCATAGCCCATGATAAGATGATTCGCGGGGACATTTATCTGCCGACCGACGATTCCCTGATGGCCGAGCAGTTCGACTGCATGGAAAAGCTCTACGATTACAATATGACGCGGCCACATGAGCAGGAGAAACGCCAGCAGATGCTGAAAGAGATGTTTGCGGAAATCGGCGAGGACTGTTATATCGAGCCGCCGCTGCACGCGAACTGGGGCGGACGCCATATGTACCTTGGCCGCAATGTCTACGCCAATTACAATCTGACGGCCGTTGACGACTGCGATATCTACATTGGCGACTTCACGATGATTGGCCCGAATGTCACACTGGCCACGGCCAACCACCCGCTGGCCCCGGAACTGCGCGAGAAGGGCTATCAGTACAATCTGCCCATCCATATCGGCAAAAACGTCTGGCTTGGCTCAGGCGTCATCATCGTGCCGGGCGTGACGATTGGCGATAATTCCGTCATCGGTGCGGGCAGTGTCGTGACGAAGGATATTCCTGAGAACGTGCTGGCCTTTGGCGTGCCGTGCCGCGTGCAGCGCAGACTCGGTGACGAGGACTGGGAGTTTTACCACAAGGGACGGAAAATGCCCGACGAACTCAAGAAACTCCGCCGCATCGGCAAAGAAACAGAAGTCTGAACCGACGAGTTATATATAATAGAAGGGAAGTCTGCTTTATGAGTATAAGTGCGAATAAAACGATGGATGTCTTTACCTGCATCGAGACGCGTCACAGCACGCGCAAATTCAAGGAAGAACCCGTGCCGCAGGCGCTTCTCGATAAAGTCATCGAGGCTGGGCGCCGCGCCCCTGCGGGCAAGCATAAGAATCAAAGCCATTTCCTCGTCGTCCGCAAAAAAGAGGTTCTTGACAAGCTGGCTGAGCTTGTGCAGCAGGAGTTTGCCAAAATGGAAGTCACGCCCGAAAACGATGACAATTTCGGCGGGGCCATCCGCGCTTCGCAGAAGGGCAATTACCGTTTCCTCTACAATGCGCCCGTGCTGATTATCGTAGCCAATAAGAAAAATTACGGCAACAACTTTGCCGATGTCTCGTGTGCGATGCAGAACATGATGCTCGCGGCCAATGCCTTGGACCTTGGTTCGTGCTGGATTAATCAGCTGCGCTGGCTGCAGGATAATCCGGTGCTGCTCGACTATCTCAGAAGTCTCGGCATGACGGAAGATGAGGCAGTCTATGCTTCGCTGAGTGTCGGCCTGCCGGCAACCCCTGACGGACTGCCGGGCCGCAATGTTATGGCGATTGCGGGCAATCCCGTTACGTATGTGGACTGAACATGCCTGATCCTGTATTTGGCAGGGCTTCGGAGCTTTTGAATTGGATGATGGAGGGCGATTATGCATACTGAGTTCAAAGTCCTGTGGCTGATGCGCCATGGGCAGAGCCGTGGCAATATCGATGAGCCGACGGACAATCATGCAAATATTCCCCTGACAGAACTCGGGCAGGCGCAGGCAGAAAAGCTCGCGGCGCGCATCGACCGGCAGCCGGGGCTCATCGTCATGTCTTCCTTCCTGCGTGCACAGCAGACGGCTGCCCCGCTGCGGGAGAAATATCCGGATGTCCCTGTGGAAGTCTGGCCGGAGACGGCGGAATTTACGTATCTTTCACCAGCGCGCTGTCATGGCACGAACCGCACGGAGCGCCTGCCGTGGGTCAGGGAATACTGGCAGCGTCAGGACCCTGACTACCATGACGGCGCCGGCGCAGAATCCTTCCGCGATTTTGTGCAGCGGGCCGAGGTCATTCTCCGCCGGGTTAGAACGCGTCCCGAGGAGAACATCATGATATTCTCGCACGGCCAGTTCATCAACTGCCTGATTGAGATGGCCATTCATCCCTATGCTTCTGTCGAGGAACGCATGGCCCGCTTCCGCAATCTGCCTGAGCTGCCCAATGCCGGCCTCATCTACCTGCTGGTACCTGTCAGCGATATCCCCTCAGGGGAAGCACAAAGCAGGTAAAAACGAACGTTTGGCCGCTGCGAAATCGACAGCTGCGCGGTGGAGAAGATTTCATCAGAAAACCAAACAGCAAAAATCCCTGAATCCTTGGAAGTCCTTGGGTTCAGGGATTTTATTATGTAAGTTTTATCCAATTTTCCTGTGATGATGATAAAAGACAGATAAATGACTTGATTTATATTGTTTATGATTGTACAATAGAGATGTCGGAAAAATAGAATGATTGTTTCATTTATGAAGCGCGACAGCAGGGAGCAGTCATTCACGGAAGAAAGAGGGCATATTTATGCTGGAAGGATACAAGCGTCAGGTCGTCCGCTACGCACAGCAGGCGGAGCGCGAGGGTCTTTGCAGACACCGTTCGGGCAATTTCAGCGTGCGCGATAAGGAAACGGGCTATATCGTCATCACGCCGACGGGCATGGACCGCGCGGAGATGCTGCCGGAAGATGTCGTCGTCATCGACATGCAGGGCCGTGTTGTCGAGGCCTTGACCGGCAAGAAGCCGACGAGTGAGAGCATGATGCATATTGCCGTTTATAAGGCAAGGCCTGACGTCGGGGCCATCGTGCATACGCATTCGAAGAACGCCACGGCCTTTGCCGTCATGAACAAGCCGATTCCTGCGATTGTCTACGAGCTTTTCCTGCTCGGCTGCAAGAAGGGCTATATCCCTGTGGCGCCGTACGGCCGTCCCGGAACGAAGGAACTGGCACAGTCGGTGCTGAAGCCGCTGGAAATTTCGGATGTCGCCTTGATGCAGGCCCATGGCGTCATTGCCGTGGCCAAGGACCTCAAGGAAGCCCTGCTGCGTGCCAGCTACGTTGAAGAACTTGCGGAAATCTACTACAAGACCTTGACTGTGCTCGGCCATGAGCCGGATGTCGTTCCCGTTGAAGAGCTTGCAAACTGGAAGTATCCCAGCAGTCTTTCGATATGATCGATATGATTGAACAACAAACAACATAGAGAGGAAGGATTCATCATGTCAGATTACAGTAAGTATTTCCTGATGAAAGCAGAAGAGGTGCCAGACTATGTGCGGACAAAACTGCCTGACTTCTTCGCAAAAGATGCCAAACTGACTTCGGAAGAAATCGGCGATGGCAATCTCAACTATGTTTTCCGCGTCTGCGATGAGGTCTCGGGCAAAACCATCATTGTCAAGCAGGCCGGCGTAGAGCTGCGCATCTCCAAGGACATGCACCTTTCGACCGACCGCGGCCGCATCGAGGCCAAAATCCTCTCGATTCAGGAAAAGTTCGCGCCGGGCCTTGTGCCGCACGTTTATCTTTACGACGGCACGATGTGTGCCATCACGATGGAGGACATGGTCGGCCATACGATGATGCGCACAGGACTCCTGCAGCATACGATTTACCCGCGCTTTGCCGAGGATATCTCCACGTTCATGGCACGGTCCCTGTTGCTGTCGACCGATGTGGTCATGGACCACAAGGAAAAGAAGGAGCTCGTCAAGAGCTTCATCAATCCGGACCTCTGCGACCTCACGGAACATCTCGTTTACACCGAACCGTATAACGATGATGCCCACCGCAACCACGTTTTTGCGCCGAATGCCGACTTTGTCAAGAAAGAGATTTATGACGATGAAGCCCTGCACCTTGAGGCAGCCAAGCTCAAATTCCAGTTCATGAACGATGCCCAGTCGCTGATTCACGGCGATTTGCATACAGGGTCCATCTTCATCAATCAGCAGCACATGTATGTCTTTGATCCGGAATTTGCCTTCTATGGGCCGATGGGCTATGATGTCGGCAACGTCCTTGCGAATATGTTCTTTGCATGGTGCAACGGCGACGCGACGATTGCGGATGCGGCTGCGCGGCAGAAATTCTGCGGCTGGGTCCTGCAGACCATTGCGGACATCGTCGATAAATTCAGCGTGAAGTTCCGCAAAATCTACGAGGAGAATGTACACGATGCCATGGCCAAGACACCGGGCTTCCTCGATTATTATCTCGGTACGGTCCTTGCGGATACGGCGGGCGTCACGGGCATCGAGCTCATCCGCCGCACGGTCGGCATCGCGAATGTCAAGGATATCACCTCGATTGCCGATACGGAGAAACGCACCCGTGCGGAACGCATCATCATCACGCTGGCAAAGCACTGCATCATGCACCGCGCGGAGATGAAGACCGGCAAAGATTATCTCAAGGCCATCAAAGCCGCTGTGGCGAAATTTCCGCAGCAGGGGGCTTTGAAGCAAAAAGCTTCTTAAAAGCCGTATCTGAGACTGCAGCATGGAGAATACGATATAAAAGAGTGGGGGTCTTTCGATTGACCGAAGAACAGAAAAATATCATGGATTATGAGACGGTAGCTCTTGATGA
>USAK01000040.1 GCA_900552565.1 uncultured Selenomonas sp. | reverse complement strand
ATGGAGTGGTACTCAAGAGGCTGAAGAGGACGGTTTGCTAAATCGTTAGGCTGGGTAACTGGTGCGGAGGTTCGAATCCTCTCCACTCCGCCACTTCGAATTGAAAGCTCTGACTTAGGTCAGAGCTTTTTTAGTGTCTTTGTTTCGTGCCGTTAAAAGAATAAAAATTGACATATGTCCTTTTTTTTGTTATCCTTGTACCGTATTCCATCGTCATAATGGCGATGGAAAGATTTTTTTGTGGTAATTTCGTAGAAAAAGGGAGGTATTCATTTATGCAGGCACAAGCGAAACAGGGCTTCCTTGAGCGCTTCTTCAAGCTCAGCGAGAAGAATACAACGGTCAAGACGGAAATCCTTGCTGGTCTGACGACATTTATCGCACTTGCTTATATCATTTTTGTCAATCCGAATATCCTGTCGGAAGCTGGTATCCCGAAGGAGGCAGCGATTGCTTCGACCATCTGGATTGCAGCGCTTTCGACGATGGTCATGGGTGTGTTTGCCAACTATCCGGTAGCTCTGGCACCGGGCATGGGGCTCAATGCATTCTTTGCCTATTACGTTTGCGGTACGCTCGGTCTCCATTGGACCGTGGCTCTTGGTGCCGTGTTCTTCTCGGGCGTTCTCTTCCTGATTTTGACGGTCAGCCATGTGCGCCAGGCCATCATCAACGCTGTTCCGCAGAATCTGCGCGTGGCCATTGGCGTCGGTATCGGTCTCTTCATTGCCTTCATCGGTCTGAAGGGCACAGGCCTCATCATTCCGGATAAGGCAACGTTTATTGGTCTCGGCCATGTCACGCAGCCGACGACACTTCTGTCGCTTTTTGGTCTCGTACTCACGGGCGCGCTGATGGCACGCAAGGTACAGGGCTCCATCCTCATCGGCATCGTGGCAACGACGGTCCTGTCGATGGTTCTCGGTTATTCACCGGCGCCGCACGGCGTCGGTGACATCATCAGCACGACGCTGCCGCATATGGGCGAAACCTTTGGCAAGCTCGATATTGTCGGTGCCTGGAATTATGGTATCGTCTCAATCATCTTCACGTTCACCGTTGTCGAGCTCTTCGATAACATGGGCACGCTCATTGGCCTGACCTCCAAGGCTAAGCTCGTCAAACCAAATGGTGAGATTGAAAACCTTGACCGCGCCCTGACGACGGACGCTGTCGGCACCATCTGCTCTTCGATTTTTGGTACGTCGACGGTCACGAGCTACATTGAGAGTGCTGCGGGCATTGCGGCAGGCGGCAAGACGGGACTCACGGCTGTGACGGTCTCCATCTGCTTCCTCATCGCGCTGCTCTTTGCCCCGCTCGTCGGCCTTGTCCCGGGCTTTGCAACGGCGCCGCCGCTGATTCTCGTCGGTGCCCTGATGATGAGTGAAGTCGGCAAGATCAACTTTGTTGACTTCTCCGATGGCCTGCCGGCCTTCCTGACCATTATCATGATGCCGCTGACGGGCTCCATCGCCAACGGTTTTGCTTTTGGCTTTGTCAGCTATGTCTTCATGAAAACGGCTGTCGGCAAGTATAAGGAAGTCAGCTGGATTATGTGGCTCGTATCCATTGCCTTTGTCATCAACCTCGTCATGAGGTCGTAAGATTTTATAAGATTTATCCTAGGGAACTGGTATCTTTTTTCTTGACAAGCACAGGCCCCTATGATAATATTTCATATTGTAGACGCCTAAGGTGCGTCTTTCCCCAACCGCACAGTGAGGTTCAAGAGAAACGAGCAATCGTACCGTAGCTGGCGAGTAATCTTTCAGGGAGGTGTTTTCATGTACGCAATTATCAAAACTGGCGGCAAGCAGTATAAAGTCGCTGAAGGCGATGTCATCACGGTCGAGAAACTGGCCGCAGGCGAGGGCGAAGCAGTGGTATTCGATCAGGTCCTGACGGTTGTCAACGATGCTGATGTCAAGATCGGTACGCCGGTCGTCGAGGGTGCCAAGGTAACGGGCAAAGTCGAGGCTCAGGGCAAAGATAAGAAGATCCTTGTTTTCAAGTACAAGGCTAAATCCAATTATCGCAAACGTCAGGGTCATCGTCAGCCGTTCACGAAGGTTGTCATCGAGAAGATCGAAGCTTAATTTTTATGATTAAGGTCAAGGTCTTTTGCCAGCCAGACGGCAGGATATCCGGCTTTGATGTTTCCGGCCACAGCGGCACGGCAAACGCGGGTGAGGATATTGTCTGTGCTGGGGTCTCATCGCTTACGGATTCCGCATTTCTTGGGATAACCGAGTATCTGCATCGCGAGGTCAGTTATGACGCAGCGAGCGGGAAGCTCAGAATGGAACTCAAGGGCGAGCCGGATGAGAGAACAGAATCGATTCTGCAAACAATGCTATTGGGACTCTCGGCCATTGCCGAGGCTTATCCCAAGGCTGTACGTATCCTGAAATAGTGGAGGTGAATTCCATGTTTAAGTTTGAACTTCAGCGTTTCGCACATAAGAAGGGCGTCAGCTCCACGCGTAACGGCCGCGACAGTGAATCCAAGCGCCTTGGCGTCAAGGAGCATGCCGGCACGATCGTAACGGCTGGCAGCATCCTCGTTCGTCAGCGCGGCACGCATTTCCATCCGGGCCACAATGTTGGTATCGGCAAGGATGATACGCTGTTCGCTAAGGTTGCCGGCAAGGTCGCTATTGAGCGCAAAGGCCGCTATAACCGTCAGATCAGTGTTTACACGGCTGAAGAGGCTATGTAATGAAAGGTACCTGCGTTCCTTTGGGGGCGCAGGTATTTATATTATTATATGAAAACGGCGTTAAGTTGCGTTGTGATGGATAGAAAGCCGGTATTGGGTATCACAATGCCGGCTTTTTATGCATCATAACAGGGAATGCAGTGCAGTTTATTGAATATAGAAAGAAAATGTAAAAGAAAAAGGAGGCTATCATGCAGTTTATTGACAGAACACGCGTCATTGTCAAAGCCGGTGACGGCGGTCATGGCAAGTCGGCGTTCCGCCGCGAGAAGTTCATCCCGAAGGGGGGTCCGTCCGGCGGCGATGGCGGCCGCGGCGGCGATATCATCTTTGTCGTTGACCCGAATATGAACACGCTGCTCGATTTCCGCTATCATCGCAAATTCAAGGCCGAGAATGGCGAGAATGGCGACATCAAGAACCAGTACGGCAAGAATGCGCCGGCCTGCTATGTCAAGGTACCGCCTGGAACGATTGTCAAAGATGAAGAGACGGGCGAAGTACTGGCTGACCTCACGGAAATCGGACAGGAAGCCGTCATCTGCAAGGGCGGCCGCGGCGGCCGCGGCAATGCGAAATTTGCCAATGCCGCGAACCGTGCACCGACATTTGCTGAATTCGGTGAGCCGGGCGAAGCGCGCAATCTGATTCTCGAGCTCAAGCTGCTTGCCGATGTCGGCCTTGTCGGCTATCCTTCTGTCGGCAAGTCAAGCCTGGTGGCCAGCGTCAGCGCGGCGCGTCCGGAAATCGCAGAATATCACTTCACGACGATTACGCCAGTGCTCGGTGTCGTCAAGACGGACTATGAGAAGAGCTTTGTCATGGCGGATATTCCGGGCCTCATCGAAGGGGCTGCCGATGGTGTCGGCCTTGGCCATGACTTCCTGCGCCATGTGGAGCGCACGAAACTCATTCTGCACATCGTCGATGCTTCGGGCATTGAGGGACGTGACCCCGTGGATGATTTCTACAAGATTAACACGGAGCTCAAGAAGTACAGCGAGAAGATTGCCCGCCGTACGCAGATTCTTGTCGCCAACAAGATTGACCTGCCGCAGGCACAGGAGAATCTGCCGCGCCTCAAGGCTCTGGCGGAAAAAGAAGGGCTTAAGTTCTTTGCGATTTCGGCAGCGACGCATGAGGGCGTCAAGGAATTGATTTCTTATGTCGGCGAATGGCTCGACAATTATGTTGAGGAGCCGGAAGAGGAAGAAGAAGTCAAGGTCTATGATGAGACGGCCGAGGACCCGGAAAAAGTCACGATTTCGCGCAATGATGCCGGTGACTTCATCGTTCACGGCAAGGCCATTGAGAAACTCGTCATCATGACAAACTTCAATAATGACGAGGCTGTGCGCCGCTTCCAGTATATCTGGCGCATCAAAGGCATTGATGAAAAACTGCGGGAACGCGGCATCAAGGAAGGCCAGACCGTCCGCATCGGTGAGATGGAATTTGAGTACCGCGAGTAATTTTAAGACAGATACTGCAGTTTAATGCTGTATATATGATTTTTATGATATGATTTTTCAACGGAGGAATATAGATTGATCCGCAATTCATTGACAGGAAAACAGAAGAGCTTTCTGCGTTCGATGGGCATGAAGCTGGAGCCGGTCGTACAGATTGGCAAGGAAGGCGTGACGCCGACCGTCGTACAGGCGGCGCGCGAAGCTATCAAGAAGCGCGAACTCATCAAGATTCGTGTGCTGCAGAACTGCATGGAGCTGCCGGCAGATGCCATTGCCATGGTTGCTGAACGTGCGGATGCCAACCTTGTGCAGGTCATCGGCCGCAACGGACTGCTCTTCAAGCGCAATTTTGAGAAACCGAAAATCGAACTTCCGTAACTTCTTTACTTCCTGAATTTCCGTAAATCCGCAAAGGGGATAGAATATGGATGCACGTCAAAGACTAAAAGAGGCCAGACGCGTTGTCGTCAAAGTCGGCACGAGTACGCTGGCACATGATACGGGCAGGCTCAACCTCTACCGTATCGACCATCTGCTGCGTGAGCTGGCCGACCTCATGAATGAAGGCCGCGAAATCATTCTCGTTTCTTCGGGGGCGATTGCTGCCGGCCTCGGCAAACTGGGCCTGACGAAAAAGCCGGATTCGATTCCGGAGAAGCAGGCCGTGGCGGCCATTGGTCAGGGTGTGCTCATGCATATTTACGAGAAGTTCTTTGCGGAGTACGGCAAGACCATTGGTCAGGTGCTGCTGACGAAGGAAAACGCCGTGCGTCACAATCAGTACCGTCATTCGCGCGATGCCCTGCTGGCACTGCTCGCCATGGGCGTTGTGCCGGTCATCAACGAGAATGACGCTGTGGCCGTCGATGAAATCAAGATTGGTGACAATGACAATCTTTCAGCCATGGTGGCTACTCTGGTGGATGCCGATGCCCTGATTATTCTTTCGGATATCGATGGCCTCTATACGGCGAACCCAGCGACGCATCCCGAGGCGAAGCTCATTCATGAGATTCCCGAGATTACACCGGAAGTCATCAAGATGGCCGGGGGTGCGGGGTCGTCTCTTGGTACCGGCGGCATGGCGACGAAACTGCAGGCAGCACAGATTGCCATGAGCGCCGGTGTCAACATGGTCATTGCCTCGGGCAGCAGGGAGGGGCTTTTGCGCCGTATCCTCAAAGGAGAGGAAATTGGTACGGTCTTTCCGGCGCGCGAGTCACATCTGCGCGTGCGCAAGAGCTGGCTGGCCTTCGGCAAGCGGCTGCAGGGCGAGCTGGTCGTCGATGCCGGCTGTGTCAGGGCGCTCGAGCATGGTTCGAGCCTGCTGGCCGCGGGGATTGTCGCAATGGAAGGCGAATTTGCCGCTGGCAGCACGGTAAGGGTCCTCGCTGAGGATGACCGTGAAATCGCACGCGGCATTGTCAATTATAAGTCAGAAGATCTTCGCCGGCTCATCGGGCACAGGACGGAAGATTTTGAAGACCTCATCCATGGTCCTGTCCATGAAGAGGTCATTCATCGGGATAATATGGTCCTGATGGTCTGAGGGGGAATATGAGATGGATATTCAGGCAGAAATGAGACAGAAGGCAGAGGCAGCCAAGAAGGCAGCGGCAAAATTAGCGCTGCTTTCTACCGATGTCAAGAACAAAGCGCTTTTAGCCATGGCCGATGCGCTGGAAAAGCGCAGCGAAGTCATCCTGCAGGCCAATGAACTTGACCTTGAAGATGCACGTCAGAAAAAAGTCAAGCGGTCCTATCTTGACCGTCTGCTGCTTGACGAAGGCCGCATTGCTTCGATGGCGGAAGGACTTCGTCAGACGGCGGCACTGCCCGACCCTGTCGCAACGGGCGATTATTCTACGGTGCGTCCCAATGGTCTTGAGATTCGCCGCGTGCGCGTGCCGCTCGGCGTCATTGGCATCATTTATGAGGCACGCCCCAATGTCACGGCGGATGCCGCGGCACTCTGCCTCAAGGCAGGCAATGCTGTCATTCTGCGCGGCGGCTCCGAAGCCATCCGTTCCAATACAGCCATCAGCTCGCTTCTTGCGAAGGCCGCTTATAAAGCGGGGATTCCTGAGGGAGCCATCCAGTTTGTCGAGTTTACGGACCGTGAGGCTGTGGACGCGATGATGCATATGCGCGGATTCCTCGATGTCATCATCCCGCGCGGCGGCGCCGGGCTCATCAAGCATGTCACGGAAAATTCTTCGGTGCCGGTCATCGAGACGGGCACCGGCGTCTGCCATACCTTTGTCGATGCGTCGGCCGACCAGGATATGGCCGTCTCCATTGCCGTCAATGCCAAGGCCAGCCGCTGCTCGGTCTGCAATGCCATGGAAACGCTGCTCGTCCATCAGGATATTGCGGCAGAATTTCTGCCAAAACTCATGCAGGCGATGACGGCCAAGCACGTGACCCTGCGCGGCTGTGAACGCAGCAAGGCCATCTGCCCCGAGATGGAAGCAGCCACGGAAGAAGACTGGTCGACAGAATACGGCGACCTGATTCTCTCCGTACGCGTCGTCGATGATCTCGACATGGCCATCGCTCACATCAACCAATATAATACTGGTCATTCCGAGGCTATCGTGACCAGAGACGTCATGAATGCACACCGCTTCCAGCGTGAAGTCGACGCCGCAGCGGTCTATGTCAATGCTTCCACGCGTTTCACGGATGGCTTCGAATTTGGCTTTGGTGCGGAAATCGGCATCAGCACGCAGAAACTTCATGCCCGCGGCCCGATGGGGCTCATGGCACTGACGAGCACGAAATACCTCATTTACGGGGAAGGACAGATTCGTGAATGAACCGGTTTATAGGATACAGGCGTGCACTGCGGGCATATCTTGCCACTCCGAAGGGAGCTTTTGACGTAAAAGATTATGGCAGAGCGATGTTCATCCTCTTTTTAAGCATTGCTTTGGCCATGCTGCTCGTTCATATAATCATAGGAGAGTGATGGTCTTGGCAGGACAGAGTATCGGCATCATGGGAGGGACATTCGACCCCATCCATAACGGCCACTTGCTGACGGCAGAGTATGTCCGCGATGCCTGCGGACTCGAAAAAATTATGTTCATACCGGCGGCCAACTCTCCGTTTAAACTCGATCAAAAAGTCGTCCCCGCAGAAAAGCGCCTGGCGATGACGCGGCTCGCTGTAGAAGACAATCCGTACTTTGAGGCCTCAGATATTGAACTGCGGCGCGCAGGTGTGTCCTATACATCCGATACGATACACGAGCTTCGCAGGCGCTGCGGAAAAGACACGGTGCTGTACTTCATCACAGGTGCCGATGCTATCAATGAACTGCCGGCTTGGCATGAGCCAAAGCGCCTGTTAGAGGAATGTCATTTCATTGCCGCGACGCGTCAGGGGACAGCATTGGCTTTGCCGCATCTGCGCGATTTCTTTGGAAGTCTTTGTGATGAACACATCCATCAGCTGACGACGCCGGAGCTTGAGATTTCCTCGACGGTGATACGTCAGCGCATCCGCGAAGGACGTTCCATCCGTTATATGGTGCCGTCATCCGTAGAAGAATACATCAGAAAAGAAGGGCTGTATCGATGAGTTTTGCAATGAGCTTGGAACAGATGAAAGAGGAACTGAAGAAGCGCCTGAAACCGAGCCGCTTTCGTCATTCCCTTGGCGTCGAAGAAACGGCGGTCTTTTTGGCCGACCGCTTTGGCGTCGATGAAGAACAGGCGCGTGTGGCGGGGCTTCTGCACGACTGTGCCCGCGAATTCCGAAATGAGGATATGGTAAAGGAAGCGGAGAAGCGCGGCATTGCCATTGGCGAGGTAGAACGCTCGATGCCGCTGCTGCTGCATGCGGATATCGGCGCACAGCGCGTGCGGGAAATCTATGGCGTTGACGACAAGGATGTTTCGCAGGCGATTGCCCGTCATACGGTGGGCGGTCCGCAGATGACAAAACTCGATAAAATCATCTGGTATGCCGATATGATTGAACCCGGCCGGGATTTTCCCGGTGTGGATGAACTGCGCAAATTGGCGAAAACAGCCTCTCTTGACGAAATGCTGCTCGCAGGCCTCAGCCACTCCATCATCTTTGTCGTCAAAAAAGGGCATCTTGTGCATCCGGCGACCGTTCTTGCACGCAACGAAATCCTGCTGTCCCAGCAGTATGAAGCAGAGGATGGGAAGAACAGCTGATGGCAGGAAAGCGGGAAGACAATGTGACACGCCGCCACATTGAGGAGAAAAAAAGAGCATTAGCGCGCATGCGCCGGCGGCGTTTTCTGCGGCGTATGCTGGCCCTGACGATCTGCACGGTGCTGCTGCTGCTCGCTGCGGGCGGCGTCTACGCGCTGATTCGCGGCGCGGAATACGTCACGCAGGAATATCATGAGATGTACACGGGCTATACAGAACGGCGCGCCTCGTGGCAGGGCGATACGAATCCGCAGTTTGACGGCTATACGAACATCCTCGTGATGGGGCTTGACGATGGGGCGGATCGGACGAATACGGAAGGGGCCAAGGCCGATACGGTCCTGGTACTGAGCCTTGACAATCAGTCGGGCAAGGTCCGTTTCATCACGATTCCTGGGGATACCTGGGTCAATCCGTCGGGCACGGCCAAGTTCATGCGCATGAGCTCTGTGTATACGGCAGGCGGTGCTCCGCTGATGGTCCGCGAGGTCAATCAGCTTCTGGGCATACCAATTCATCAGTACGTCGCGCTTGACCTCAAGGCTTTTGCTGAGCTTATCGATGCTTTGGGCGGCATTGATATTTATGTCGAGAGTGATATGGACTATGAGGACCCCGAGGCAAATCTCAACATTCATCTCAAAAAAGGCTATCAGCATCTCGATGGCAGTCAGGTCCAGCAGTATCTGCGCTACCGCAGTCCTGAGCTTGGCGATGTGGGGCGCGAACAGCGTCAGCAGCGTTTTGTCAAAGCACTGTATCAGCAGGTGCTGCGTCTGGAGACCATCCCGAGACTGCCGGTCATTGCCGAGATTTTCCGCAAGCATGTCAAGACGAGTGCAGAGATTTTTGACTCAGCGCATCTTGCCAACGTGCTACGCCATCTGTCAAGCGACCCGCCGGAGGGCGTCATCCTTCAGGGCGCGCCGTCGCTTGGCGATGATACCATCTGGATGCCGGACAATAACGGCATCCGTCAGCAGATGAAAAAACTTTTCCCTGAAGCAGAGGGCAGTTCGTCAGATGCTTCATGAATACCAGTAAAGAAGCGAATTTTAATATCGATTGGATTACGTACAGGAGGTCAGGATATGACAGAACAGGAAATGTGCAAGGCAATTTGCAAGGCAGCAAGTGACAAGAAAGCACGCGACGTCGTGACGATGGATATGCAGGGACTCATGATCTCGGCAGATTATTTCGTCATCTGCTCCGCCAATACGGCAACGCAGGTCCGCGCGATTGCCGATAATATTGAAGAAGAACTCGCTAAGGAAGGCGTGGCTTTCAATCATAAAGAAGGCTACCGCGAAGGTGAGTGGGTCCTTTTGGACTTCGGTGATGTTGTTGCCCATATCTTCCGTCAGGATGCGCGTGAGTATTATGCCCTTGAGCAGCTCTGGGGCGATGCCAAGCTCACTGCTTATGAAGAATAAGCCGGATGGGGATGGAACATATGAATGAGAAGCGGAAATTCGGCCCGAGTACGGTCGCAAGGCTGCAGGTCGCACGTGTCAATGAGATGGGTGCTTTCCTCGATGCCCAGACGGGCAATACGTCGGATGACATCCTGCTGCACAAGACTCAGCAGACCCATCCCGTGGCCGTTGGCGATTTTGTCGATGTTTTCCTCTATTTGGACCCCAAGCGCCGTCTGACGGCCAGCATGCGCGTACCGAAGATGAAGGAAGGCCAGATTGCCCGCCTGCGCGTCATCAATGTCAGCCGTGACGGTGCTTTTCTCGATGTCGGTGCTGAGCGCGGCATTTTTATGCCGTATGCGGGCATGCGCGGCCGCCCACAGGTCGGCGAAGTCGTCTGGGCCAAGCTCTACACGGATAAATCGGGGCGTCTGGCCGTGACGATGGAAGTCGAGGATGAGATGCGTCGCGCCTCAAAGCCGGCGACAAATGTCAAGGTCGGGCAGATGGTCACAGGGGCCATCTACAATTACACGGATGCCGGAGCTTTTATGTTCTCGAATGAACGGTACATTGTCTTCATTGCCAATAAAGAGATGAAGGACAATGAGCGCCCGCGCGTCGGCCAGGTCGTAACGGCCCGCGTCACGTTTGTGCGCCCTGACGGACGCCTCAATGCTTCGCTGCGCGAAGCGAAGGAAAAAGCCCTCGTGACCGATTCCCAACGCATCCTTTCGCTGCTCGAGAGCCGCAAGGGCCGCATGCCCTACAGCGATGAGACTTCTCCAGAGGTTATCCGTGACAAGTTCCAGATCAGCAAGGCTGCTTTTAAGCGGGCCCTTGGCCACTTGCTGAAGGAAGGGCGCATTCGCGAACAAGATGGCTGGACGTATCTTCTGGATGAAGAAGGCAGGGAAACGGCGCCGGAGCAGGCGGCGAAGCCTGAAGAATGAGCATTTACCAGATTTTCAGTAAGGCACGGCTGCAGGCCGTGTGCACGGGAGGACTTTCATGAGACGTTATACAACACTTCTTCTGACAGCTTTCCTGCTGCTGGCCATCGTCGTTGCCGGATCTGCCTATCTTGCCGGTTCTGGTCATATCGACCATGGCACAAGGACGCAGTCCATCACCGTGCTGACGACGCTGCCGGCAGAAGAAGCAGAGATCCTGGCGCAGTCCTATGAAGATGCCTCTGGTGTCCAAATCAATTTTGTGCCGCTCTCTGCCGATGATGCCCTCGCGCGCATGAAGTCAGAATCTGCGGGAGCGCATTCTTCCGGTGCAGCCATGGTGCTGGCCGACTGGCGGACGCTTGGCAAAGCTTCGCAGAGCGGTTATTTGGAGCCATACGTCTCAGAACGCGGGGATATGGTCTCGGATACATTCCGTCAGAGCGATGGCTACTGGATGGGCGTCTGGTATGACCCGGTGGTGTTCTGCATCAACCGCGACTACTTAAAGACGCTGCGTGCTGACATCCCCGACAGCTGGCAGGCTTTGGCCGACCAGGATGCACGCATCGGCATCACGGATTTCATGGCAGCGGATGCTTCGGCAAATCTGCTTTACGCGATGACCGCGGAATTCGGTGAGGAACAGACCATGGAAATCCTCGGGAAGATTCATCCGCGCGTTGTCCAGTATGCGCGGTATCTCTCAAATCCTGTGCGTCAGGCCGGCATGGGGGAAGTGGATATCTCGATAGCCGTGGAGAGTGAGACGCTCCGCTACATCCACGATGGCTATCCTCTGCAGATTATCTATCCGTCCGACGGCACGACGGCATGGATTACAGGAACGGGCATTCTGACAAATGACAGTGCAGAGCAGAAGCTCCTGGCGCAGAATTTTGCCGACTGGCTGCTGTCGGACGAAGCGCAGCTCGCCCTGCAGAGCCACAATTATTTCTTTGTGCCGACGAATCCGGGAACACTTGCCTATAAGTCGTTCCCAGGCAAGAATCTCACGCTTTTCACGCAGATTCCGCAGTTTTCGAAGGAAGAACAGCATGATCTGCTGGATGAGTGGGCAAGGGAAATTCGTTTTAAATGAATGATTGAGGATGCTTTCCGGCATCCTCATTTGCATGAATACATACATTGCAGCGATTATTATCATATATCATAGGAGGTATATCTGTGAAAGCTGGTTTCATCAGTCTTGGCTGTTCCAAGAATCTCGTCGATACCGAAGTCATGCTTGGCATTCTCAAGGAGCACGGCATCGAGCTCACGGCCAATCCGGCCGATGCTGACATCCTGATTGTCAATACATGCGCCTTCATCCAGTCGGCAAAGGAAGAATCCATCACGACCATTCTCAATATGGCCGAATACAAGGAAAGCGGCCGCTGCCGCAGCCTGATTGTGGCAGGCTGCCTCGGCCAGCGCTATAAGCAGGAACTTCTCGATGAGATTCCTGAGGCTGATGCCATCATTGGCACCGGCGCCTGGGGACGCATCATGGAAGCGGTAGAAGAAACTCTCAAGGGCCACCGCGTGGTCATCGCAGGCAAGGATGAAGCTCTTTACGATGAGCACACGCCGCGCATCACGACGACGCCAGCGTATACGGCCTACGTCAAGATTGCTGAAGGCTGCAACAACCGTTGCGCGTTCTGCGCTATCCCATATATCCGCGGTGACTACCGCAGCCGCCGCATTGAGGATATTTGCGACGAAATCCGCCATCTGACGGAAAACGGCGTGCGCGAAGTCGTGCTGATTGCCCAGGATTCCACGGAATACGGCCGCGACCTCTACGGTACACCGAAACTTGCCGAGCTCCTGCGTGAGATTGTCAAAGTACCAAAGCTCAAATGGGTCCGCACGCTGTACAGCTATCCGAAATATTTCAGCGATGAACTCATCGAGACAATTGCCAGTGAGCCAAAAATCTGCAAATACGTCGACCTGCCGCTGCAGCATGCCCATGATGCCGTGCTGCGCAGCATGCGCCGTCCGGATACGCAGGAGGAAATGTGCGCGCTCATCAAGAAGCTGCGCGAACGCATTCCCGGTGTGACCATCCGTTCGACGTTCATCGTCGGCTTCCCAGGGGAAACGGATGCCCAGTATCAGACGCTGCGCAATTTCCTTGAGGAGATGCGCCTCGATAAAGTCGGCGTCTTCACGTATTCGCGCGAAGAGGGCACGCCGGCTTACGATATGCCGAATCAGGTTCCGGAAGAAGTCATGCAGGAGCGCTATCATGACCTCATGAGCCTGCAGTGCAAGATTTCCGAGCAGATCAATCAGTCTCTGGAGGGCAAAGAGCTCGACGTGCTCATCGAGGGACGCGACGAAGAACAGCCAAATATTGCCGTGGGCCGCTCATACCGCGAAGCACCGGAAGTCGACGGTCAGGTCTATGTAGAGAATGACCCGGACAGCAAGCCTGGTGACATCGTGCGTGTGCGCGTTGTACAGGGCTTTACGTACGATGTCCTCGGTGAACGCATCGACGGTGAATCTGCCGCCGGAACCGAGGATGAGGGAAAGAAGGAATAATCATGCCAGAACTTCTGGAAGAAAAGGCAGGACGTCTGCTGCTTGAAAAGCATATGACGATTGCCTGTGCAGAATCGTGCACGGGCGGTCTGCTGACGAGCCGCCTGACGGATATTGCCGGCAGCTCCGCTTATGTCATGGGCTCGGTCGTGTCCTATACGAACCGCATCAAGGAAGCTTTGGTCGGTGTCCGCCATGAGACATTGGCAGACCACGGTGCTGTTTCCGAAGAGACGGCCCGCGAGATGGCCGAGGGGATCCGCAAAGCCATCAAGACCGATATTGGCGTTGGCATTACGGGCATCGCCGGCCCGGGCGGCGGCACGGCCAAGAAGCCTGTCGGCCTTGTTTTCATCGCTGTTTCAGGTCCGCAGGGTACGATAGTCAAAGAAAATCATTTCAGCGGTACACGTCTTGAGGTCAAGCGTCAGACGACGGATACGGCACTGGCGATGGCCTGTACGTATCTTGAGCAGCTGAAATAAACAGAAAGCATAAGAAAGGAAGTATTTCCATGCGTGTTTATTCTTATATGGCAGCCGCAGCACTCGGTGCCTCTTTATTTCTTACGCCGGCAGTTCCAGCTTTCGCAGCTGAGCAGACGCCGGCTGCCAGCACTGAAGCTTCGGCAGAAGTCACGCTGCCGTACACGTATACGAGCCAGCAGTATGGTTTTTCCATCCAGTGCCCGCAGAAACCGGTCGGCGTCATCCCGGCAAATCTTCTTTATGAGGACCGCAAGGGCGAAGTCCTGATTTTTGACAATGAAGAGTACAATATCAAATACGCCTGGGTCGTGCTGACGGATGCGTTTGACAACAAGAGTGTGCCGGACCTCAACAAACTCAAGCCGGAAGAGGCTGAAAAACTCCTTTCTGCCATCATGGGCAGCAACGGCTATGAAGGCATCATGCTGGTCAACCTCGATGCCAAGAACAAGGCCATCTATGCAGTGACGGCCAAGGAAGTCGAAGTCGATGAAGACGGCGACGGCAAAATCGATGGCGTGGCCAAAGCCGACACGCAGATGGCCGTGGCTTTCTTCCGTACGCCGAAGGGCAATCGCTATGGCGTAGAGCTCATTGATAATCCTGACCTGCGCGCAAGCTCGCTCGCAGCCTTCCAGAAGGGCATCACGACGCTCAAGGATGTTGATACGAAGCAGGTAAAGAACAGCAAAGCTGTAAAAAGCAGCAAAGCTGCCGATAAAAAGGCCAGCAAGAAAAAATCCAAATGACCGCAGTTATCGCGGCAATAAAAAAGACAAGTCCTTTACCTATAGGACTTGTCTTTTTTATTG
>USAK01000039.1 GCA_900552565.1 uncultured Selenomonas sp. | reverse complement strand
GAATGCCGCCCTGTCACGGCGGAGGTCATGGGTTCAAGTCCCATTCGGGTCGCCACTTGTTTATTACACAGCTATGTGTTATAATATATTAACTTGTTAAATGCCTCGGTAGCTCAGTCGGTAGAGCAGGGGACTGAAAATCCCCGTGTCAGTGGTTCGATTCCGCTCTGAGGCACCATTTTCAAGCTGGTGTAGCTCAATTGGTAGAGCAGCTGACTTGTAATCAGCAGGTTGGGGGTTCAATTCCTCTCGCCAGCTCCACTTTGCTTTTATGCGGGTGTAGCTCAATGGTAGAGCTCCAGCCTTCCAAGCTGATCACGTGGGTTCGATTCCCATCACCCGCTCCAATAAGTCAACTTAATGATACTGCCGGGGTGGCGGAACTGGCAGACGCAACGGACTTAAAATCCGTCGGTTGGAAACAACCGTACCGGTTCGATTCCGGTCCTCGGCACCACCAATTGTATCCATATCCTCAATTTTATATTACGCGGTCGTGGCGGAATGGCAGACGCGCTAGCTTCAGGCGCTAGTGATGGCAACATCATGGAGGTTCAAGTCCTCTCGACCGCACCATCAAAAATCAATTTCATATTTATCATGCGGTCGTGGCGGAATTGGCAGACGCGCTACTTTGAGGGGGTAGTGTTCACAAGACGTATGGGTTCAAGTCCCATCGACCGCACCATTTGCTTAAAGCAGTACATGGTGCTGTTTCTATAAAATTAAATATCATGCGGTTATGGCGGAATTGGCAGACGCGCTAGCTTCAGGCGCTAGTGGTGGCAACACCTTGGAGGTTCAAGTCCTCTTGACCGCACCATATCACGCGGTCGTGGCGGAATTGGCAGACGCGCTACTTTGAGGGGGTAGTGTTCACAAGACGTATGGGTTCAAGTCCCATCGACCGCACCATTCGAAATTTAAAGCTCAGAGTAATATCTGAGCTTTTTCTGCATCTAAATACAATATAAATGAAGGGAGAAATCTCTATGCGGCGAATGCGGCTGCGGCGCAGCTTCTTGTCTATGAATCTCTTCCTGCTCTGCTTGGCTTTGTTCTTCTGTGCTTGTCTGCCGTTAAAAGTCAATGCAGCGGAAGAAGAAGTCAGCAAAGGCAGCGAACAGGAACTGGAATTGACTGCATCACTGGTGTCTCTGGCCTCGTATTCGGATGAACTAAGTCTACTAGCACGTTCCTGGCTGACAGAAACTGGCTGGCATTTTGACAGTCATCAGCAGTTGACTTCGGCTGCCGATGGGCGTTATCATCTCGTTACGAAAGAATTGACTGATGGGCATAAGGTCCTCCTGCTGGCTTTTCCAGGAACAGAGAATCTTCGCGATGCCAAGGTAGACCTGCGTACGAAGGCTGTGCCATTTGGCGGTACGACGCCGAAGGAGTTTTCAAAAATCGCTCAGGGAGATCGCAGCGCGGAGGCGTATGCCTCTTATCCATTGGTGCATAAAGGGTTTGATGATTACACGATGACGGCACTTTTCCAGACGCCCGTGGCAGGGAATCAAGAGGGCCGGACCATGGGGGAGCTTTTTGCAGATGAACTCAGGCTTCATTCCGACGAAATTCTCATCCTGACCGGGCACAGCCTCGGCGGCGCGGCGGCGACGCTCACGGCAGCACGGCTCAGCGATATGGGCGTACAGCCCGAGCAGCTGCGCGTCATTACCTTTGGTGCACCGGCTGTTGGCGACGAACGTTTTGCCCGCCGTTATGAGCATAAGATGCAGTTGACGCGCGTGGTCATGGACGGCGACCCCGTGGCCGCAGCCCTGCAGTCACTCGGCACGCGCTACGTCCAGTTTGGCACGAAGGAACGCTGGCAGCAGAACCGCAGCTCAGCACGCTTTGAACATGAAATGGTCGTCTACCTCGACGACGCCCTGCGCAGTTATCTGGATTTGAAGCTGTCGGGGGCAATGGCTGGCTCTGCAGGAAAGCTCTTAGCCGGTACGCCTAAACGCGCCGCAGGCGAGATTTTTGTCGCTCCTCTGCAAATCCATATGGACCCGCTGCTGGCCGAAGATTCGTCCTATGCCCAAATGATGCTTGAAGATTCCTGGCAGGGGAAATATTCATCCTGCCGTCTGGCTTCGGCAACTGACGGCAAAAGTCTCACGGAACTTTGTCAGAACGCACAGCAGGCCGGCAGCCGTTACGTCGTGCAGCAGGTCATGACGACGCAGCGCCTTCGCAAAGAAGAATATAATTTCCGCGTCATTTTGGAAACCGCGGTCTACGATACAAAAGGCAATCTGCTGGCAGCGGAGTCAAAGAGTACGACGGCCAGCCGCATGACGCCCTTGGAAGCCGTGCTTTATCTGCAGTTCCTGACCCTGCAGGATGTTGATACAGTATTCGGAGTACAGAATACATGAAATTTTCTAAAAATAATCTTGACTTTTTCCCTTCCATACGGTAATATAAAGATAAGCCAAGGAAAGGTAAGGTTCACCCTTTCCAGACAGCCGATTTACTTACTCAGGATGGAGGAGAGTCCAATGGGCTAGTTAACGAGTCCAAGTGGAACAAGTCGTATCACATGAATTACTTGATTGGAAGGTTTCTATCTCACAGATAACCATCAGCGGTGACGAGAAAGCTGCTGATGGTTATTTTATGTCTTATTGGCTATATTAAAGGAAAATGGACGGGTCGTGCCGAATTCAAACCCAACCTTAACTAAGGATTCAATTTCAGGGCTTGAATATGAAAGTTGGGACATTTGGCATTTGAGACTCGTTTTATTTTTGTGTAAAATAGAGGCAGGATTTATATTTTGGAGGGAATATCATGGCAAAGGCGAAAGTTTATTTTACGGATTTCCGTGTGCCGGTCGGCCGCAATATCATGCAGAAACTTAAAACGCTCTGCATTGCAGCGAGCATGAAAAATATCGATATGGACGGCAAATTCGTCGCCATCAAGATGCATTTTGGTGAGCTGGGCAATATGGCCTATCTGCGTCCGCAGTATGCGAAAGTCGTTGCCGATCTTGTCAAAGAGCAGGGCGGCATGCCGTTCCTGACGGACTGCAATACGCTCTATCCGGGCAGCCGCAAACATGCACTCGAGCATATGGACTGTGCGAACCTCAATGGCTTCAATACGACGACGACGGGCTGCCAGATTATCATTGGCGACGGCCTGCGCGGTACGGATGATGTCGAAGTGCCGGTAAAGAACGGCGAGTACATCAAGAAGGCGAAGATTGGCCGTGCCATCATGGATGCTGACGTCTTCATCAGCCTCGCACATTTCAAGGGCCACGAAGCCACGGGCTTTGGCGGTGCCATCAAGAATATCGGCATGGGCTGCGGCAGCCGTGCCGGCAAGATGGAACAGCATTCGTCGGGCAAATGCATCGTTAAAGAAGAGCTTTGCCGCGGCTGCCGCAAATGCGCGAAAGAATGCGGCTCAAATGCCATCACGTATGAAAATAATAAAGCACATATCCATAAGGACCTCTGCAAGGGCTGCGGCCGCTGCATCGGCGCCTGCTCGTATGATGCCATCCGCAATGAACAGTGGGATGCGGGGGACCTTCTGGACCGCAAAATGGCAGAATACGCTCAGGCCGTCGTACAGGACCGTCCGTGCTTCCATATCAATATTGTCCGCGACATCTCGCCGAACTGCGACTGCCATGGTGAAAATGATGCACCGATTCTGCCGGACCAGGGCATGTTTGCCTCGTTTGACCCCGTCGCCCTCGACCAGGCCTGTGCCGATGCCTGCCTCAAGGCCGCGCCGCTGCCGAACAGTCAGCTTGCAGATAACCTCGCTAAGCCGGATTGGCATCATCATCATGATAACTTCCTCGATAACAACCCAAACATTCATTGGAAGGAAACGCTCGAGCATGCAGAAAAAATCGGCATGGGCACGAGAGACTATGAATTGGTGACACTTAAATGAGGAAAAAACGCAGGCAGATTGACATGCCGGCGTTGTATGTCATTGAACATCTTGACGAGGCCATCGAGAAAAAATGGTGCCGTGTCTATTATCAGCCTATCGTGCGGACCATTTCGGGCAAGCTCTGTGCCATGGAAGCTCTGGCGCGCTGGGATGACCCGTATTGGGGCTTTTTGACGCCGCCGTTTTTCATCGCGATTCTGGAACAGCATAAACTCATCCATAATCTGGACGCCTTCCTCATTGAGGAAATTTGCCGCAATATGGCGCGCTCCTCAAGGACCAGCGTTTTGACGTCCTCAAGATGGACATGGCCTTTCTGAAAAGCGACACGCAGCGGGCCCGCGATATCATTATTTCCATCATCGCAATGGATAAGCGCATCGGCAACAGGACGCTGGCCGAAGGCGTGGAAACAAAAGAACAGTTTGAATTCCTGCGCGAGATTGGCTGTGAAAAGATTCAGGGCTATTATCTTGGCCGGCCACGGCCCTATGACGAGACCATTCATAACTGCCAGGAAAAGGGTATTGAGATTGAGCTGAGCTGCTGGAAGCCGTATTACGATGCCATCATGGAAGTGGACTTTCTCACGGGACAGCCGCTTTTGCTCGTCGAATTCCGCAATCATGCGTATCATATCATGTTTGCCAATGATAAATGCCGCGAGGTTCTATGGCATGGCGAGGAAAAGGAACGTGATGCGTGGGAGCAGCAGCTCAATTCTCTGCACCAGCCGGCCACGCGCTATCTGCAGCGCGGTCTCTGGCGTGTCATGACGTCAGGCAATGATGAGGAACTTGCCTATCCGCTCAATGGGGATTTTCTCATGATGAACTGCCATCGCGTCATTTCGTACAATGGCCGCTACCTGATTTCCGTTCAGTGTCATCTGTATAAGGTATCGCACGAGGGCGACCTCTTTCGCCCCGCGTTTTTGCTGCGCAATCTGTTTTACTTGTATGACCGCGTAGCGACGCTGAATTTGACCACGCGGGAAATGATTCTTCTGACGCAGCCAAAGTTAAAATCCGGTCTGCGCAAGCTGCCTCTGGCGGAAACGCTGCAGCGGTATCATGATGAGCTCATTCATCCGGCGGATAAGAAGCGCTTTGTTGCCTTTTTTGACCTCAAGACACTCAAGGCACGTGTAGAAAAGGCGAAGATGAACAGCATTGCGGAAGCATTTCGTTCCATTGAGGCTGACGGCTCGCTCGTATGGAAGACGCATCGCGTGGCCCGCATGGCCAGCAGTACGCAGGATATCTTTTTCTGTGTCGTGCGTGTATCCGATGCACAGGATATTATGCAGTATGGACAGGCACTGGGCATCCGGCAGTATACGCTGATGCCGGAAAATATCCCTGTTCATGCAGTATATGGATGAATACCGCTTGGAACCTCGAGCTTTCGCCGTAATCTTCGTCAAGATTCGTGCCGCTGACCGTCTGCTGCGCCGCTATGGCGAGACTGCCGGCGATGAGCTCCTGCGGACGATTGCTGAGGAAATCCGGCATACCTTAGGGCAGAGTGCCGCTGCCGGCCGCTATGCACGCGACCAGTTCCTCGTATTTTATCAGTACAGCTCACCGGAGACTGTCAAAGAGCTGGAACAGCGTCTGCGTCAGGCCGTTGAGAGCATTCATCATTTTTGCCAGCGCAGCTGTACGCTGTTTGTCGACCTGCATACCATCTATCCGCAGGATGAGGCGGATTTTTATCCGAACATCCTGAAGGCCGTACTGGGCAGGCGGCAGCGAAAATCATGAATTATCATTTGAAAGAACTTCTGTATGATGAGTGTACAGAGGTTCTTTTTTTATGTCTTTTGACAATTTGTTGGGAAAAAACTATAATATTAGTTAGCAATCTAACTAATATTATATGGAGGAATCATCGTGAAGCGGGAACTTATCCCCAGCTGGGAAGAGCTTGAACATCATAAAAAAATCGTACCGGAAATTAAGCCGGCCGCAGTCATCGCCATGCTTGAAGTCAAGCAGGCCGGAGAAGATGTGCAGCGGAGCATTCTTGATATACTGCAGCGGGAGTATCATCTGTCGGAAGGGAAATTCTGTACGCTCATTGTCCTGCATCAGAATCCGCAGGGCCTTGCTCCTTCAGAAATCGCGGCAAAAGTCGGCGTGACGAAAGCGACCATCAGCAACATGCTCATGCGTATGGCACGTGACGGCGATATTGTCATCAAGCAGGCTCCGGAAGACGCACGCAAAAAACTCATCTGCCTGACAGATAAGGGCCGTGCTTTTATGGATGAGGTCCTGCCGCCGCATTATCTGCGCGTCACCAAACTCATGGAGCGGCTTACGGAAGACGAACAGAAGGAGCTGATTCGCCTGCTTAAGAAAATGTCGGGCAGCGCGGAAGAATTGGTGGAAGGATATCAGGGGGAAATGATATGAATACGAGACAAAAGGCTTTGCGCACGGGAGCGGTATTTATTGCCCTGCCGGTCATTGCGGGCATCCTGCTGATGTACAAAGGCAATGATGCCGTGGCACTTGGCATGGAGAAAAAAGAGGGCATCCTGACGGCCGAGCAGGTCAAGATGTCGTTCGACAGCGTGAATGGCCGTCTGGTGAATGAAGCGGTTAAGGAAGGAGACACGGTCAAGGCCGGCGATGTCATCATGGAGCTCGATGCGACGGATACGGACCTTTCCATTGAGAAGACCAAAGCCCAGATTGCCCAGCTCGATGCGCAGATTCGCTCGACGGGCGGCTCGCAGGCGGTCAATTTCATGAAAGCCGATAATGACGAACAGCAGAGTTTCCGTCAGATTGACCAGCAGCGAGCGGCCGTAGCGTCAGCACAGGCAACGCTCAAAAACAGCCGTATCGATTATAACCGCAAGTCGGACCTTCTCGATGCCGGGGCTATCGCGAAATCCCAGCTCGATGATGCGGAAATGGCCCTTAATGTCGCTGAGGCCAATGTCGAGCAGCAGCAGGAACTTTTAAATAAACTTTTGTCAGGCGCACAGGATACGGGCAATACGGATTCCCTCAATCTGCCGACAATTGCCCAGCAGCGCCAGTCGGCCAGCAATATGAGCAATGACATCGATGCCCTGCAGCAGCAGAAACAGGCGCTTGAAGTCCAGCTCAAACAATTGGAAGTCCAGAAGGAACGCCTGGCCCTGCGTGCTCCGGAAGATGGCCGCATCATCAAGGTCCTCGCGAAGGAAGGCGAGATGGTATCGGCAGGAACGCCCGTGGTCCTATTGGAAAGCAATCGCAGCTATTATGACATCTATATCAGCGAAAAGCAGGCGCAGGGACTTTCCGAGGGCGATACGATTACGGGGCATACCGTGGCCGGGGATAAGACGGTGACGGGCACAATCAAGCTTTTGACAAAGGCCCCGGGCTTTGCCGACCTCAAGCAGTCGCGTGAAAAAGGACAGGCTGACCTCACGGCGTTCCAGGTCCGCATCTACATTGACCCGCAGGAAGGTGTGACGCCGGGCATGACGATTGGGGTGAATGAACGTGAATTCACTAAGAGATGAACTTCGCTTCCTGTTTTCCGGTCAGGGCATGCCCTATGAAAAAGTCTGCCTGATGGTCGCAGCGGTTGTCTGTATCGTCCTCGGTCTCATGCTCAGCAGCAATATCTCGCACGATGCGAAAGTCGCGGTCATCGACCTTGATAACTCTGCTTACAGCCATGAACTGACCAGCCGCATCGATGCATCGGAGTATATGAAAGTTACGGCTGTACTCAATACGCCCGTGAACCCGACGGAACTTTTCTACCGCGACCAGGCCGTGGCCGTTGTCTATTTCCCGCGCGGACTGGAAAAGGACCGCTATACGGGAACCGCCAATCACATTGGCGTATTCTATGACAATACGAATACGGCGCAGACGGCGGATGTCAAGTCTGCCCTCAACGAGATTGTCGGCCTTGACAATGCGGCGGAAGCCGGCGATACGGGCAGTACGAACGATACGCTCAGCGGTACGATAAGTCTTGCGGACCGCAATCTTTTCAATCCAAATGGTTCGAATTACAATATCGAGGTGCAGGGCTTCCTGTTCTTCTTCGGTTCGATGTTTTTCACGTTTGCAACCATTGGCATGGTGCCGCGGCTGCGCCTGACGCATGCACTGGATCAGATACTGCTCGAAGGAACGCCGTGGGATATCATTGTGCGGCTTGTGCCTTACGGGGCCTGCCTCGCCGTGTCGTTCATCTTTGGCATGGCCATTTTGCGGCTGACCGGCGATATGGTGTTTTCCGGGAGTCTCCTGACATTTTTGTTCGTGCAGATTTTTTACGTCATGACCGTGGGCATGATCAGCGTCCTGTTTGGCTGGACGGCGGCGAATCCGGGCATTGCGTCTTCGCGCATGATTCTCTTTATTCCGGGCGGCTTCATTTTTGGCGGTCCGACGGGGCCGATTTCCTTTTATCCGGACTGGGTGCTTTATCTGTCGCATCTGTTTCCACTGACCTGGGAATATCATTTTGTGCGTGACATCATCGCGCGCGGTGCCGGTTTCGCCGATATCTCCAAGGAATTAGGGGCTTTCCTGCTCTATATGGCGGTGGTGGCCATCCTGCTGTGCGCGAAATTCTTCGCGGCGCGGCGGTCTCTTTTGAAGCATCAGGCGCAGGAACTCAAGCATCAGGAGAAAATCCGCGAAATTGCCGCGGCAGAACGGGGCGTGCAAGAATTGTGATTGGAAAAGCATAGGCATGGAAAAAGGGGAGAATTCGTTATGACGGCAACAGACAAGCTCATCGAAGAAATCAAATCGCGGCCGAAGCAGACCATCCAATGCGAACGCATTCTTGTGCCGACGGATGGTTCGGGGCCGGCGTTCAAGGCGGTCAATGAGGCGATTCATACGGCTGCGGTCACGGGAGCGCATCTGACCATTCTCATGGTCGTTGACCTCAACAAGCAGGTCGCGGCCTTTGAACAGGTCAGCCTCAGCGGCTACGTGCCTGCCGAACTCAAGATTTCCGCGTATCAGTATCTTGCCGACCTCATGCACCTGGTGCCGCCGGAAATCAAGGCGAGGACGCGCGTGGAAGTCGGCAATCCGGGCGAAAAAATCTGTGAGGTGGCCGAAGAAGAACAGAGTGACCTCATCATCATGGGCTCGCGCGGCTTTGGCACCTTCCGCAGCATGCTCGTCGGCTCTGTCTCCCATTATGTGCTGCAGCAGGCGCCGTGTCCCGTGCTCATCGTCAAGGGCATGCCGGATGACTGGGATGAAGAGGACAGCTATATTGCCCGCCACGAGGAATAAAAACGTTATATTGGTATTATTTTTACGATAAAAAGACCATTTTCTGTAAAATACCTCTACAGGAAATGGTCTTTTATAGTATAATAAAAACATATTCGCGAAATTTTGGGGAGAGAAAGCTTATGCATATCGAATATTTGATGGGCAATGAGGCCATCGGCATGGGCGCGGTGGCAGCCGGCGTCAATGTCGTCGCAGGCTATCCGGGCACGCCTTCGACTGAAGTGCTCGAGACGATTGCCAAACATAATCCGGAAGGAAATATCCATGTCGAATGGTCGACTAATGAAAAAGCCGGCATGGAAGTCGCTGCCGGTGCGGCCTACTCGGGCGCCAGGGCGCTGGTCACGATGAAGCAGGTCGGACTCAACGTGGCGTCGGACCCTTTGATGAGCCTGGAGTATCTCGGCGTCAAGGGCGGCATGGTCGTGCTCGTGGCCGATGACCCAGGGCCGATTTCGTCGCAGACGGAGCAGGACACGCGTCATTTTGCTTCGTTTGCCAAAGTCCCGTGCTTTGACCCGTCGAGTGTACAAGAAGCCTATGAGATGATTCAGGAGGCCTTTGACTTTTCGGAGAAATATCATACGCCCGTGTTCCTGCGTCCGACGACGCGCATTGATCATGGCTATGCTTCGGTCAAGGTCAAAGACGCCGATGAATACAAAAAAATAGAGCCGGAAGGCTTTGTGCGGGACCCTGCACGCTGGGTTATCTTCCCGCGCCTTTCGTATCAGGCACATCAGGCTATCGAGCAGCGCAATGCAGAGATCGGCACGGTGCTATCGGCTTATCCGCGCAACAGCATTGAGCCGGCAGAACAGGCAGACTGCCGCCGCGGCATCGCGACGCAGGGCATCAGCTATTCTTATGTTGCTGAGACGCTTTCAGAACGTGGGGAAAAGGCACCGCGTGTCCTGAAAGTCGCTACGCCGTTCCCGTTCCCTGAGAAACTCGCCGTAGAATTCCTGCAGGGCCTCGATGAAGTCCTCTGCATCGAGGAACTCGACCCGGTCATTGAGCGCGAGCTCATCTTCCTCTGCGGCAAATACCAGCTGCCCGTCAAAATCCGCGGCAAGCTCACGGGCGATGTCAAGACGGCGGGCGAGAACACGCGCGATACGGTCTATGACGATATCGCCAAATTCATGGGCTGGCCTGCGGCTGAGAAAAATCAGCTGCCAGAGCCTCCGGTTTCCGTCGTGCGTCCGCCGGTCCTCTGCGCCGGCTGCCCGCACCGCGCTTCATTCTATGCGGTGAAACGCGCGATGAAAGGGCAGAAGAGCGTTTTCTGCGGCGATATCGGCTGCTACACGCTCGGCAATGCCATGCCGCTCGACATGGTCGATACCTGTCTCTGCATGGGCGCGGGCATCGACATCGCGCAGGGCATCGGTGCCGTGACGCCGGACATGAAATGCTTTGCCTTTGTCGGCGATTCGACGTTCTTTGCTTCGTCGATTACCGGCATCATCAACGGCGTTTACAATCAGGCGGATTTGACCGTCTGCATTCTTGACAATTCGACGACGGCCATGACGGGCCATCAGCCGCATCCGGGCACGGGCCACACGATGATGGGGCAGATTGTCGACAAGGTCTCGATTGAAGATACGCTGCACGGTATCGGTGTTAAGACGGTCCGCACAGTTGACCCGCTTGACCTCGACAGGGCCATTGCCACGGTTAAAGAGGTGGCGGCCGAAGCTGGAGTCAAGGCCATCATCTTCAAATCCCCGTGCATCGCTATCGTCAAGCCTTTAGGCAAAGCGGAGGTACTGCAGGATGCCTGCCGCAAGTGCAAAAAATGCATCCGCGAAATCGGCTGTCCGGGCATTGTCGTTAAGGACGGCAAAATCATGATTGATGCTTCGCAGTGCACAGGCTGCGGCATCTGTGCGCAGATTTGTCCGTTTGATGCGATTGAAGTCACGCCATTCAAGAAGAACGTCACGGATAAAGGAGGGCAGAAGTGATGCAGAAAAATATTATTTTAACAGGTGTCGGCGGCCAAGGCACGGTGCTGGCTTCTAAACTCATCGCTGCGGCTTCCATGAATAAAGGACTTCCCGTCATGAGTGCGGAGACCATCGGCATGGCGCAGAAGGGCGGCTCTGTTTTCAGTCATCTGCGCGTCGGCGAGGGCGTCCGCAGCCCGATGATTCGCTGCGGCACGGCAGACCTGCTGCTGGCCTTTGAGCCGGCGGAAGCCGTGCGCATGCTGCCGTATCTCAAAAAAGGCGGCACGGTCGTTGTCAATTCGCATCCCATCATGCCCGTGACGGCGGCCCTGAAAGGGACGGATTACAACGGCACGGAAATGGTCGAGTACCTTCGGGAACATACCGAGCATGTTCTCGTCATCGATGGACAGAAGGCCGCGGCCGTCATTGGCAATCCCAAGACGCTCAATGTTATCATGCTCGGCGCGGCCCTTGAGAGCGGTGCCCTTGATTTTCTGACGGAAGAAGATGTGCTGCAGGCCATCCGTCAGAAAGTCAAGCCAGCCTATGTCGCTCTCAACGAAAAGGCCTTGCGCTACGCATTTTCATTGGCCGCAGAATAACAGTGTAATTTCAAGGCAGGGAATATCATGGAAATCACGAAAGAACAACTCGCGTTCGTCAATGAGCGCATTACCCAGCTTTTAAAGGCAGACAGCTTCTACGGCAAACGTCTGCGCGAATATGGCATCGACCATGTATCGTCGCCGGAAGACTTCAAGAAACTACCATTTTCGGAGAAAAAAGACCTCAGGGATGCGTATCCTCTGGGACTCATGAGTGTGCCGGAAGAAAAAATCGTGCGCATGCATTCTTCGTCGGGCACGACGGGCAAGCCGGTCATCATTCCTTATACGCAGAAAGACGTTGATGACTGGGCCACGCAGTTTGCCCGCTGCTACGCGATGGCAGGCGTGACGAACCGCGACCGCGTGCAGATTACGCCGGGCTACGGCCTCTGGACCGCCGGCATCGGCTTTCAGGCAGGCTGCGAGAAGCTCGGGGCCATGGCCGTGCCAATGGGCCCAGGCAATACGGAAAAACAGCTGCAGATGATGATGGACATGAAGAGCACCGTCATCTGCGCGACGAGTTCCTATGCGCTGCTGCTGGCTGAAGAAATCGAAAAACGCGGCATCCGCGATAAGATTCATCTGCGCAAGGGCGTCATCGGCTCGGAGCGCTGGAGCGAGAAGATGCGCAAATCCATCTGCGACAAGCTCGGCATCGATGCTTACGACATTTACGGCCTGACCGAGGTCTATGGTCCGGGCATCGGCATCAGCTGCGATGCCCACGATGGCATCCATTACTGGGATGATTTCATTTACCTCGAAATCATCGACCCGCATACGGGCGAGAATCTGCCGGACGGCGAATGGGGCGAAATCGTCATTACGACGCTCAAGAAGGAAGGTGCGCCGCTCATCCGCTTCCGCACGCACGACCTTTCGCGCATCATCCCCGGCGACTGCCCGTGCGGCAGCAAATTCCCGCGCATCGACATGATTCAGGGACGCACGGATGACATGGTCAAAATCAAGGGCGTCAATCTTTTCCCTGCGCAGATTGAGGAAATCCTCAAGACGTTCCCTGAGGTCTCGAGTGAATACCAGATTCACATCTCCCATCTCGATGGCAAGGACACGATGCGCCTCTATGTCGAGACGAACGGCAGCGTCGACTTCCTTGACCTTGCGAAGCGTATTGCCGAACGTGTCAAGAGCCGCATCGGCTTTACGCCGCTCGTCAAAGTCGTCGAAATCGGCGTCCTGCCGCGCTCCGAAAAGAAGACGAAGCGCGTGATTGATACGCGTTATGAGTAATATGGAAGAAATGGATGAGATTGTGACCGTCTGGCCGGATTTTGTGCCGGACTTTGTCTGCAAGGCGGATAAATGCCGGCACAGCTGCTGCCGCGGCTGGGAAATCGATATCGATGCGGCCACGGCCGCCTGGTATCTGACTCTCGATGGAGAAATCGGTGAGGAGCTTCGCCAAAATATCGTGCAGGCAGAAGATGGTACGTATTCTTTTCGTCTGACACCGGAGGAACGCTGCCCGTTCCTGCGGGCGGATGGCCTCTGCCGCCTGATTCTCACCTTGGACGAAGACGCCCTCTGCGAAATCTGCACGATGCACCCGCGCTTTTTTGTCATGTGCGGTCAGGCAGAACTGGCTGGTTTTGGCCTTGCCTGTGAAAAAGCCGTGGAGCTGCTGTTTGCCAGTAAAAATCCCTTGACCTTTTTGGTCGAGGGACGGCCGGAAGCTCGTATGGAGTTTCCTTCCCTTTTGCTGTATCTCGGTCTGCCGTCAGCCGTCCCCGCATTCGAGCCGGAGCTGTGTCCGGAAAAGATTCATGCCGTGCTGCAGCTCATGCGGCAGACGGAGCCCATTGACGAAATCTGGACGTCGCATATGACGTCCCTGATATCAACGGAAGCGAAAGTCCTGCAGCGTGCACAGACTTATGTCAAGCAGTTCTGCCAGGCCGATTTTGACCGCCTGCAGACATACATCCTCTACCGACAGCTCGGCCAGAGCGAGCGATTTGATTTTGACCAGATTCTTACGTATACCAGAGTCAATGCGATGTACATCTTCCTGGAAACGGCCGTGACCGGAGATTTTCATGAATCCGTACGCCGCTGGTCGGAACAAATTGAGTACAGCGAGGAGAATACCGATTTTTTGCTGTGCCGTGCCGCCCTCTGAATCAATTCAAATAAAATAAAACGCAGTTTCCTGATTTTAGCGGGGAACTGCGTTTTTTATGTGCCATTACGACTTCATGCTGTCAAGGAGCAGCTGTTCACGGATGAACTTCATGACAAGGCGCTGGTCTTTAGTAATCTGGCGTGACTTCTTGGTGATGAGGCAGCTTGTGAGGGCTAATGGTTCATCAAAGGGGATGGTCACAACGCCGTCAAGTGAGATGACTGCCTGACTGAAAAGGATGCTGGGTGCGGTATGAGCACGCAGCAGGCTGTACAGGGTAGAAAGGTGAGGGGAATAATACAAGGCGTTGAGTTCAAGATGGCGCTTGACTGTGATACGGGTCAGCAACCGCGTGACAAAGAATTCCTCAGAAAGCAGGACCAGAGGATACTGCAGGGCTTCCGCCAGGCTGATGCTCTGACAGTGCTCTAACGGATGTCCCTGCCAGACGACAAATTTGATGGGGCGTGAAGTGATGCGGCGGTAATGGAGCTCCGGCATCGTCTCGCCGTCGTAATTGACGATGGCCATATCGACTTTTTCCTCGCGTACGAGGCGGGCGGATTCGAGGCCGGACGGCTCGATGATATCGAGGTCGATTTCCGGATGTGCGGGGCAGAAGGTGTTCAAAAGACGTGGGATGATGAAAGAGGCCTGCTGCTGCGGGATGGCCAGCCGGATTTTGCCATGGCGGCGTGCCATTTCCCGGACATCTGTTTCAAAGAGGTCGACTTCGCGCAGCAGTGCCGTAACTTTTTGGGCAAGCCTCTGTCCGTCCTGACTCATCATGATGGCGCGGCCGCTGCGGACAAAAAGATTGAGGCCGGTTTCCTCTTCAATGGTCTGGATGGCCTGACTTAATGTGGATTGGGCGATGTGCAGTTCTGCAGCAGCGTGGGTGATATTCTGCAGTCGGCAGACCGTTAAAAAATAGCGCATCTGTAAGATTGTCATGTGATGCAGCTCCCTTCTCAATTTTAGATTTTCCTGTAATATAGCTCCTGTAAGATATATCGTATCGTCTTTTTGCTCTGTAATCAATCGGCAAAACCGATTATGATATCAAATTTAACCGTTTTTCAAATATCTTTGACCATGGCATAATAAAGATGTCGAAGGTAAGAGGTTCACCGTAAGAAACTTAAAGAATACAGGAAACGTCAGGTTACTAAGCGTTGAAAAGAAATGGAGAGGATCATCATGAAAACGAAACACATCGTCTATGGAATTATCGCTGCAGTTCTTCTCGTCATGCCGGCCTGTGCAAATCTGGCATCTGCCGGCACGCAGGCCAATGTTTACGACGTCAAAGAAGCTCAGGCCGTCTATACGGATACGTCAAGTTATGCAGGCAATACGATGTCTGAAGATCTCATGCTCGAGCAGCCTGCGGCTGACCGCTGATTTCCTTCATAACAGCATACTCCCCAAATCAGGCCGTTCCCCACAAATGGCTTGAATCTAAGAATACCTAAGAAAAAAGGGCTGCCACACAGATTCGTG
>USAK01000038.1 GCA_900552565.1 uncultured Selenomonas sp. | reverse complement strand
GTAAACGGTCATTGCTTCGTCAGTTTGACACTGAGTGTCCCTGTCCTGAACCAGCGTGAAGGAAAAGCTCCGCTTATCCGCTATATGGCGGTTCCCGTAGGGTACCGGATATGGACAAAAGAGTAGACCAAACTTGAAATTCGCTACACAACTAAAAAACTCCTCTAAAATTTGAAGCGCACCATCTACTGTAGGTTCTGCCAGGCGGCCTGCAGGCGCTCGATGATGGCTTCGCGCATGTCTGCGGGGGCGAGGACGGTGGCGGCGGCGCCGAGGGAGAGGATCTGTTGCAGGATCTCGCGGCGGTCGAAATCGTAATAGTAGAGCTGTATGGTATAGGTGTCTGTCTCCTCGTCGTAGCTGGCTTCTTTGTCGTAGCTCGCGAACATCATGAAGCTGCGCTCGACGGCGTTGTTCTGACGCTCGATGCGCAGGGTCACGCTCTGGCGGCGGCTCGCGAGGAACTGCTGGAAGGATGTTTCGGTACCCGCGGGAATGGGCACATCAAGGCACTGGACCGACGCGAGTCTCGCAACGCGCATCTTGATGGCGCGTGCCTCGTCGGACTGCCAGATGATGAGATCGTAGCAGTTGGCCGCTGCGTCGTACTCGAGGCGGCAGGGTGAGCAGATTCCCTCGTGGAGCTGGCCGCTGCTGTCGCGGTTGGCATAGGCGAGATGGTGCTTCTCGCGCAGGGCCTGCCAGATGGCAGCGAGGTGCCCCTGCAGGGCCGTGCGGTCATCGCCCTGCTCCTGCACCGTCTGCCAGATTGTGTCGCGCGGCCACTCGGGGATAGCAGCGAGCGTTTGGCGCAGCTTCTTGCGCAGATCGTCGGGCAGCAGGAAGGCTGCACCGGGATCCTCGATCATCGCGCGGAGCCAGACGAGCTCTTCAACGATTTGATGGCATACCTATGCGCGAGGTCGTTGAACGCGCTGTGATACGAATCACCCTTGAAGCTGTGGATCTCGCGGTGGCCCTGCCGCACCGCCTGCAGACGGTCCTCCGACAGAAAGGACCGCACCCGCGCCCAGTTGTCCTCATAACTCCGCGCACTCTGTCCCAATTGACGTGCGAGGTATTGCTTGTGATAGCAGCCATACGAGATGTACCGCAGGAACATCCGCAGCTTGTCGTAATCCGCGATGTACTTGTTCCAACCGCGTCGCTTCCTGCCTGCCATACCATCATCCCCTTCCAATAGCCTGCCAGTTGTAATCATTCCTTCCTATTCTAACACAGGTCCAGCTGCAGCCGTTAGCCCCACCGCGAAACTTCACATGTTTTTTGACACGAAAGCCCTCTGTTTTTCTTCTACAATGGACATGTCAACGGAAAAGAAGCACGAAGAAAAGAAGGAAAGGGGACCTGCCTCATGGAACGTATGATGGAGCACAATATTTTTGACCGCGTCTTCGAGAAGACATATGGCCCGGCCGTTATGCCATACGGCTGCCTCAGCGATGCGGAAACCATCCGCGTGCGCGGGGCAGTACAGTCACTGCGCCAGAGCTATCAGCCGCAGCATGCCAATGAGGCCTGTGTGAGCCGCTACCATACCGAGGAGAACCGCAAGGCGTACATGCTCGCTTACTACCCGTACTACGTTGAGCCAGCCTGCCGCGTCGTCCGCGACTATGTCATCCCGGCCCTGCAGGAACGCCAGGCGTTCTACCCGGTCCTCAACCTGGCTTTCTTTGCCGGGGGACCGTGCCCCGAAATGTACGGCACACTCAAAGCCCTGCGCGGCGCACAGCTCCACGACAGGACGGCCATCACCATCCTCGACGGGGAGTGCGGCTGGGAGAGCGAGCAGCAGATCAGCTGGCAGCTCTGCCAAGAAGACGGCCTCGTCCGCTGCGGTGACGAAGGACGTCTCATCTATTGCTGTGACAACCTCGCGCCATGCGAGCAATGCATGCACGGCAGAACCTGCCGCAAGCGCATCCAGGAGCAGGCCGATGTCTACTTTCTGCAGAACTATCTGAGCCATGTCGAGCCGACGGAGCAGGAGACATTCCTCGACAAGATGCGCGCCACGGTGGAACAGGCCAAGCCCGGCGCTGTCTTTGTCATCATCGACCTGCAGTATGCGGGCAGCAAGGCCATCATGCGCGAGCTCGCAGCTCGCGTGCAGGCGGAGTGGGATGTACCTGCCGAGGTCATCGGCACGAATCTCTTTACAGGCGGCGCGCCAGCCTGGAGCCGCTGCCCCTACGAGATGCCTGCGGAGGTCCAGGCCAAGATTTTCCGCGGTGACAGCGGTTTCATGCCCAAGAAATGGACGCGGTACTACTACCTCGTCCTGCAGAAACAGTGAGAAAAGAGGAATCATCCATGATCATCAGTGCCAGCCGCCGGACCGATATTCCGGCTTTCTATACATCGTGGTTCATGAACCGCGTCCGCGCGGGGTTCGTCGACGCGATCAACCCATTTAACCGCAAACAGGTCAGCCGCATCTCGCTGCGGCCGGAGGACGTCGACTGCATCGTCTTCTGGACCAAGAACGCCGCGCCGATGCTGCCGCATCTCGAAGAGCTCCGCGCGAAGTACCCGTTCTACTTCCAGTTCACCATCACGCCGTACGGCCACGATGTCGAGCCGGGCCTGCCCGACAAGCGCGAAGTCATCCGCACCTTCCAGCAGATGTCGCAGCAACTCGGCAAGGCGCGCATGGTCTGGCGCTACGATCCCATCCTGCTCAACGGCCGCTACACCATCAAGCAGCATCTGCACGACTTCGCCGCCATGCTCGAAAGGCTCGCACCGTACACCGACCGCTGCGTCATCAGCTTTCTCGACCTCTACCGCAAGACCGAGCGCAACACGAAACCACTCGCGCTGCACCCGCTCGGCATCCCTGAGATGAATATATTGGCCGAGGGCTTTGCTCGGCTCGCCAAAGGTTCCGGTGTCACCCTGCAGTCATGCTCTGAGGCAATCGACCTCGCCGCCTACGGCATCGAACACGGGGCCTGCATCGACAAGGAACGCATCGAGCGCGTCATCGGCGCGCCCATCGATGTCAAGAAAGACCCGACTCAGCGCGACGTCTGCCATTGCATGAAGAGCGTCGACATCGGCCAGTACGATACCTGCCTGCACCGCTGCCGCTACTGCTATGCCAACACCAACGGGCGCATGGCCGAAGCCAGCTTCGCCGACCACCACAGCGACGCCACCATCCTCTCCGGCACCCTGCGCGGCGACGAGACCATCACCGCGCGCAAGGTCACCCACCTGAAAATCCAGCCGACAGCCGAGAGCCAGATGGATTCCTTGTTTTGATCGACGTTAAAAATTCGACGGGTGAATTTTTCTAGTCACTCTATTGAACCCATCCCGGATTCCGTTCGTCCACAAGATGTCCCCAATGATACTGAGTCACATACAAATGACGCTTTTCATGGTAAAATAATACATAATGAAGAAAGTAAAAGAGAGGAATCGAATCATATGAACGAAAAGGCAGTTATCGAAACGGTAAAGGTCGCACAGCCAAAGCTGCGCCGCGAGGATTTGCTGCAGGTCTTGAAGTACCGCTATGCAACAAAGGCCTGGGACAAGGACAAGAAGATCAGCGATGGGGACATGCAGACGATTTTAGAGGCGGCACGCCTTGCACCGACGTCTTTCGGCTTTGAGCCTTGGAAGATCATTGTCCTGCAAGATCCGGAAGTCCGCCAGTCCATCCGGCCATATGCCTGGGGTGCAGACGCCGCGCTCCAAGATGCCAGCCATTTTCTGGTATTCCTGGCACGAAAGAAAGCGGACATCACCTTCGGCTCGCCTTATCTCGAACACATCACGCACGACATCATGGAACTTCCCGAGAGCAAGCATACAACATGTTTAGGGCAGCTTATACGGGATTCTGCCGCGACCAGCACAAGACCCTCGAATCCGAGCGTTCGGCATTCGACTGGTCATCAAAGCAGACCTATATCGTCATGGCCAATGTCCTCTTCGCAGCTGCCTATCTGGGCATCGACTCCTGCCCCATCGAAGGCTTTACGAAGGATAAGGTTGAGTCCATTTTATCGGATACCTACCATCTCTATGACCCCGAACATTTCGGTGTTGCTTGCATGACCGCGCTCGGCTACCGCGGTGAAGCACCGCATCGCGACAAACGCCGTCGCCCCCTCGAAGAATCTGTGATCTGGAAATGAGCCACTTGTCAACTCTGCCTCGATAAAGACCACTGTACACAACGGCAAAAATGCACCGGATGAATTCCTTTGCCCATGTAAAGGATATCCATCCGGTGCATTTTATTCGATGAAAACCTCACGGTATGTGATACGTGCATTGCACGGCTTACAGCGTTGCCTTTGGCGCGCCGTGATCATGACTTCGTTCTTGCGGATGTCAAGGGAGTACCGCACTGGCCGCAGAAGCGGGTGCCTGGCTCGGCGGGGGCGCCGCACTGTGGGCAGAAGGAGACTCCTGATGCAGCTGCGTGCTGAGGCTCTGGCTGCTGTGCTGGCCCTGCTGTCGGCTGGGCTGGTGCTTCGTCCTGTTGTTTTGGATGGGGCAGCAGGACGATGTCGTTGAGGAGGTCGCAAAAGTCCCCGTCTTCGTCAGACTCGCTCTTGAAGCGGGCCAGCACGGTGCCAAAGGCAGTTGCTATGAGTTCCTGATCGTCGTATTCCACAGGGCCTACTTGGTCCAGAGAGACGTGGAGGCCCATGGAGCAGATGAGCTGGCCGTTCTCGGTGATCAGGAAGCCTTCCTCGCCCTTGCCCCAGAAGAGGGAATGGGTGGAATCGCAGAGCAGCACGACCTGGGCTCTCTGGACGCCTGCCCGCGCGCCGTAGGACTTCATGGCATTGTCCAGCGGGTTGGATAGCTTATCTCCCCAATAATAGTAGGCGGCGTTGGCCATCTTGTCTTTCACGACGCCCCGCAAGCAGTCCACTCGTACATCCAGGGGCACGAGTGCCTTGCGGCTGTTCCACTCGTCGCTGACGGCATCTGCATCCTCCGCATTCTGTGCGGCCTTCTGGTAGAGCTGCCAAGCCTCGGTGAAGTCGAATGTCTCGCTCTGCGGGTCGACGCAAAGCCGTGCTGCCCGGAGCAGCGCATCCTGACTGCCGAGGTCCAGGGCCGCTTGGTAGTAGGCCAATGCCTCTGCATCTTGCCCCTTGGCCTCCATTTCCTTGCCAAGCTGGAGGCCAAGTGCCTTGATTTTCTCCGCAGCTCCCGGATAGTCCTCGGCCAAGGCGCGCTGGTAATCGTGCCAGGCCTGCTGCCAGTCTGTCCTAGCCTGCGGTCCCGTTTCTGCCTTGGCCTTTTCTTCCAGCGCTTGGCCCCAGGCAAAGGCCAGCGCTCCGAGGGCCTGCCCTGCTTCTTCGCAGCCATAGGCCTTGGCTTTCTCGTACCAGTCCATGGCCTTGGCCTCGTCTTTTTCCATGCCCTTGCCCTGCTCGGCCATCTGGCCCAGATAGAGGCAGGCCGTGCCGTCGCCTTCTGCGACCAACGTCTCGTACCAGGCCAAGGCCTCGTCGTACTTTCCCGCATCTACTAGCGCCTGCGCGTCCTTGGCGGCCAATCTCCGGTAAGCAGCACACTGTTCATTCTGTTTCTTCTTCAGATATTGGTACAGCACCCAGGCCGCTTCCTTCTTGCCCAGCACAGCGGCTTCCACGGAAGACCACTGCGCTTCTTCCTGCTGGCCGTCTTTCGCCTGCAGGATTCCTGCCTGCCAGGCCGCTTCGGCACTGCCCATCTCTGCGGCAAGCAGAAAGGCAGATAAGGCGCGCGCTTTGTCTCTGGCGCCTAGCAAAGCCTCTGCCTCTTGGAGCTTCTTCTCGCGGAGCTCTTTAGACCATGCCGCTGCGTTACCTCTAAACTGCACCAGATGGAAGTGGACGCCATGACCCATCCAGTCGGTATCTCCTGGATGGTCGAGAGTCAGCTCTACCTCGCGGTCCATCCCCCAAAAGCTCACATCGTTGGCATCTGCCGGGATCCAGTACGTGCCAGCCGTCAGGGCGATGTACATAGGAGCCGTCCCCTCCTTGCGGAACATCTGAGGCAAGTCGCGGAGCTCGATCAGCAGAGCCAGCAGCATAGCTGGCCCTGCCACCACAGAAAAAGGACGGGAAAGGAAATTCGGCATCCAGTCAGGGAAATGGAAATCCTGTCCGACTTTCTTGTCAATCTCATACGTCTGCCAGACCGACTTGGCCAGTTCGAGCTCCTCACCTTCGGACGCTGCCATATGGAACACATCCCTTGCGGCAGATGGCTCCAGCTCCAGCAGCGCCTCATAGATCGACTGCGTCTCACCGGTTATCTCCAGGCAGCTGCAAAGACCTCTGAGCACCTCTTCTTTTTCAAGCTTGCCGCTGGCGTACCGTTCCAGCAGGTTCTTCCGCCGACTGTCTGCCTTGCTCGTCTCAAACGACACCTTCGGCACGCGGCCTTCTTCCGCCAACAGTTGATAGACCTCGTTGAACAGGTCGAACCGGCAGACCGAATTGATGAAATCGCGGGCCATGGCCGGATAATTCCGCTTGGCACTCCTGTCCTGGATGAAGCGCTCGAGACGGTCGGAATAGGAATTGCCTGTGATGCTGCGCCCGAGTGCGCTCAGGGCATCTTGCGCCGTGTTCATCATCGACGCCTTGATTGTGCCCGTGATGGCCCCCGTGATGCCGAAGCCGCCGCCACGCCAGCTCGCCTTGTTGGCCTGCCTCTCCACCGCCAAGTCCTTTTCATAGTCCTCAATGGCCGCCTTGTCTGCCAGCATGGCCTTGACAAGGTCCGTCGACGTGGCGGAATCGTCGAGCCTGTCCCAGAGGTCCTTCTTCGTCACATAGTCGATGCCGCGGTCGATCAGGAGCTCCACGGCCTTCTCGAAAAGCGGGTCGCAGACGGTCATGCAGTACGCGAGTACCTGGGCTGAGAACTCCACGGGATTCTCCACCACATGTTCCTTCAGGTGCTTGCGTATCTCATATCGGGCGAGCAGCGCAATCCGCGTCCCCTCCCGATTGAACGGCGCCCAGAGCTGGTTGTAGATGGCCGTGGCCCGCGGCAGCTCCACCGCGTATTGACCGAGAACCGTGAAATGGCTGCCGAGTGCGTCCGACAGCGGTTCATCCGGCGTCCCTGTTACAGGTGCCTGCCCTTCGTCAGCAGCAGTCCCATCATCCGGCCCTTCCGGGACCTTGGCTCCACAGTTGAAACAGAATCTAGCGTGATCCGGCAGCTTCGTGCCGCAGTTCATGCAAAACATCTTCTACACCCCCAAGTGAATCAGATGGTCATTGGTCTAAGTACTAAGTATAGATTCTGCTTCCACCGCGGGTTCTCCTGCAATGTCAATCACTGCAGGTGAGTCAGCTTGTGCAAAAAGTCAGCACTGAACTTTTTGATCAGGAAGATGGCGAATCGAAAGGGGAATCTATCTGCGTGAACGGTCAGGAGGACTTTGCCGCACTTCGTCGAATTAAATTCAGATAAGGGGAAACAAGAACGGGGGAACGCTTGGTGAAACACCGCTACACTTTCTATTGGATTCTATGGGGCCTCGGCGAGCTCTCAGGGCTAGGACAGTGGCTGCTCTTGCGCTGGGCACTGCCCGTCCCAGAGCACGGGCTGCTCCTGATTTTTTTGCTACTGCCATTTGTCTATCTCATACCGAACATCCTCGGGAATCACCTGCCGCTGCGCGTGACGCGGCTGCTGGCGAGAATTGGCGGCTACTGGTTCATCTACGGCTACTACATGACACTCCTGTTGCTGCCTGCCTTTATCGTCTGGCTCGTCTGCCTTGCACAGCCATTCGGCTTTGGTCTTGACTGGTGGCATACCGTCTTTGCCGTCTATTACGGCCGGACCTCCCTGCTGGGGCTGGCGGCCTTGCTCGCCGTCGGCAGCTGGCGCGCGCGCCATCCGGTGGTGCGCCGCATCGAGATGGAGACCGAAAAGCCCATCGAGCGCGCGTTCTCAGTGGCATTTGCCAGCGACATCCACCTCGGAGCCGTGCTGGGCCGTTCGTTTGCGGCAGAGCTGCGCCGCGACATGATGAACCTGCAGCCTGACCTCATCCTTTTCGGCGGCGATATCATCGACGGCAACCTCGGCTATGTGTTGCGCGACAAGAGCTTCAAGGGATTTGCGGGACTAAAGGCCCCCTGGGGCGTCTATGCGGTCTTCGGCAACCACGACACGTACGGGATGAACCTCGGCAGGGAGCAGAAGCGCCTGAAACAGAACGGCGTGCGCTGCCTGCGCGGTGGCACGGTGCATCTCGTCGCCGGTGTATCGCTCGTGGGCATGGAAGACTACATGATCGCCCCGCACGCCCAGTTCCCGCAGGCAGAGCCCGACGTCTTCACGATTGCGATGGAGCACGAGCCGCTGCGCATCGAGCAGGCCGCCTCGCGCGGCATGGACCTCTACTTCGCAGGCCATACGCATGCCGGACAGTTCTGGCCCAACCGGTTCGTGACCAGGCGCATCTTCGCCCTCGATTACGGCGCAAAGCGCTTCGGCCACCTGCTCGCCATCGTCTCCAGCGGCTACGGCGCCTGGGGCCAGCTCTTCCGCCTCGGCCCAGCACCAGAGATCGTGCTGGTGAACATCAAGCCAAGGAGCAAGGTCTGCCAACCTGAAGCTTTATGACACGCCTCATAGCGAAAGCCGGGAGATTTTGGTTCAATAAATTATGGGATATCTAGGAGAAATATTCATGAAAATCATGGCAATCAATGGAAGCCCGCGCCGTGCGGAGAACACGGCGCGACTGCTGCACAAGGCATTGGAAGGGGCCGCTTCGCTTGGAGCAGAGACGGAGTATATCGACCTCTATCCGCTGAAGTACAAGGGATGTCTGAGCTGCTTTTACTGCAAGCGCAAGGACAAGGAGCACGGTGTCTGCATCGTCAGGGACGATCTCACAGCTGTGCTGGAGCGCGCCAAGCAGGCAGATGCCCTGCTGTTCGGGTCCCCGATCTACTTCATGAATCTGACATCGGGCATGCAGGCGTTCCTCGAGCGCTTCTTCTTCTCGCAGTACATCTACAGCAGGGAAATTCCTTCGGTACTCGGGAAGACCCTTCCCTCTGCATTCCTCTACACGATGAATGCGACAGAGGAACAGGCAGACGCATTCCACCTGAAGGATAGCCTGGCCGCCTACGAACGAGCGGCAGCCGGTATCCTCGGCGCAAAGCCCTATCTATTCTATGATTTCAACACGCTACAATTCAAGGATTACAGCAAATACGAGTCTTCGATCTTCTCCGAGGAAGAGAAGCGTGCCTATCACGAGAAGCACGGTGCTGAAATCGCAGAACAGGCATACGAGCTGGGCAAGAAATTGATCCTGGATGCACAGAAGTTGTGAGAATGACACGAAAAAAGCGCTCATACGAGCGCTTTTTTTGTGCATTTTCCCGACGGAACCCCCTTTACTCTACGATATGGTGGTAGACGTAGGCCGCGATGACGGCCTGCAGCAGGACAAGTGCGGCGAGCAGCGTGAAGGCAGCGTAGAGGCTCGTCTGGTGGGCGATAAAGCCGATGGCGGCAGGCCCCATGAGGATGCCGAGATAGCCGAGCGTACTGACAGCTGGCACAGCGAGGCTGATGGGCATGACGTGCTGTTTGCCGAGCAGCGAGAAGAAGACGGGCACGACATTGGCGCAGCCGACGCCGATGAAGAAGAAGCCGAGGTAGAGCAGGACGACGGTCGGCGCAAAGATGATGAACAGGAAACCCGCGACGGCGAGCAGGCTGCCGCCGATGACGACGCGCTCCTGTCCGAGCTTCTGCACCGTCCAGTCGCCGAGCAGGCGCATGGTCAGCATGGCTGCCGAAAAGACAGTGAAACCTGTGCCTGCCAGCGCCATGTCAAAGTGACGGACCGTCGTGAGGAAGACACCGCCCCAGTCCATGATGGCGCCCTCGACGAGAAAGGCGATACAGGCGATGATGCCGACGAATGTCACGATGCCCTTTGGCAGGGCGAGCAGCTTACCGCCAGCATCACCGCCGTACGGCAGCAGATGGCGCGAGGCCGCGAGTGTCACGAGCACCATGACGGCGGCCGCAATCCCTGTCGAGGCGAGAGGCGTCAGTGAGAACGTGCCGACCCAGATGCCGAAAAGGCCCGCGCCAGCAAAACCGCCGACACTCCAGAGCGCGTGCATGCCGCTCATGAGGCGTCGCCCCGCCGCTTTCTCGACAATGACCGCCTGGATGTTGACGACGACGTCGATGCAGCCCATCGTCGCACCGAAGATCAGCAATAGCGGTATGGCCAGCTGGAAGGAGGACACCGTGCAGAGCGCGAGCAGCAGCGCGCCATAGACGAGCCCCGCAGCGGTCAGCACCCTGCGGCAGCCGAGCCGCACCGCCGCTGCGCCCGAGAGCGGCATCGTCAACAAAGAGCCAATGCCGATGCATAGGAGTAGCATGCCGAGCACATCCTCCGCAATGCCGAGCCGCGCCTTTAGAAGCGGCACCAGAGGCGCCCACGAGGCCGCACCGAACCCTCCGACAAAAAAGATAGCCCGCGTCGCATGCTGTTCCGCCAGGCCAGGTTTTCCATATTCTTGTATCACACAGTCATCCCCCTTTTGTAACCACAGGAAACACGCCCCATTGTAGCATAGACCGCCACATTTTGCCATTGCCTTTCGCACAGGAACGAATCGATCCATAAAAAAGTCCGGCATCAGACTTTTTGCCACAAAGAATGAGATTCCATGATAGAATCAGGAACAGAACAGCTCACGATTCTATTAATGTGATGGATAGAGAAAAGGAAGGTGGACTCATGATTTCCAAACAACGCTTGCAGCAGCAGCTCGCTGCTCTGAACGAAATCACGGCGCCGGGGCGGGGGATCAACCGGCTGGCGTTCACGGATGCGGACTGGCGAGGGCGCTCGTATTTGATGGGGCTGATGCGTGAGGCAGGCATGGAGCTGCGCGAGGATGCGTTTGGCAATGTCATCGGCCATGTGCAGGGCGCGGATGAGAGCCTGCCTGCTGTCATGTTCGGCTCGCATGGTGACAGTGTGCCGGAAGGCGGCAATTTCGACGGAATCGTCGGCATCCTCGCGGCGATTGAGACAGTCCGCTCGATGCGCGAGGACGGCTTCACGCCGAAGCGGCCGCTCGAGGTCGTCTTATTCCTCTGCGAGGAGTCAAGCCGCTTCTCAGCGGCGACGCTCGGCAGCCGGGCCATGCGCGGGGAGCTCTCGCAGGAAGACCTCGTGCGGCTGCACGACAAGGAAGGCCACACGCTCTACGAGGTGCTCAAGGGACACGGCCTCGACCCCGACCATATCGAGTCAGCACGCTATACAAAACCGCTGCGCGCCTTCCTCGAGCTCCACATCGAACAGGGCAAGGTCCTCGAACACGAAGGACTACCCATCGGCCTTGTCACGGGTATCGCGGCGCCGACGCGGGAGATGCTGCAGGCGGCAGGCAGGTTCCTGTGCAGCAGCGCGACGATCTTCTGCAGCAGGTGGCGCCGGAAATCCTTGCCGTACTGCATGCCGATGCCATCGAACTCGGGCACGTCGAGCAGCGTGGCCGTGTAGTTGTTGCCGTGCAGGCGGTACTCGTCGGCGTACAGCAGGGCATCGCGCAGCATGCCGCAGTAGCTCAGCAGGTGTGTCTCCTCGTCGATGAGGCCGAGTGCGGCGTCCTGCTCCCGGCGCGCCGGTGCATCCACGAGGGCGCTCAGCTTGATGAAGATGCCGATGACCTGGCCGTCCTGACGGATGGGAAATTTTGCCGCGCGGATTTCCTGGAGGCGGTGTCCAATATCAATCTGCTCGCGCACGCCCAGCAGAGGGGTGCCAGTGCGCATGACGGTCTCTTCTGTCTCGTAGGCCTGCTCGGCGAGCAGCTGCCAGCCGAGCTCTTTGTCGGTCCGGCCGCGGATCTCAGCGATATCACGGACGCTGCGGGCCTTGAGGAAGGCGCGGCTGGCCCCGCAGAAACGGTGCTGGCGGTCCTTCCAGAAGGAATCGACATCCATGTCCTCGAGCATGGTCGCAAAGGCGCCCTGGTACAGGGGGTCCTGTCCGGCGGCGAAGAAGTCTTTGGTGATGCCGTAGCTCTCGAGCATCTGGCGGATGATGACCGTGCGGTCGGGGATTTGCTCTATGAAATCCCTGTTGAAGGAGATGAGCATCTCGCGCGAGGTCGATTTAAAGAGTACCATGCTCGTGAAGAAGATCCAGGCGTAGTGGCCGTCCGACATCAGGATGCGGAAGGGCGCTGTGATATAGGACTTCGGGCTGGTCGAGGCACGCTCGTACAGGGCAGCGGGGACCGTGACGGAGAGAAAGCGCTCGCGGTCGGCCGGATGGACGTAGCGGCTGGCGAAGCGCTGCATCGTGAAACTGCATCCCGACGCGCGTCCCTGCCAGCGCCTCGATGATTTCAATGACGTCCTGGTCGAGGTTGACGTACCAGATAGCATCGTAGGTCAGCAGCATATTGCGCACAATCGTGTCGAAGCGGTGGGAATGCGTGTCGTCAAAGGCCTTGTCGGCACTGATGTTGGAGAGGTGCAGCTGGTGGACTGAATGGGTGCCGCGTGCGGCAAGCTCCTTGATCTTGACGCGCATGTATTGGCCGTTGTCGACATACATCATCGACTTCCACTGGTCCGTCGCCTTGCCGCGCTCGACGCTCGGCGTGCCGATGCTGTGCAGGGCGTCGAGGTAGAGTGCATTGACCTGCAGCATGGTCATCTGCTCATTGTCGTCGTAGAGAATGGCGACAGGGGCCGTCTGGTTCATGTCGACGAGCCCGGCCTTGTTGAGGAGTTCGGTATCGTCGCAGCTCTCCAGGTGCAGGTCGTTATCCCAGCAGTACTGTTGGAAGTCGTCGAGCAGCACGGGATAGCCTTTTTTCTGGAACTTCTGAATCCCGTTCAGTACCGAATCCATTCTGTCGACCAGCGCGTTTTCCGTGACCTCGATCTGGATGAGGCCGAGCGGCAGGCGGTATTCTTCGTGGATCGTCTCAGCGACGGCGAACGGATCCTGGAGCAGGAAGTCAAGGCGTGAGAGATTGATCGAGATGGGAAGAACAGGGAAGTTCGCATCGAGTTTTTCGCGCGCCATCTTGGCAACGGCGTGGAGGATGTAGGCGTCGAGCTTGTGGATGAGATGCGCCTCCTCGAGCACGGGGATGAAGATGCCCGGCGCGATCGTGCCGTACTGCGGCGACTCCCAGCGTGCGAGTGCCTCCGCGCTGACGAGTTCGCCCGTCAGCGTGCGGACGACGGGCTGCAGGTAGACGCGGATGTAACCCTTGGCCATGGCCTGGTCCAGGTGCTCGTGCACGTAGTTCTGCATCTGGTGGCGCAGGCCGAGTTCTTCTGTGTAGACGGTCCAGTGGCGAGAGGCATCCTTCTTGATCGTGTCGCAGGCGATCTTGGCCTCGCTGTCAAAGGCGACATTGAGGTCCTTCGTTGAGGGCAGTCCCGTGAGGAAGCGGATGCCTGCCTTCAGCGCGATGTTGGGGTTTCCGATGAAGGCTAGCACGCGCTGGCAGGCCGTGTCAATACGCACCTGTACATCTGCCGTATCTGCGAGAACGGCGAAGGTATCTGATCCGAGGTGCACGAGCGGCTGACAGGGGAACACCTCCTGCAGGATGTTCTCGATGTGCTGCAGGCAGATATCCCCCTGCCGGAAGCCATGCGCGGCATTGTAGAGATGGAAATTCGTGATGTTGAAGAAGACCGGGCAGGACTTGATGTGGTGCCCCTCACGCCACTCCTGCTGTAGGCGCTCAGCCGCTGCCTGCAGGAATTCCTGCCGTCCCAGATGCGTTCGTCTCGTGTCTGTAATCATACCATATTTCTTACTTTCCCTTGCCAGTTGTAACTCGTATCCTCATTGTAACACAAAGCCCCTGAAAAAAGAACGTACTGTTATCGAACCAAGAATCCCCCCGGCTTTAGCCGTGGGGAGTGTCAATGCACGATAGTCTGACTAGCAAAAACCGCATAGACACAAAAATCCCGGCGCATGAGCAGTACGCCGGGATCTTTGTTGTGTATTATTCTTAGGAGAGTTTGGCATCTTCTCCAGTGGAGAAGGCTTAAAGGCCGAAGGCGTAGCCGGTCAGGGCCATGGAGCCGAGGTTGCGGACGTTGTTGAAGATATAGGGCATCTCGCCTTCGGAGGCGCCGAGGATGTAGAGGAGGGGCAGGAAGTGGTCGGGGGTCGGGACGGCGTAGTCGGCGTCGGGGTAGCGGTGGTAGTCGATGACGGCTTCGTCATTGCGCTGCTCGATGGCGGCCTTTATCGCATCGTCGAAGCGGTCGGCGGCGGGATTTCCGTGCTCGTTCTCCCATTCGACGCGGCGCAGGTTGTGGACGACGTTGCCGCTGCCCATGATGAGGTAGCCCTTGTCGCGCAGGACGGCGAGCCTCTGGCCGAGGTCGTAGGCGGCGCGCTCGGTGATGTCGCCGTTGACGGAGAGCTGGACGACGGGGATGTCGGCCTCTGGGAAGATGTGGACGAGGATGCTCCACGCGCCGTGGTCGATGCCCCAGCTGTCGTCGATTTCGACGTCTGCGCCGAGCAGGTCCGTGACGTCGCGCGTGAGGTCTGCGCAGCCGGTCGGCTCGTACTTGAGTTCGTAGAGCTCCGGCGGGAAGCCGTACATGTCGTATACCTGGCGGGGCTTTGCGGCGCTCTGCACGAGGGTGCCGTGCGTATACCAATGCGCGGAGATCATCAGGATGGCCCTGGGCTTGCCGAATTCTTCGAGGATGCGCTTCCCGAGGCGGTTGTAGGTGTCGGTCAATTTGTTGTGGTCGAGTGCAATCATCGGACTGCCGTGTCCAACGAAAACAGCGGGCATCTTTTTCATGGGGATTCCTCTTTTCTCGTTGTATTTCCTATAAAGGTATCGTTTCTGTACTAACTCTCTTGTCTATATTATAGAAATTATGTAGAATATTGACAAGAAGGTAATTTTGCTTGACTAGGTATCAAGTGCTTGCGTATTGGAGGAATATCATGGCGAAAGACTTATTTGGCATCTGCCCGTTCGTGACGTCGCAGAAGATCCTGCAGGGGAAGTGGGCGATCCTCGTGCTACATGAGCTGAGTCAGGGCACGCGCCGTTTCAACGAGCTCGAGCGCGAGCTGGGGATTACGCATGCGACGCTGTCGTCGCAGCTCAAGTCGCTCGAGCGTGAGGGCATCGTGAGCCGCACGGTCTATGCGGAGGTGCCGCCGCGCGTGGAGTACAGTCTGACGGAGATCGGGAGGAAGTTCGAGTCAGTGCTCGCGAGCATTGAGGCGTGGGGCTACGATTACATCGACTTCCTGCACGCCAACCGTCCAACGGCCAGCTGATGGTCTTGTGTCCGACCGTTGACCGTCGATGGCCGGAGTGGCGCTTGCCGATGGATGGGGCGTATAGCAGTCGACAGGCCGACTGTTTGCGCAATCATAATAAATAAAAGAGAGACCC
>USAK01000037.1 GCA_900552565.1 uncultured Selenomonas sp. | reverse complement strand
TGCAGGTCTTGGCCTGGGGCGATGGGCAAGCGGCTTAAAAGCTGTAAACTGCTGTCACAGAAGATATCCTTGCCTGCTTTCGCCGATTCGATGATGAATTTTGCATGGGTATTCGTCGAGGAAGCAATGACGACGGCCTTGATTTCCGGGTCATTAAGGATGTCAGCTGCATCTTTGGTGACGTTTTCGATGCCGAACTGCTTGACGTAGGCTGCCGTCTTGTCATTCATGAACGGATCTGCGACCGTCTTGATTTCCATGTCTGGGACAAACAGGGAAATGTTGCGGATGTGAACTTTGCCAATGCGTCCTGCGCCGATGATACCAATTTTCATGATGAAAACCTCTCTTTCGTTTGTGTAAGTACTGTTTGGTATATGTACTGTTCCGTTTGACAGTTATTATTATAGTTTATTATTTATGTCGCTTGCTTTTTACCTTTTTGGATGTATTGTCTTTTCCTTGGCACATTTTTGGCAGCGAAGAGTATCAGCGTAAAAAAATACGACAGCCTTGTTTTTTTTTGACAAGAGTTGTCGTATTTTTGGATTTTGGCATATGGCAGAGGTTTACATCTTCTGCGTGCGGTACTCCTGCGGCGTCAGGCCGACGAGCCGTTTAAAGAGGCGGCAGAAGTAAGGATAATCATCAAAGCCTTCGGCGGAAGCGATCTCCTTGATGCGTTCCGTGCTGCTGGTCAGACGCTGCTGCACGGCCTTGATTCGCCGTTCCGCGAGATATTCGCTGAAGCCCTTGTTCATGTTTTTCTTGAATAAGGTAGAAAAGTAAGCTGGATTCAGATGAACGGCAGCGGCAACGTCCGCCTGCATGAGGTTTTCACGGTAATGTTCCTCGATAAAGCGCAGGGCCTGACGGATGGCGGGATGAAGCTGACTTTCTGCCCGCTCATTGGCAAGTACCTGCAATAAATTCTGCTGCAGGCCCGCATAATCTTCCGACTGCCATAAATTCGTCCAGATTTTGTCGGTAAGCTGAGGAAAGCGGCGTTTGAGGAAGTCCTGCAGGGCTTTTCTGGTCAGGTATTCCCTGCCGAGCTCTGCAAGCAGCTTTTCCGCCGGCAGGTCAGGCGGGAGATTTACGGCGGACGTAACGGGAGGCAGCTCTTCTGCGGTGAAATTTCCCTCTGTGAAATAGAAGAGAACATCTTTTTTGGCAAGGAGCGACTGCCAGGCGGTCAGCAGACGTGCCCAGTCGGACTGCGGTGCAGTCCGTACCATCAGGGGGCAGAGGTCAAAATAACGTCGGATGAGTGTCTGCAAATGGGCAGACGCATCCTGCAGCTTCTGCAGTACGGCGGCACGGCGGATGTCTTTGGGAAAGAGAAACAGGAATCCCCAGCAGCCGGTCCTGTCTTCGAGCAGAAAAGGCTGTCCCTGAAAATCGTCCCGATGATGCGTAAAAAACGTCTGGCACATTTCCTGAAAGGCCTGACGAAAGGAACCGCGTTCTTCCTCACTGAGGGCCTGCCGTCTCTTTTGCCAGCCGCGCGGCATCATGAGACTGGCAGCTGCTAAACGGAACGAAGCAGGCAGGCCCGCTCTCTGGGCCTTTTCGCCGGCTTCCTCTGGAGCAAAGGCTCCCTGACTGCTGAAGCCATGGAAAAAATCATGAAGCAGTTTTTCCTGACCGATGCGGGCGAGCTCTGCCTGTGAAACCGATGCAGGATGGGCCGTATGTTCAGGTGTGTTTTCTTTGTCTGCGTCCTGCAGATGCTCTTTGAGGAAGGCCAGCATATTTTCTGGGGTCAAATCGTCTTTTAAGAGATAATCATCGATGCCGAGCTTCATGGCTTCGTGAACATAGGCAAAGTCATCGTGGCTGCTCAGCACAAGGATATGGCCGGCGAGCTGGCGGGCGCGCATGGCGCGGATGAGGCCGATGCCGTCGAGGACAGGCATGCAGACATCTGTGATGATGAGAGCAAGATGCTCCTTTTCGATGAGGTCCAGTGCTTCCTGACCGTTTTTGGCATCGCCGGCAATGACAAAGCCATTTTTCTGCCACGGAATCATCTGTTTTAAATACGTTCGGACTAAGAAATCATCGTCCGCAATGATTACTTTATACAAAATGAAGCCTCCCTAGAGAATCGCTGCTGTGATTTGTTCTGTCATTCTTCCTTGATTTGATATTCATCGGCTTTATCCTGCGTGATGACATCATTCTCGATGAAATTATTTTCTTCAACGGCCGTGCCGGACAGCAGGTCCATGATGACATTGATGGCCAGCTGGCCCGTCTCATGCCCATCCTGCGAAATCATGGCATCGATACGTCCGCGCTTCAGGGCGGCGAGTGTATCATTCTGTGTGTCTACACCGATGATGTGGATGGCCGGCGTATGCATCTCCGTCGCGTCTATGGCACCTAAGGTCATCATGGCACTGGTGACAAACAGCCCCTGCAGGTCTGGATGTGTTTTGAGCATCTGCTCAGTCTCAATGGTGGCCTGCCGGTATTTGGTTTCATCGGCTTCGACGTCGACAAGCTGCAGGCTGTGAGAAGCCGACAGATAGTCGCGGAAGCCGGCAACGCGCTGGATGTGGGCATCCTGATTGGCGCTGCCCGCGATGATGCCTACAGAGGCACCTTCCGGCAGTCGGGCGGCCATTTCTTTGGCAGCAGTCTGGCCAATGGCATAATTATCGGACCCGACATAGGGGATGCCGTCAATCTTTTCATCAATCGTCAGCAGCGGCAGTCCGCGTTCTTTGGCTTCCTGCACCCATTGGTCCGTATGGTGAATGTTGACCGGCGAGACAATCAGGGCGTCGATGCCGCCGGCGAACAGGTCTTCGATAATCTGGTTCTGTTCATCATAGGCCAATTCGTTTTCCGGCGTCATGACAATCAGACGGATATTTTTCTCCTGCGCGGCTTCCTGCATGCTGGAACGGACGGCCAGCCAATGCTCGCTGTCCATGGCCTTGAGGACAACGCCGACGGTATAGGCAGGCCGTGCGATAGAATTTTCCTGATTCTGCATGGGCAGCAGCACGATGAAAATACCCGTGAGCAGCGCGGCAAAGACCATCATCATGAGGCGCATGGGCATACTTCCTTTCTATAATTTCTATATCTGCAGACTTTAAATTTCGTATTCATGGACATCGTGAGAAATTGGCAGCGTGATCTCTGCTTTGGTGAAGGACTGTCCGTCACTTTCATAATGCAGGCGGGCCTTTTCTCCATAATATAGATGAAGTCTCTCAATGATGTTGCGGACGCCAATGCCGGAAAGACCGCCGTGGGCAGGTCTTTTGCCTGCAGCCGTGCCATGCTCCAATTGGTCAATTTGCTCTGGCGTCATGCCCTGTCCATCGTCTTTTACAATCAGGTGAAGACGGTCTTTGGTGAGATGGGCAGAGATTTCTATATGACAGCAGGATTGGCTGGCCGAAGGCCCATGCAGAATACTGTTTTCGACAAGCGGCTGCAGGAGCATGCGCGGCACGATGCAGGTGAGAGTCTCGTCGGCAATAGAAAAATCTACGGTAAATGCATCCATCAGCCGGAATTCCTGCAGGGCGATGTAGTGGCGCAGGGTGCCGATTTCTTCAGAAAGCGGGACAAAAACGCCATTGCGGTTTGTGCTGGCACGCAGGAGTTCGACAAAGTCGGACAGCAGCTTGCCGAGATTGCGCGCTCCCTGCATGATGGCGGCAAAGCGGATGGCATTGAGCATATTATAGATGAAATGCGGGCGAATCTGATACTGCAGGGCCTTGAGCTCGGCTTCTTTTTTCTGTTCTTTTTCACTGGCCAGGCGTTCAATGAGGTCATGCATCTTCTGCAGCATTTCATTGAAGGAAAGGGCCAGATAAGAAATTTCGTCATGACCGGTCACTGGTGCGCGTACCGTAAGATTGCCGCGCCCTGCCTCGTGCATGGCCTCAGCCAGTTCCTCAGCCGGACGTGCCAGACGCAGGGAAATCCAATAGAGGAAGACGGCCGATAAGAGCAGCAGAACCAGCGCGGAGAGGACACAGAGCACCTGCATCTGTATGATTTGCGCATGGAAGTCATGCTGGGATTTGATCAGGCAGAAAACGTCCCCCGAAAAGGGCAGGGAAAGCCAGACGGCGAAGTAATCCTGATTATGCAGATGAAGCGAAGTCTGCCCGTCGGGATTTTGGGCAATCTTATCGCGGAGAATGGCCTGAACGGGGCCAGCCTCTTCATCATCGAGGCTGCCGCTCAGCAGAGTGCCGTCAGTATGATAGAGGAGAACGGCACTTTCTTTTTTCTGGATGATGGGGGTGAGATAGGCATAATAGAGTCTGCACTCACTGCACGATGTTGTCAGATAGGCGAGCAGCCGACCGTCCTTATCATATACAGGCTGATGATAGAGATAGACTTTCTGCGGTGAGGCGCCAATTAAGTCTTCGCCGAGGAAGGGACTGCGTCCCTGCTGCTGGCTGATGGTATCCAGCCAGGCTTTGCCGTCGCCATCGGGATGGAGCATCATGACAGAATGGTATTCATCCGACCTTATCAGGCGGCCCGTGGCAGGCTCGTAGAGGCTGATGCGGTCAATCTGGGCATTGCGGTTCTTATAGGCACGCAGGATGGCGGCAATTTCTTTGGCTGCATCCGGTAACTGGCTGTCCGGCGCGGCGAGCTTTTCGCGCAGCGCCGAATCAAACGCCGCATCCGCTGTGGTCTGGTAGAGGGACTGCCAGCCGCTGTCCACAAGCGCGCCATTGGCCTGGGCCTGTTCATAGACGGCATCGGCATATTCCTGTTCAAAGAAGGAAAGCGAACGCTGCTGAAAAAAGATGGAGATGACCAAGATCACGAGAAAGTTCAGCAGCATGACCGCGGCAAACGTGCGGATGCGTAAATTGTCACGGATAAAATGTTCCATCGGCGGTCATCTTCTTTCTGCACAAGCACACAAGTAAAAAGAAGCGGCTGACAATTGGGGGAGTCAGCCGCCAAAGGCAGCCGGGGAAGTGAAAAGGATACCGGCTACGAGGGATCGGATAGTCTATCACCACTATCCATTCTCTTTTTCGCGGTTGAACATGAAAATCCTTCTGTCATAAAGATGATATTTAAAATTTTTTCGGAGAATAAGGTAAAACAGTCTGCTGGCAAAAATCATGAAAAGGTACACGAAAGCGGATAAAACTGCTATAATGAAACGTAACGTTGTGCTTTAGGACGTCTGCTGCAGATGAACACAGCACATGAATAGGAGGAAAAATGCATGGCAAGTTTTCTCGAACAGCTGCTGGCCCTTTTCGCCGTGGTTTTTATTTTCGCAGGCACGATTTACGGATACCGCAGCTACCGCAGGCATAAGATGCATTGAGTGAATGGAATTTTATAGAGGATAGAGGGATAAGGAAATGAAAAAATCATTATTTGTCGGCATGATGGCAGCAACTGCCTCTGCTGTAATGCCGGGGATGGCTGGTGCTCAGGCGGTTACGGCCGATGTACCTATGGGCAGTGTTTATTATGATTATGTGGATAAGCTCAGCGGCATGGGCTATATCGATGACCTGCCGGATGGCGCGCGCCCGTACAGCCGCCTGCAGATGGCAAAGTGGGTGCTGCAGGCTGAGGAGAAGGCCAAAGTCAAGCCGATGCCAAGATATCTGGCCGAAGAGCTTGCAACTCTGCGCGAGTCCTTTGCGGCAGAAGTAGAGACGCTCCAGGGACAGCGCAAGCAGGATGACCTGGCGCTGCGTCAGGCTTCAGTGCAGCTCGCGAGCTACGACAGCGACCAATCCTCGTACAAGCAGAGCCAGAAACGCGGCGATGGCCAGCCAAACGCCCATTGGCAGCCGTTTGGCAATGGCACGAATGGCTATGACTATGCCGATGGCTTTAACGCTGTGGCTAAAGCAGAAGTCTCGGGCAATATCGGCCATCAGACGGCCATTTCCGTGACGCCGCGCCTGAGCTTCAATGACGATGATGATGCCAAGCTCAAATTCGAAGAAGGCTACATCAAGACGAAGACGGGCATCGTTGAGTATACGGCCGGCCGTGAAGCCATGAGCTATGGTCAGGGAAAAACTGGCAAACTCGTACTTGACCATACGATGAAGCCGCTGACGGCGGTGCAGGTGCATCTTGAGGATGATGTGCCGGTAGGCGGATTCTTCCGTTTCCTCGGCAAGCAGAATTACCATGTGTTCTATGGCCAGCTCGAAGGCGACCGCGAAGACCGTGTAAAGTCGGGGCATACGGATTATGACCACGCCGGTCTCCTCGGTCTGCGCGCGGACTTCACGCCGTCGAAGGCCTTCACGTTTGGTCTCATGCGCGTCTCCATGCTCGGCGGCGACGGCAATGGCCTCTCGAAGTCGGACTGGCGTCATTGGGGTACTGGGCATAATGACGATGCCGGTGAAGACCGCTGGAACGATATCGCGGGCGGTGATTTCCGCGTGCGCCTGCCGGGCGTGCAGTTCTACGGCGAGGTTTACGGCGAGGACGCCGGCGGCCTGCAGCCGACAGAGCGCGGCTACCGCTTCGGCACGTATCTGCCGCAGCTCACGAAAGACGGTTCGTGGGACATGACGCTTGAATATGCCTCGACGAATCCGTTCTGGTATGTCCACCAGAAATATCAGAATGGCTGGACATACAGCGATGACATCATCGGCGATGCGATGGGCAATAACGCCAGGAAGTATTATGCCGGTGTCAACCATTATCTGCCGGGGGAGAACCAGATTGGCGCGTATTTCATGCGCACGGAGTTCGACCGCAGCACGCTGAACCATCCAAGCGTTTATGAAGCAGCCCTGACGGGACGCGTCAAGCTGCAGGACCATTTCTTTATTGACGGTTCCCTCGGCCTTGCGAAAATTGAGCACGCAGACTATACGCAGCGCAAGGATAAGGACGTTTTTGCAACCGCGACGGCCCGCTGGCAGTATTGACCGCGTGTACAAGTGCAAATACACGAATTTCTTTACGTCGGGCGCCTGCGGGTGATATAATAAAGCTGTAAATCCGCAGGTATCGAACGTGTCTTTTATGTTTGTTGTAACATTGTAAACAAAGTTTTATAAAGGAGATTGACAGCCGTTCTCCTTTATAGTAAACTAGCAACAATATATCTAAGACAGGTTGCAGTATTCAAGAAAGAAGGGGTTACGTTGGCATTCTATTTCAAAGAACCATCACACACGTTTGGAGAGTATCTTCTCGTCCCGGGGTATTCCTCGGATAAATGTATCCCGAATAATGTATCTCTTAAGACGCCGCTTGTGAAGTTCAAGAAGGGTGAAGAGCCGAAGATTTCAATGAATATCCCGATGACGTCTGCTATCATGCAGGCCGTTTCGAATGATACGATGGCCATTGCACTCGCCAAAGAGGGCGGCGTATCCTTTATCTACGGTTCGCAGAGCATTGAAGCAGAAGCTGCTATGGTATCCCGTGTCAAGAATTACAAATCCGGTTTTGTCAGCAGTGACTCGAACATCAAGCCGACGACGACACTCGGTGAAATCCTCGACCTGCTGCAGAAGACGGGGCATTCTACGATGGCTGTCACGGAAGACGGCACGCCAACGGGCAAACTGCTCGGCATCGTGACGAGCCGTGACTACCGCATCTCGCGCATGAGCCTCGATACGCCGGCCCAGTCCTTCATGACGCCGTTTGAGAAGCTCGTTTACGCTGACGCTGACACGACGACGCTGACGAAAGCCAATGACCTCATCTGGGAGCACAAACTCAACATGCTGCCGCTCGTTGACAAGAACCAGCGCCTGCGTTACATGGTCTTCCGCAAGGATTACACGGACAACAAAGAGCATGAGCTCGAGCTCATCGATGAGAACAAGCGCTATATCGTCGGTGCCGGCATCAACACGCGCGACTATGCGGAACGCGTTCCGGCCCTGCTGAAAGCCGGCGCAGATGTCCTCTGCATCGACTCCTCGGAAGGTTTCTCCGAGTGGCAGCGCATCACGCTCCGTTACATCCACGAGCATTTTGGCAATGACGTCAAAGTCGGCGCCGGCAATGTCGTCGATGCAGAAGGCTTCCGCTTCCTCGCTGAGGCTGGCGCTGACTTCATCAAAGTCGGTATCGGCGGCGGCTCCATCTGCATCACGCGTGAGACGAAGGGCATTGGCCGCGGCCAGGCTACGGCACTCATCGATGTCTGCGCAGAGCGTGACCGTTATTATGAGGAAACGGGCGTTTATATCCCGGTCTGCTCCGATGGTGGTATCGTTCACGACTATCACATGACGCTGGCTCTGGCTATGGGTGCTGACTTCCTGATGCTCGGCCGTTACTTCTCGCGCTTCGACGAGAGCCCGACGGACAAAGTCAAAGTCAATGGCACGTACTACAAAGAGTATTGGGGCGAAGGTTCCAACCGTGCGCGCAACTGGCAGCGCTACGACCTCGGCGGTGCCCGCAAGCTGTCGTTTGAGGAAGGCGTTGACTCCTACGTTCCGTACGCCGGCTCCCTCAAGGACAACGTCAGCACGACGCTCGCTAAGATTCGTTCGACGATGTGCAACTGCGGTGCCCTGACGCTGCCGGAGCTGCGTGAAAAAGCCAAGATTACGCTTGTTTCGGCAACGAGTATCGTCGAGGGCGGTTCGCACGATGTCATCCTCAAGGATAAATTCGGCCGCGACTAAGCTCAGCGCTTTTTTATCTAACTGTATCGGATAAATCCCTGCCGTCTCTGTGCAATTGCTGCACAGAGACGGCAGGGATTTTTATTTTGACGCTGCTGCTGTCGGACGGTCTGTTTGAAAGATTCGACAGGGCCGACAGCGCTATGTTATAATGAAACGGTAATCATTGAAGGGGGTCTTTTCACGTGAACGTTATGGAAACAAAGCTCAAGGGTGTATACGTACTGGAACCGCAGGTCTTTGGCGATGAACGCGGCTGGTTCATGGAAAGCTGGTCAAAGCGCAAGATGGAAGCTGCCGGACTCAAGGTTGATTTTGTGCAGGACAATCAGTCGTATTCGGCGACGAAGGGAACGCTCAGAGGTCTTCACTATCAGCTCAACCCGATGTGCCAGGCAAAACTCCTGCGTGCGACGCGCGGCACGATTTTTGATGTGGCCGTCGATATCCGCAAGGGTTCGCCGCAGTTCGGCCAGTGGGTCGGTGTAGAGCTTTCGGCAGAGAATAAGAAGCAGCTTTTCATTCCGCGCGGCTTTGCTCATGGCTTCATCACGCTGACGGACGATGTCGAGGTCCAGTACAAGGCCGACAACTACTATGCACCGGAGTGCGACGGCAACATCCGCTGGGATGACCCCGATATTGGCGTTGCCTGGCCAATGGAGCCGGTAATCCTGTCGGACAAGGACCAGAAGGCCCCGTCCTTGAAAGAACGTCTGGCCGAGTCGCTGAATTTCGTGTATGAAGGCTGACACATAGCTGCTGGTCATATTTTTAGATGACAGGACGTTTAAGCATCTGTCAAAATGGGGGAAATAAGGAATGATACGCAAGGGAATCATCCTGGCCGGCGGCTCGGGCACACGTCTTTATCCGCTGACCATCGCTGTGTCAAAGCAGCTCATGCCGGTCTATGACAAACCGATGATTTATTATCCGCTGTCGACGCTGATGCTCGCGGGGATTCGCGATGTTCTTGTAATTACGACACCGGCGGACAATGAGAACTTTAAGAGACTCCTCGGCGATGGCTCGCAGTGGGGCATTTCCATTTCGTATGCCGTGCAGCCAAAGCCGGAGGGACTCGCGCAGGCTTTCCTGATTGGCGAGGACTTTTTGGCAGGCGAGGGCTGTGCTCTTGTCCTCGGCGATAATATCTTCTATGGTTCCGACCTTTCTGTGCTGATGCAGCGCGCGGCAGCGCAGGAGTCGGGCGCCACGGTCTTTGCTTATTATGTCAGCGACCCGGAGCGCTATGGCGTGGTCGAGTTTGACAGGGAGGGCAGAGCCGTGAGCCTCGAGGAAAAGCCGGCTGCGCCAAAGTCGAATTATGCGGTGACAGGCCTTTATTTCTACGATAAGGATATCGTGGAAATTGCCAAGTCCATCAAGCCATCGGCCCGCGGGGAACTTGAGATTACAGATGTCAATAAAGTTTACCTTGCACGTAAGGCACTGCATGTTGAGACGATGCGCCGCGGCTATGCCTGGCTCGATACAGGCACGCATGAATCTCTGCTGCAGGCGGCCTCCTTTGTGCAGACCATCCAGGCAAGACAGGGGCTCAAGATTGCCTGCCTCGAAGAGATTGCCTACCGCATGGGCTATATCAGCAAAGAAGAGGTAGAGAAACTAGCAGAACCATTGAAGAAGAACGAATACGGCAGGTATCTGCTGCGCATGATTCAGGAATAAATAAAAGCTCCCGTTTTGGGGAGCTTTTTTCCTGTTGGCAGTTATTTTTGCCTGGCCAGGATGATGACGGTCGCCAGAATGCAGATGGTGCCGAGCAGGTCGTAGAGACCAAACGTGATGTGCAGCAGGACGACAGACAGCAGGATAGCGGCGAGAGGTTCGGCCGAGCCGAGAATGCTCGTTTCAGCCGGCTGGATGTACTGAAGGCTGCCAAGGTAGCAGCCAAACGCGATGACCGTACCGAAGAGGATGATGTAGGCAAAGAGCAGCAGGGCCGTCATGTCTATCTGCCCCGTGAAAATCCAGGGCCGCGAGATGGGCACGAACAGCAGGCCGCCGAGCAGCATGCCCCAGCCGGTGACGAGCGTCGGGCGCCAGTGGCAGATGAGCCTCTTCGGCTGAACCGTATAAAATGCCGCGGCAAAGGCGGAGAGCAGGCCCCAGAACAGCGCCGTTGGTGAAATGGCCAGTGCCGCGAGGCTGCCGTGCGTCACGAGCAGGAAGGTGCCGAGCACGGCGAGCAGGACGCAGAGAATCTCGACGGATTTCGGCCATTTTTTGGTGCGCAGTGCCGTGTAAAAGACAATGACAATCGGCATGAGGTATTGAAGAACGGTGCCCGTCGCGGCATTGCTGTACTTGATGGCCGCAAAATACGTATACTGGACGCCGAGCATGCCGAAGATGGCGAAAGCGATGACTTCAAGGGCATCGCGGCGCGTGCGGAATACCGTGAGGAGGTTCTGGCGGTAGAAGATGAAATCAAAGAGCAGCAGCAGGGCGCCGGAGACGAGCATGCGGACGCCGACGAGCCATTCGGTCGTGAACGCGCAGTCCTGCAGCAGGTACTGGCCGGCGACACCGGAGCCGCCCCAGAAGATGGCACCGGTGAGGGCGAGCAGAATGCCCTGACGGCGGGAGGATTGTGACATGATGGTTTGACGCATCCTTTCTATTTATATGACATGGTTACGGATTTGGGCTGTCGGGATTGTAGGTGTAAAGCGGCTGCCCGTCCGGTGAGGTGAGTTTGATGGGGCTCAGGCTGAGCTTGCCGTTCGTGATATGGAAGGCATCGGTCGAGACGGTGAAGCCCGGAAATTTGACGACGGCATCGTAGAAATGCAGGTCGCGGTAGGCATCGGTGACTTTGCCGGAAATGCTGTCAAACGGCAGCAGGTGATAGCGGCCGGGGCCTGAGACAAAGGAGCCCGACGAGACCGTATTCTTGGCAGAACCCTGCGAATGAATCTCGAGGTCGAGGTCAACGCTGGTATGCAGGCCGCTTTTGGGCAGGGCTGACTCTGTATGCAGGTCGGTGCCGTGGCCGTAGAGATTGTAAAAACGCGTGTCGAGGTCATAATCGCCATAGGCAGAAAGTTTGCCCTTGTAGACATCCGCGGTGACATCTGTGAATTTGAGCAGCGAATTCTCGTAGTAGACATTGCCCTCGACATTGGCAAAGTCAAGTCCCGGGATATGCAGTTCGTCCATCTCGACCTTGCCTGTGCCAATCGGATGCGAGACAGGGCCCGTGAAATACGTCGACAAGGTCATTTTATCATGGATGTTCATGCCGAAGCCGAGCGACGACGGGTCAATCTGGTAGAGCACGAGCGCCGTATTGCATTCCGGTTCCGGGTCCTTGGTGAAATCGACGGAACCATTCAGGGAAATGGCATCGCCAATCATCGTGCCGCCGAAGCCACCGATGGATATGTCGAGCGTGGCTTTTTTGCTCGTGTCAAGGTTGACGGCCATCTGCACGTGACTCATGAGGTAATGGCGCTCGCGGTAAAATATCTCGATGCGGCAGTCGTGGGCATTGAGCTGGAGCTTCAGCCGTTTGCCCTGCGCATTGAAATTCTGCCAGTTCTTCTGCAGCTTCTGCTGACGGTGCTCGCGGCGCCATTGGCCGACTTCATGGCGCTGAATGGCATCAAGGCTGGAGAGATTGACCGTTTCGCGCCAATCCTTCGGCTCTTTTTTGAGCTGGTCCATGTCGGGCGAAGGGCGCACGAAGTCGACTTTCATATCATCGGAGAAATGGACGGAAATGGCCGCGTTATTGACATTGAGCTCGCGAATCGTCGTGGATTTGAAGTTCTTGGTCAGTACATCCCAGACATTGACGCGGAAATCGCCGCTTGGAATCTCGAGAATGAGGTTGCCTTCGGGGTCGTACCAGGTGAGCTCGGTAAAATAAACATGGCCCGTGATGTCAGAAATCAGCCGTTCGACTTTGATGGAACCGCGCAGCATATCCTGATTGGCCATGGCGTGATTAAAAATCTGGGCAGCGCCGCGGCTGATGATTTCAAGGGAGATGAGGATGACGGCACAGGCGATGAGCAGGGTCAGGCCCAGAAGTTTGCAGAATCGGCGTGTGATATGTATTTTTGAAAAAAGCATGGTTGTACCTCTGCTGTCTTCACTATATCGGTATATAGTTGATAGAGTTGACTTTTTTTATGGTTTCATTTTATCATGGAGACAGATTTTTGGGAAGATGAAGAAAAAATGATGAATATGTGAAAATTTTCTGCAGATGAGATACATTCCTGCTTAGATGTGATATGATATAGATAGAAAGATTGTGCAGAGCTGTATGCCCTGCTGCAGAGGAAAAAGGAAGGAAGAAGCGCGTGAAAAGAATCCGTAAGGTCCGTATCGGTTTGGCACTTGGTGTCATCGGCATACTCAGCGTGACGGGCATAGCTGCTGTGGGAAATATCATGAGACCTGCCTCGTGTTCGGCAAAAGCTGCGGCAGGCGCAATTCCTCTGCGCGGTGTCATTGAGGGCTTTTACGGTACGCCGTGGCAGCAGAAAGAACGCCTGGACCTGCTGACTTTTGCACATGAGACGGGCTATAATGCCTATATCTATGCGCCCAAAGATGACCCGTATCACCGCGAACAGTGGCGTGAGCCGTATCCCGCGCAGAAGCTCAGTGAACTTGGCGATTTGATTGCCGCGGCGCAAAAAGAACAGGTGCATTTTATCTTTGCCGTTTCGCCGGGCCTTGACGTTTCCCTGCATGGCAGCCGGAGTCAGTCGGACCGGCAGAAGCTCCTGCAAAAACTCGAGACGGTCTATGCACTGGGCGTCCGTGACTTTGCCATTTTCTTTGATGATATCAAAGAAAAAGATGGGAAGGGGCAGGCAGAATTCATCAATGCCATCTACGCGCAGATGAAGGCGCGCCACAAGGACCTCGGCAATTTCCTGACGGTGCCGACGGAGTATTTTTATGAGGACATGGTTTGTGCCGACGGCGAAGAGAAGGCCTACACCAAAGCGTTTGCCGAGACACTTGACCCGCAGGTGCTCGTGCTTTATACGGGGGAGGGCGTAGCCAAATCCCCGCTGACGGATCAGGAACTGATGAAAGCCGAGGATTTGTACGGCCGCCAGCTCGGCGTCTGGTGGAATTATCCGGTCAATGACTATATGGAAAACAAACTTGCCCTCGGACCGATGGAGAGCCTGCCGCAGAAAGGCCTGCCTGCTGTCTTCTTCAATCCGATGAAATATGAGGCTTTATCAAAGATTGCCCTGGCCACTGGTGCTGACTACGCAAAGGACCCTGCAAACTACAATCCTGAAAAGTCATGGCAGCAGGCCATCGAGAAACAGTATGGCCCCTTGGCTAAGGACATGACTTTGTTTGCGGGCAGTTCGCGTCATCTCGAGAACGACTGGGCAAAAATCGGTCTTGCCGATGACCCTGACTTTACGGCCAAAGCAGAGAATTTCCTGAAAACATGGCCGGCAGGCAGAGAGGCCGCGCAGAATGCCCTGAATCTTGAGCAGGCAATAAAGGAACGGCAGCAGGCAGCGAAAAACCTCCAGCAGAAACTGCCGCCTGAGCTGCTGGCAGAATGCCGTCCGCAGCTGGAACAGTTCAGCCGTCTGGCAGAGGCCAGCGGGACAGCCGTGCAGCTGGTGAAAGCCCAAAAGAGCGGTTCTTCCCTAAACGCGCGGGTACTGCGGCAGCGTCTTGAGGCGCAGATTCGCGATATCGATACGCATGAAAAAGAAGCGAAGCTCAGCGAAAAGGCGATGGTCTCGTTCGTGAAGAGCGTTGCGTATCGAAGATAATAGATAGTAGATAGATGAGATGAAGAGAATTTCTGCATAATATCCTCCTGTGTTTTGTTGTCAGCGCAAGCTGTCATTTCCTGTGCTTCTTAGCGAGGGAATGGCAAGGCGATGATGAAAGATAGCGGCCGTTATGCACCGATATCGTAAATCGAGGTCAACGTGACCGGACAAGGAGAATGCATATGCGGAGTAAGGAACAAGAAAATAAACGCCGGCAGCGCCGGCGCAAACGTCAGATTGAGCGGGCGATCCATGCGCAGTCTGTAAATCTTGAAGGCCTCGCCTCGCTTTCGCCGCGCGCGGTCGTATCGTTTGACCTGGAGATGGCCGGGGCCTTTCCCGATGACATCATTGAAATTGGGGCCATCCGCATGCCGATAGGCTCGGATAAGATTGAAGTATTCCGCCGCCTGATTCGACCGCGTACGTTCATCAACCGCACGGTGCGCAATATGACGGGGCTGACGAAAGAAGCCCTGCGCGACAAGTCGACCCTCGATGTCATTTTGCCGGAATTCCTCGATTTTGTCGACCCTGAGGACCTGGTCATCGGCCACGCAATTGGCGACAATGACCTTTTGAGCATCAATCTTGCCCTGCTGCGCATCAACCGCAAGAACGGCACAGATATTCGCTTCTGTCCGCGCTACTTAGACACCGTGCGTCTTGCCCAGATGCTGCTGCCCAAACGGAAAAAATACAACCTCATCGCTCTTTTGGCTTCGTATGGCTGGCATTCGAAGAAAAAACACCGTGCCTTTGAAGACGCGCTGTCCTCGTACGTGCTGCTCGAATGCCTGCTGAAGGACAAGCCGCAGAAGCCCGCGTGGCTGCCGGACATCCTCACGCGTCAGGGCGGCAGGGAACTTGTCCATGAGTACCTCGATTATGAGCTGCCAGAGGATGCAGAACATACAGAGCACACGTAACCGCTGGTACAGGCAGATTTTTGTAGGATTATACAAGTTTTTTTGTGCGAACGTATGATGGCTTTGTATTTCCTGCAAGGATAAATTCGGTTATAATAATAAGTGAAGGGGGTAGGTTGGCAGCCTTTAGGCTTTATCTTGCCGGCTCCAGTCATGTCCATTGATTTGAACGCCAACCACAAGTCAACGCGATGGGAGCCGGCGCCCTTCGACCGCACTCATACACGACCGCTGCATTTTTATGTGGCGGTTTTTTTTATTTACGGGAATTGATTCATATATACGAGATAAGTTGGGCAAAGGGGGCGTGGAGCCGACGAAGCCGAAATACAGGGTCCCCCTTGTGATAGCCTGCCTTCCCCACTTTTTGATAGTCACAACTTTCCGCATCCCTACTTTTGTTTCTTGCTAATTTCTTTCTGTGATGTTAAAATGGGAGTCAATCTTTTAACCTAATCCGCCAGAAGTCCTCCACCTCTTAGGTGGGGGATGAAGGCGAGT
>USAK01000036.1 GCA_900552565.1 uncultured Selenomonas sp. | reverse complement strand
AGTCTTGCACGTACCCTGGGCGTTGAAGGTGAGGTCACGAGCCCGACGTTCAACCTCATGAATGTATATGAAGGAATTTGTCCTATCTACCATTTTGACCTCTACCGTCTTGAGTCGGAGGAGGAGCTTGAGGACATTGGCTTCTATGAATATACGGAAGACCCTGAAGGCATCGTCGTCATCGAATGGTCGGATAAATTCCCGCAGTGTATGCCGGAGGATTATGTCGAGGTCCATATCGAGAAATCGGAGTTTCAGGAGGATGGACGCAGGATTACTTTCGCAAGCGTCGGAGAGCGCTATCAGGAATTCATAAAGGAGTTGGAGTCATTTGTCTATTTTAGCCATTGATACGGCCACGCAGGTTTCGAGTGTGGCTGTGGCTTCTGCGGATAAACTCTCAGCAGAACTCACCATGCAGGCAAAACTCACGCATTCGGAGACCTTGATGCCGCATATAAAGGAAGTTCTGCGCATGGCAGGGGTTAAAAAAGAAAAACTCGAAGGCATTGCGGTGAGTATCGGCCCGGGTTCTTTTACGGGGCTGCGTATCGGCCTTGCGGCTGCCAAGGCCATGGCCTATGCCTTGAGTCTGCCGATTGTCGGTGTTTCGACGCTCAAAGCGCTCGCCTATCATTATCCAGTGCCGGGCGTGCGCATCGTCAGCCTGCTCGATGCCCAGAAGGGCAATGCCTACCGTGAAAGCTATGAGTGGCAGGCAGGAGAGCTCAAGATTATGCAGGAAGTCGAAGTCCTGCCGATTGCTGAAATTCTTGCGGAATGCGCAGAATGCGGTCGTCAGGTCATCCTTTTAGGCGATGTCGCTGCCCGCCGTATCCGCGGCAAGGTAGAGCTGCCGGCAAATGTCAGTGTGGCACCGGCGCATCTCGTCATGCCGCGCGCAGCCTGCGTTGCCATGCTCGGCCTGCAGGAGATTGCCGATGGGCGCCGTGACAATGTCATGAATATGGAGCCTGTATACATCCGCCGCAGCGAAGCGGAGGTGCTTTGGGAAAAACGTCATCCGGAAGCGGCTAAATCGGGGGCAGGGAAATGAGCATCTCAGGACTGAATTTCCGTGAGATGCGCCCCGAAGATGCTGATGCCGTGGAAGTCGTGGAAAAGGCCTGCTTTGCCATTCCGTGGTCAAGGGAGTCGTTCTGGAAAGAAGCGGCGAACGAAAATACGTGCTATCTGTTAGCTCTGGATGGGGCAAAGGTCATCGGCTATGCGGGCTGCTGGATTTCCTTTGAAGAAGCGCAGATTACGAATATCGCGATTGCGCCGGAGTACCGCGGCCAGGGGGTCGGAACTGCTCTTATGGCCAAGCTCATTGCCTTGGTTAAAGACCGCGGCGTCACGGCGATGACGCTCGAGGTGCGTCCGTCGAATGCGCCAGCCCGTGCCCTTTATGCGCACTACGGTTTCCGTGAAGCCGGTGTCCGCAAGAAATACTACCATGATAATGGCGAGGATGCCATCATCATGTGGAATACGAAATTGTAAGACGGCAGGTTCTGCTGCCGTATGAGGAGAGATATCGTGGAAGAAGAGATCCTGACTCTGGGCATCGAGTCGAGCTGCGATGAGACGTCGGCAGCCGTACTGCGCGGCGGCCGTACCATCTTGTCCAATGTCATCTCGACGCAGATTCCCATTCATCAGAAATTTGGCGGTGTCGTGCCGGAAATCGCTTCGCGCAAGCACATCGTCAACATCATGCCGGTCATCGATGAGGCTGTGCGCCAGGCCGGCGTGAAGCTTGAGGACATCGACCAGGTGGCTGTGACGTATGGTCCGGGGCTTGTCGGTGCGCTGCTCGTCGGTGTTTCGGCGGCCAAGGCCCTGGCGTTTGCTCTCGATAAACCGCTTATCGGCGTCAATCATCTCGAGGGGCATATCTTCGCCAATTTCCTTGCCGAGCCGGAGCTCGAGCCTCCGTTTATGGCACTGGTCGTTTCGGGCGGCCATACGGCCCTTGTCGATGTGCAGGGCTATGACCGCTTTCATATGATGGGACAGACGCGCGATGATGCTGCCGGCGAGGCTTTCGACAAGATTGCCCGCGTCATGGGGCTGCCGTATCCCGGCGGCCCGCGCATCGATGCTCTTGCCAAAGAGGGCAATCCTCTCGCCATTGACTTCCCGCGTGCCCTTGAGGAAAAGGGCAATTACGAATTCAGTTTCAGCGGGCTGAAGTCGGCGGTGCTCAACTACATCAACAGTGAGAAGATGAAGGGCCATGAACTGCAGAAGGCCGATATTGCGGCCTCATTCCAGCATTCCGTGGTCGAAGTTCTCGTGGAAAAAGCCTTTGATGCCGTCCGCACGGCAGGGCGCGATACGCTCGTGCTCGCCGGCGGTGTCGCGGCGAACAGCGGTCTTGAAGCACGTCTGCGTGAGCGTGCGGCCGAAACGGGCGTACGCTTTTTCTATCCGAACCGCATCCTCTGTACGGATAATGCAGCGATGATTGCCTGCCGCGGCTATTATCAGGCAAAACACGGCGACTTCAGTGATTTGTACCTCAACGCCGTGCCGGGACTGGGACTTGAGGAAAAATAGGGAAATCACTTAAAGAAATATATCTATTTTGAATCAACGATGATTCTTCGCAAAGGGCTGCTGCCTTGTTCAGCGGTCCTTTTTTGTTTTCTTCGTACATTTTTATGTGATACACATTACAAAAATATAATTTTCTGCTATACTATAGAACAAAAGTGTAAGAGTGGGGTGCTAACAGGATGGATAATATTACACGTCTGTGCCGGGAAAAGACGAATCTGACGATGTTTCAAATCAGCCTGCTTTCACGCATGGCTATTGTTTTTCCTTTTCTTGCCGACCTTGCCCATGGAGAGCTTAAAGTCTATGTCAGGACAAAGCAGATGGACAGTTTTCTCATTGCGGCGCAGCAGCGTCCGCATACGGTCTATCTGCCGGGCAAGCCCGATGAAGCCGGCCGCGTGGTGCGCTGCTTGGAAGAACCTTTGATTCAGGAGACCTTCCAGACGGGCAAGCCTGCACGCGGCAAGCGGGAATGGAATTACGGCTCCATGATTGACATGTATACCTTTGCCATCCATGACGGCGATAAGGTCATCGGTGTGCTGAATTTTGAAGTGGACCGTGAAAAGCTGTCGATTGAAGGCTATCCGCATCTGCTCGATGCTGCTGTGGCCGTTCTTTATCATGCGCGTCATGTGCTGAATCCGGAGCAGTTCCGTCCCATCACAGCGAGTGACGGCATCATGATTACGGATGAGCACAGCCGCATTGTCTTTGCCGATGCGGCGGCGCAGCGCATTTACCGCGTACTCGGGGTCGGCAGCCTGCGCGGCGGCCATCTCTTTGACCGGCAGATGACACAGCACGTCACGCGCGAGACGGTGGAAACGGACCGTCCATGGCAGAAGGAAATCACGGCCGGCGGACTCATCCTTATCCGCCGCGAAATCGTCATCCGCGAAGGCGGTGAACTCAAGATGCGCATTGTCATCCTCTCGGATGTCACGGAAACGCGGGCCAAGGATAAGGAAATCCGCATTAAGTCAGCGGTCATTCAGGAAATTCATCACCGTGTTAAGAACAATCTGCAGGCGATTGCGAGCCTGCTGCGGATTCAGGCGAGACGTGCGAAGACGAAGGAAGTCAAGGAAGCACTGAAAGAAAGCATCAACCGCATTCTCTCGATTTCTGTGGTTCATGAGTATCTCTCGCAGCAGGGCAGCGAGGATATCGATGTGCAGGAAGTCATGGGCCATATCTTTGACCTTGCCGCACGCAATATGACGGACCGTGACTTCCTCATCCGTACGGAATTTAAGGGACCGAGGCTCATTCTGCCGTCTAAATGCGCCAGCTCCGTGGCACTCGTGCTCAATGAACTCGTGCTCAATGCAATGGAGCATGCGTTTATCGGCCGCAAGTCGGGGCTCATCGGTCTTGCCGTGCAGGAAGACAAAGATTTCTGGCACCTTGATTTTTACGATGATGGCATCGGCCTGCCGGCAAATTTTGCCGAGCTGCCGCGGAAATCTTTGGGGCTTACCATCGTACAGACACTCGTCGAAGGGGATCTCGGCGGCACCTTCACACTGGCAAATGATGAACAGGGCGAGGGGCACGGTACGCATGCAAGGCTCCTTATCCCTAAGATACAGCCTAATCCGACGGATGAGGCATGAAAAACGGAGGGGCAGAGATATAGACGGGAAACTGCTGCAGGGGATTTATGGATATAATAGATATGGTATGGATAGAAGTATGGGAAGGGCAGGAAGGCGAATATGGCCATGGAAAAATTACGGATTGTTATTGCAGATAATGAATCAATCATCCGCATGGATCTGAGGGAAATGCTGGAAGAAGCAGGACATGAGGTTGTCGGTGAGGCCATTGACGGCCGCAAAGCGGTAGAACTCACGCGTGCGCATTGTCCGGACCTCGTCATCATGGACATCAAGATGCCGCAGATGGATGGCATCACGGCCGCCCGCAAGATTTCTGAGGAAAAACTGGCACCGGTTCTCCTGCTGACGGCGTTCAGCCAGCCGGAAATCGTCGAGAAGGCCAAGGACTCCGGCGTGCTTGGCTATCTTGTCAAGCCTGTGCAGGAGAATAATCTCTTTCCCGCGATTGAGATTGCCATGTCGCGCTGGCGCGAGATGCAGGGCCTTGAACAGGAACTTGCGGGTCTGAGGGATTCTCTCGCCATGCGCAAGACACTTGACCGTGCGAAGGGGATACTCATGGCGGCACATCACCTGTCGGAGCCGGAGGCCTACCGCCGCATCCAGCAGTATGCCATGATGAAGCGGCTGACGGTCAAAGAAGTCGCTGAAGCTATTGTCAAAGCGGCGGGCGGCAAAGTCTGAGCAGATGGGGTTCTGTCCTGTTCTGCGCCCATCGGGATAATTCTATGATTTTTATCACAAAAAAGTTAGTTTACATGTTGACAAACTATGTTTTCTCGGTTATGATAGAACCATGTTTTTTAGGAACTGACCAGCAAATGGAGGTTCCAAGACAAGCTGTGTGACTTGTCTTGGAACCTCCATTTTTTTATTGGCGTTTTTTGATTGGTGAGGTGAGAGCAGTGGAACACATTTTAGCAGAAGCTGACAGAAGCGGGCAGATGCACCGTGCGTATGGAGCTTATGAAAAGCTCATGCGTCTGTCTGTCAGCATGTTCCGGATTGGCGCCATTGGCTTTGGCGGCGGCAATGCCCTGATTCCAGTCATTGAAGAAGAGGTGGTAAAAAACAGCCGTCTCGTCTCCAAGCGTGACTACGATGAAGATGTTCTGGCTGCCTGTATCACGCCGGGAGCTCTGCCTGTGGAGATTGCCGCGGGCATCGGCCAGAGGCTGGGCGGTTATGCAGGAATGCTGCTGGCCGCCGCGATGATGGCACTGCCGGGTTCTTTTCTGGTCATCCTCATCCTTTCGGTTTTAAGAGAAGGTCAGGGCGAAGTGCTCATGGCCATCCGCAGTAGTTCTATTGGCCTTGGCGCCTTCATCATCAGTCTGCTGTTTTTGTACGTCATCAAGACGTTCCGTCAGCTGCAGGGAGAAGGACAAAAGACTTTGCAGGTCATGGGCATTGTCATGACGGCCGTCTTCCTGCTTTCCTCGGAGAAAAATATATATGCACTTCTGGGGACGGGCTGGCAGCCAGTTTTTGGCCTTTCGGTCATTGCGGTTCTTGGCTTATCTTTTTTCCTGATTGTCTTCCTCAGTCAGGCGCGGACGCGCAGAAGATATGTTTCAGCCATCCTGCTCACTGCAGTTTTCCTGCTGAGCGGCAGCGGTTTTGCGGTCAGACTTCCTGTGCTGGCGCAGGTTCACCTCGTCAGTGTGCTGCTGATGAGCCTGCTCACCGTATGTGGTATTTTTTACAGCTTTCATCGGGCTGAAGCAGGGGATACAGAAAAAGGAAAACAGCGTCTGCTGGCAGATATCATTCAGGAAATGCTGGCTTGGCTGGCGTTTGCCCTGTTCTTTGCCCTGCCGGCACTGCTGTTGGTGCCGGACAGCCTGTCTTATATCGGCGGCGGCTTTTTGTCATCGCTGCTTTCCTTTGGCGGCGGGGATGCCTACCTGACCATTGCCGATGGACTTTTTGTACAGGCCGGGGCGCTGCCGGGCAGCGATTTTTATGGTCAGCTTGTACCGATAGCCAATGCTCTGCCTGGTTCAATCCTCTGCAAGATTCTGACGGGCATCGGCTATTTCGAAGGGATGCGCGCGGGCGGCATGCTCGCGGCTTTCGCCATGGCTTTGGCGGGGTTTGGCATCAGTGTAGCGGCATCGGGCTTGATTTTTGGCATGGTTGCACGTTTGCTGCGGACGTTTCACGATGTGCCGGTTTTCCGCCAGGTGAGTTTCTGGGTGCGGCCCATCATCAGCGGACTGCTCCTCAATGTGGCTCTTTCGATGCTGCGCACCAATCTTGAGGCTGGTCTGGTGCTTTCTTTGCCGCAGCTGCCTGTACTGCTGCTGACCCTCGGCCTTGCCGGCATCTGCCTGCTCGTCCTCTGCCGTCCGCGAGCCAGTATGGCAGGTCTGATGATTTTTTCGTCGGTCTCGGGACTGGCACTGATGCTGATTTAAGAACGAGGATTTCAGGATATAGGGGAGAGATATAAATGAAGGAAACAACATTTGAGCGACGCCGTCTCGTGACCGATGTGCTGATTATCGGCGGCGGCACGGCGGGCTGCTACGCGGCCATCAAGCTCGGGAAAGAAAAAAATCTGCACGTGCTCGTGGCAGAAAAGGCCAATATCGAGCGCAGCGGCTGTCTGGCCGCCGGCGTCAATGCCCTCAATGCCTATATTTCGTCTGGCCATACGCCGGAAGATTATGTCGAATATGCGCGCAAAGATGCCGAGAGCATTATCCGCGATGACCTGATGCTGACGATTGCCCAAAAGGTCAATGCGGTGACGAAAGACCTGGAGGAGCGCGGGCTCGTGATTTTGAAGGATGAACAGGGCCGTTATGTCACGCGCGGCTGGCGCAATGTCAAGATTAATGGCGAGAATATCAAACCGTTGCTGGCCAAAGGCGCCCGCGCCCAGGAAAATGTCACGGTGCTCAATCATGTCAATATTACGGACCTCAAAATACGGGAAAATCAGGTCTATGGGGCCTGGGGGTTCTCGAATCGTGAAGTTGTTTTTTACGACATTGACGCCAGAGCGGTACTCATCAGCACGGGCGGGGCCGCGGGAATTTACCGCCCGAACAATCCGGGCTTTTCACGTCATAAGATGTGGTATCCTCCCTTTAATACCGGTGCGGGCTATGCCATGGGCATTCGTGCGGGGGCGGAGATGACGACGCTAGAACACCGTTTTGTCGCCCTGCGCTGCAAGGACACGATTGCACCGACGGGCACGATTGCGCAGGGCGTCGGTGCAAAGCAGGTCAATGCGCGGGGAGCGATTTACGAGACAAAATACGGTCTTACGACACCGCAGCGCATTTATGGGACGGTGGAAGAAAATCGAAAGGGGCATGGACCCTGTTATCTCGATACGCGCCATATCACGGAGACGCAGCAAAAAGACCTCTACCATGCGTACCTCAACATGGCACCGGCCCAAACGCTCAAATGGATAGAGAGCGGCAGAGGCCCGCAGCAGGAACCTGTAGAAGTCGAAGGTACGGAGCCTTATGTCGTGGGCGGCCATACGGCCAGCGGCTTCTGGGTCGATACGAAGCGTGAGACGACAGTAAAAGGCCTGTTTGCTGCCGGTGATGTGGCCGGAGGCGCTCCGCAGAAATACGTCACGGGGGCACTGGCCGAAGGCGAAATCGCTGCGGGGGCCATCAGGGAGTTCTGTCAGGCAGGGGAGAATGCCGATGGTTCAGGCCGGGAGAATACAGGCAAAGCACCATTTGCGGAATACGAGGCCTATCTTTCACGCAGGCAGGGCAACCTGACAACAGAACAGATGGAAGAGGCCATGCAGAAAATCATGGATGAGTATGCCGGCGGGATACGCACCGACTACCGCTACAATGAAAGCCGCCTGACTTTGGCTGACGAAAAGATACAGCATCTTGAAGCTTTGCTGCCGACCCTGTCTGCGGCGGATACCTACGAACTCATGAAAATCTATGAGCTGCGCGAACGTCTGCTGGTCTGCCGGGCCCTCATCGCCCATTTGTCCGCGCGTCATGAGACACGCTGGCATACATTTGGCGAGAATGCAGATTATCCCGAGCAGTCGCCTGCGGGGCTCTGTTATATCAATTCGCGTTTCGCAGACGGAAGCTTCCATATGTATAGAAGGCCGCTGGTCAAAGGAGAGCATTATGAGCATAAGAATTGATGAAGGCCGCTGCATCGGCTGCGGTCGGTGCACGGAAGCCTGCCCCGGCAATCTCCTGCTTTTAAAGCAGACTGAAGCAGGGCGCAGGGCAGAGATGCGCGAAGTGCGCGACTGCTGGGGGTGCACCGCCTGCATGAAAACATGTCCGGTCAGCGCCATCGGTTATTTTCTCGGCGCTGACGTCGGCGGCAACGGCAGTACGATGACCATGGAACAAAAAAGTCATTTTTATCATTGGCACATAAGCAAACCAGGACAGGATGAGGTCGTCATCACGATTGACCGCGAAAATGCCAATCAATACTGAAGAAGGAGCGAATACATATGGGAAAATTATCGCATCTCGATGCTTTGGAGGCAGAGGCCATCTACATCATGCGGGAAGTCGCGGCCGAAGCTGAAAAGCCGGTCATGCTCTATTCGATAGGCAAGGACAGCACGGTCATGATGCATCTGGCCCTCAAGGCTTTTTATCCGGAAAAACCGCCATTTCCCTTCTTGCACATTAATACAACCTGGAAATTTCACGAGATGATTGCCTTCCGTGATGCCCAGGCGAAAAAATACGGCCTCGACATGATTGAGTACAAGAATGAAGAAGGCCTTAAGGCCGGAGTCAATCCGTTTGACTACGGTGCTTCGTACACCGATATTATGAAGACGCAGGCCCTCAAGCAGGCCCTGACAAAATATGGCTTCACGGCTGCGTTTGGCGGCGGCCGCCGCGATGAGGAAAAATCGCGTGCGAAAGAACGTGTCTTTTCCTTCCGCAATGCCGCGCAGGCCTGGGACCCGAAGAACCAGCATCCGGAGATGTGGAAACTCTACAACTCGCAGATTAATAAGGGCGAAAGCATCCGCGTGTTCCCGCTGTCCAACTGGACGGAAAAGGATATCTGGCAGTACATCCGCCGTGAGAATCTCGAGATTGTCTCGCTGTATTTTGCCAAAGAGCGTCCGGTCATTGAACGCGATGGCAATCTCATCATGATTGATGATGACCGCATCGTCAAAAAGCTTGACTTGAAGCCTGAGGATATTCAGCATAAGAAAGTCCGTTTCCGCACGCTTGGCTGTTACCCCTTGACTGGTGCAGTCGAATCGGAAGCCGATACATTGGATGCTATCGTGGAAGAGACGCTCGGCGCCGTTGAATCGGAACGCACGAGCCGCGTCATTGATCACGAGGGAGCCGGCAGCATGGAACGCCGGAAACGGGAGGGTTATTTCTGATATGAACGATTTACTCAAATTCATTACCTGCGGCAGCGTCGACGATGGCAAATCCACGCTGATTGGTCACCTCTTATACGATGCCAAACTCATTTATGCGGACCAGGAAGAGGCACTGCTTTTAGATTCCAAAGTCGGCAGCCGCGGCGGTGCCATCGATTATTCGCTGCTGCTGGACGGTCTTTTGGCTGAGCGCGAGCAGGGCATCACGATTGATGTGGCGTACCGCTATTTCACGACGGACAACCGCAGCTTCATCTGCGCCGACACGCCGGGACATGAGGAATACACGCGCAACATGGCCTGCGGCGCCTCGTTTGCGGACCTTGCCATCATCCTCGTCGATGCGACGCAGGGCGTTTTGACGCAGACCCGCCGTCATGCCCGCATCTGCGCCCTCATGGGCATCCGTTATTTCGTCTTTGCCATCAACAAGATGGACCTCGCGGATTATTCGGAAGCGCGCTTCCGGGAGATTGAAGCACAGATTGGGGAGCTCCAGCAGGAACTTTTCCTGCATGATGTCAAGATTATCCCGGTTTCGGCGACGGAAGGCGACAATGTCACGAAAAAATCGGCGAATATGCCTTGGTACGACGGTACGACGCTGCTTGATTATCTCGAGACGGTTGATGTCACGGCTATACAGGAAGAGGGCTTTTACATGCCCGTGCAGCGTGTCTGCCGTCCAAATCACGAATTCCGCGGCTTTCAGGGACAGATTGAAAGCGGCAGCATCGCTGTAGGCGATACCGTCACCACGCAGCCGAGCGGTGAAACGGCAGAAGTCAAAAAGATTCTGGTGGCCGACCACGAGGAGCAGTCGGCGTTCAAGGGTCAGCCGGTGACGATTCAGCTCAGCCGCGAAGTCGATGTCTCGCGCGGCTGCGTGCTTGAAAAAGACAGCCATGTCCGTCAAGCCGCACGCTTCGAGGCAGAAATCCTCTGGATGGACGATGTACCGCTTTCCGTTGGCAAGAATTTCATGGTCTTCCTCGGTACGAAGAAAATTCCGGGCATCCTGACCAATATCGATTACCGCATCGATATCAACAGCGGCGAACACGTCAAGGCTGACGGACTCAAGAAAAATGAGATTGCCGTCTGCGAAATTGCGGTGACCGAGCCTATTGTGCTCGATACCTTCAGCCATCACCGCACGCAGGGCGAACTCATCCTCATTGACCGCATCAGCAATATGACAGCAGCCTGCGGTGTCGTGCGTGAAATCCCCGATGTCAATGAGAAGCGTCATTTTGCGGCGAACCAGCAGATGCGCAGTGCCCTGAACTGGCAGGCGCCGCTGGCCGTGGCTTTTGAGCCGCAGCGCGACGGACTTTCTCCTGCCGACATAGAAGAAGCCGAATACTACCTCGTGCGCAATGGCCGTCATACGTATCTCTATCATCCGCAGGCTGGTGAAGATTACGAGACAACCCTGCAGCATCTGCTGCGGGCCGGCCTTGTTGTCCTGTTGGTGCTGGACGAGGGACAGGATGTGCCAGATGGTGTGCGCCGCTTCGCAGAACTTGCGGGCGGCAGGACCGCGGGGCTCACTTCGCAGCAGATTGCTGAAAACATCCTGCATCATTCGCTGCTTGACTCGATGATGGCACCGAATAACTGGATTATCTAAACCAAATATCTTTTCAACAGGGCAGTCAGCAATGGCTGCTTTGTTTTTTTGACTTTTTTACAGATTTTATATTGACATTTTGACTTAGAGGGGGTAATATAAAGACTGTAGTTAGCACTCAGGGCTAGTGAGTGCTAACACCATAACACAGTAAATTCATTTTATAGGAGGAAGATACCTATGATTAAGCCATTGGGCGAAAGAGTTGTCATCGAAGTTGCAGAGAGCGATGTAAAGACGGCCAGCGGCATTGTACTGCCGGACACGGCCAAAGAGAAGCCGCAGAAGGGCACGGTTGTTGCAGTCGGCACGGGCAAGCTGCTCGATAATGGTGAGCGCGCCGCTATGGAAGTCAAGGTTGGCGATGGCGTCATCTTCTCCAAATATTCGGGTTCTGAAGTCAAAGTTGACGGTAAGGACTATCTGATTGTCCGCGAGAGCGACATTCTTGCAGTTGTGGAATAATTTCGGAGGTAATATAAATGGCAAAGCAGATTCTGTTTGACGAAGAAGCACGCCGCGCACTCGGCCGCGGTGTTGATGCACTGGCAAATGCAGTAAAAGTAACGCTTGGACCTAAGGGCCGCAACGTTGTTCTCGATAAGAAGTTCGGCGCTCCGACGATTACGAACGATGGTGTCACGATTGCCCGCGACATCGAGCTCGAAGACCCGTTTGAGAACATGGGTGCACAGCTCGTCAAGGAAGTCGCCACGAAGACGAACGATATCGCCGGCGATGGTACGACGACGGCAACGCTGCTGGCTCAGGCCATGATTCATGAAGGCATGAAGAACGTCGCAGCCGGCGCTAACCCGATGATCATCAAGAAGGGCATTGATGAAGCAGTCAAGGCTCTCGTTGAGGAAATCAAGGCTAAGGCTAAGAAGGTCGAAGGCCAGGATGACATCGCTCAGGTCGCTACGATTTCTTCCGCAAACGAAGAGACGGGCCGCCTGATTGCTGAAGCTATGGAAAAGGTCGGCAAAGACGGTGTCATCACGGTTGAAGAGTCCAAGACGATGCGCACGAACCTCTCCGTCAAGGAAGGCATGCAGTTCGACCGCGGCTACATCTCCCCGTACCTCGTTACGGATACGGATAAGATGGAAGCAACGCTCGATGATCCGTACATCCTGATTACGGACCGCAAGATTTCGGCCATCAACGACATCCTGCCGATTCTCGAGCAGGTCGTCAAGGCTGGCAAGCAGCTCGCCATCATCGCAGAAGATGTTGACGGCGAAGCACTGACGACGATTGTTGTCAACAAACTGCGCGGCACGTTTAAGGCTCTGGCTGTCAAGGCTCCGGGCTTCGGCGACCGCCGCAAGGCTATGCTGCAGGATATCGCTACACTGACGGGCGGCACGGTCATCAGCGAAGAAGTCGGCCGCAAGCTCGACAGCGTTACGCTCGCTGATCTCGGTCAGGCTCACAAGATGGTCTCCACGAAAGACGAGACGACGATCATCGGCGGCAAGGGCGACAAGAATGCCATTGCTGAGCGTGTTGCTCAGATCAAGCAGCAGATTTCCCAGACGACGAGTGACTTCGATAAGGAGAAACTGCAGGAGCGTCTCGCAAAGCTCTCCGGCGGTGTTGCTGTCATCGAGATTGGTGCTGCTACGGAAGTCGAGATGAAGGACAAGAAGTACCGCATCGAAGATGCTCTGAACGCTACGCGTGCAGCTGTTGAAGAAGGCATTGTCGCAGGCGGCGGCACGACGTTCCTCGACATCCTGCCGGCACTTGACAAACTCGATGTCGAAGGCGATGAGAAGGTCGGTGTCAATATCGTAAGACGCGCTATTGAAGAGCCGGTTCGCCAGATTGCTCAGAACGCAGGCCTCGAAGGCTCTGTCGTTGTCGAGAACGTCAAGAAGGCAGGCACGGGCATTGGCTTCAACGCACTCAAGAACGAGTATGTTGACATGCTCAAGGCTGGTATTGTTGACCCGGCTAAGGTTACGCGTTCTGCCCTGCAGAATGCAGCTTCGATTGCCTCCATGGTCCTCACGACGGAAACGCTCGTTGCGGATAAACCGGAAAAAGAAGCTCCGGCACCAGCTGGCGCACCGGGCATGGGCGGCATGCCGGGCATGATGTAATTTAAAGACGGTTGCATCTCCTAAACATATAACAGAAATTCCCGTTCGGATTTGCCGGACGGGAATTTTTTATGTCTGGGATGCTTATATTATAGAACGCATAGAGAAAATCGTGTTTGGTCTGGGGAAATCAGGACCTTTGTTGACAGCAGGACACTTTTAAGATAGAATAACAACATGTCAGAGACACTGCAGGTGAATCTGACATTCCATTGTATAGAGCAGCAGGAAATTACGAAAAAGAACAGTTCTTAGCGCTAGTTCCCTTCTTATCTTATTAATAGGAAGGGAAGACGAGGAGAAGGTTGTCGAGACGTCAGCGGATGCCTTCCGGCCGTCCCAGTCGAAAGGGCCTGATGAAAACAGAGGAGCAATCCTCTGCACAAAGTCAGGCTCAGGGAACCTGCTGCGGCACATTTTTAGGAGGTACTTCATCATGTGTGGTATTGTAGGTTATGTCGGCGATAAGCAGGCTGCGGATTTCCTTCTTGAGGGTCTTTCGAAGCTTGAGTACCGCGGCTATGATTCTGCGGGTATCGCTGTTTACGATGGCAGCAAAATCCGTGTGGAAAAGAGTGTTGGACGTCTGGCAGCTCTGCGCGATAAGATTAAGGACGATATGCCGCAGGGCACCATCGGCATTGGTCATACGCGCTGGGCAACGCACGGCCGTCCGTCCGACCGCAACGCACATCCGCATACGGACTGCACGGGCGATTTTGTCGTTGTCCATAACGGCATCATCGAGAACTATCTGGGCCTGAAGGAAGAACTCATCGAGAAGGGCCATGTTTTCAAGTCGGAAACGGATACAGAAGTCGTTGCCCATCTTCTCGAAGAAGTCTACAATGGCGATTTCGTTTCTTCCGTCCGTGAGGTACTGCACCGCATCGAAGGCTCGTACTCTCTGGTCTTCATGAGCAAGAGAGAGCCGGACAAGCTCATCTGCACGAAGCAGGACAATCCACTGGTCATCGGCATCGGTGAAGGCGAGAACTTTATCGCTTCCGATATCCCGGCCATCATTGCCCGCACGCGCCGTACGTACATCCTCAACGATGGTGAACTCGCCGTTGTTACGAAGGATTCCATCAAAATTACGAACCGCCGCGGTGAGCCTGTGACGAAAAAGGTCTTTGAGGTCAACTGGAATGCAGAAGCTGCAGAAAAAGGCGGCTATGAGCACTTCATGCTCAAGGAAATCAACGAGCAGCCAAAAGCTGTCCGCGATACGATGAGCCAGCGCATTGCCAAAGACGGCAAGTCCATTGTCATGAACGAGCTCAAATGGGACGCAGACTATCTCAATTCCTTCAATAAGATTTATATCGTTGCCTGCGGTACGGCTTATCATGCCGGTCTGGTCGGCAAGTTCTACATCGAGAAAATGGCCCGTGTGATGGTTGAAGTCGATGTAGCTTCGGAATTCCGTTACCGCAACCCGATTGTCGATGAGAACACGCTGTTCATCGTCGTTTCGCAGTCGGGCGAGACGAGCGATACGCTCGCAGCCCTCAAAGAATCGAAACGCCTCGGTGCCAAGACGCTGGCCCTGACGAACGTTGTCGGTTCCTCGATTGCCCGTGAAGCCGACCAGGTCCTCTATACGTGGGCTGGTCCGGAAATCGCCGTCGCCTCGACGAAGGCTTATACGACGCAGCTCATTCTGTTCTTCATGCTGGCCCTTTACATGGCACAGATCAAGAAGACGCAGACGCCGGACCGCATCGCAGAGCTCATCAGCGAACTCAAGAATATTCCGGCACAGATCAGCGAGGAACTTTCTGATGTCGAGCCAATCAAGACGTTTGCCAAGAAATACGGCTTCAATGAAGATGTGTTCTATATTGGCCGTCTGCTCGACTACGATGTAGCCCTCGAAGGTGCCCTGAAGCTCAAGGAAATCTCGTATATCCATGCCGAGGCCTATGCTGCCGGCGAACTCAAACACGGCACGCTGGCTCTGATTGTCGAGGGTGTCCCTGTCATCGCTCTGGCTACGCAGAAGAGCGTTTACGAGAAGACGCTGTCGAATATCAAGGAAGTCAAGGCCCGCGATGCTGTGGTCATCGGTATTGCCGCTGCTGGCGATACGGAGCTCGAGAAGTACGTTGACCATGTCATCATGGTACCGGAAACGGATGAACTCCTGATTCCGCTGCTGACGGTTGTACCTCTGCAGCTGCTTGCTTACTACGCTGCCATCACGCGTGGCTGTGATGTCGATAAACCGCGCAACCTCGCTAAGTCGGTCACGGTTGAATAATACCAAAATCAAAGATAAGGCCTTCTCCATTCGGGGAAGGCTTTTTTGCGGAAATAAAGGAAAGAGGAAAAGACATGAAAGCGTTTATTTTTGATATGGATGGGGTTATCGCCGACACGGAGCCGGTGCATATGCAGGCAGAGAAGCATGTCATGAAGCGACTGGGCTATGATGTGGATATCGATTATTTTCACCGCTTCCAGGGCATGACGGACACGATGCTGTTTGAAGCGGTCAAAAAGGATTTCCCGTTCAAGCAGCCGGCGGCCCAGGCCGCTAAGGCTAAAGCCTATGTCTTCAATAAAATCATGCACGAACAGCATGTCACGCCAATTGCCGGTAGTATCGATTTCATCCATAAAGTCAATGAACTGCGCAAAGCGCAGGGCCTGAAAACTGCGATTGCCAGTTCTTCAACGGATGACTTTATTTCCTTTGTTGTTGATGACCTCGGCATCCGTGAATGCTTTGACCTGCTGATGAGCGGTACAAATCTTCCTGAGTCAAAGCCGAATCCGGCGATTTACCTGCAGACCGCAGCTTACCTGCGCGTAGACCCCAGGGACTGTGTTGTTCTTGAGGACGCCGCCAATGGCGCCAGAGCGGCTAAGGCAGCAGGGATGACCTGTATTGGCTTCCGAAGCCCTCACAGCCCCAATCAGGACCTGTCGGTCTGTGATTTTATTGTGGATGAGATTCCCGAGATCCGTCTTGATGACCTTTTTTGAGAATAAAATGCTTAGCGAAGGCAGGATTATCAGACGCTGTATAGAATAAGTTTATGTAAATAAAAATTGTTTTTGAAATTATAGATTCAAGGAGGCAGTATTATGGCAGAGATGACAAAAAAAGCACAGGCCTTTCAGGATTATTTGGACGAAAAAAACATCAAGGCTTTTGCATCTGAGATCATCGAGAATGACCCAGAAGAAACGACGGTGTTCCGTTCGCATGTAGAAGTGGATGGACAGCAGCTGCCGCTGCTCGTGCTGCTCGACCGCAGTATCTTTTCGATGATCCGCGTTCAGGTTTCGCCAAAATGCAAGACAGAGGAGAATGAACTGGCTGTGCTCAAACTGGCCAATGAGCTTAACCTCAAGTATAAGCCATTCAAGCTTTATTTCGATGGGGAAGGTTCCTTGATCCTTGATATCTGCCTGCTGACGCCGGATGAAGAAATAAAAGAAATCGGCGATATGATCTATGGCATGTTCAATGTATTGATCCAGTTCCTTAACGAGAATTATCGCGGCATCATGAAGACCATTTGGTAAGATATGTTTCGTTTGAAGAACTGAAAACTGGCCACTTTAGGAGATGGCCAGTTTTTTTATGTTTTTTCAAAAAAGCTGTTGACAATTCCTTTTGTATACTGTATCATAGTACAAGTCGCTGAGAGATACGGCAGACACAAAACACCAAAGCCTTGAATGGCAGGGAATTGTGAAAGCCAAAGCTTGAAAAAAGAAATAAAAAAGTTCTTGACAAGAAAAGCTCGATGCGATAAGATATAAAAGTCGCTTGAAGCGAGAGAGCTTCGAAAGACAAAGTTGTTCTTTGAAAACTAAAC
>USAK01000035.1 GCA_900552565.1 uncultured Selenomonas sp. | reverse complement strand
TCTTGTCGCCGTCGCGGAGCTCCAGCGCCTCAAATTCCCCCGTCGAAGCGCCCGACGGAGCTGCGGCACGGCCGACGGAGCCGTCCGCCAGCGTGACTTCCGCCTCGACCGTCGGATTGCCGCGCGAGTCGATGATTTCACGGCCGATGACCTGCATGATTTTCAAATAGTCTTTCATGGTATTACCTCCTGATATACGTTCTCATTTACACACTCAATATAACATAACTGAGAGCTGTTTTCAATAATATGTGTGTATTTTTCTTTTCGCCTTTATTATAGGGAAGAACCCTTCTCATTTTCTGTTGCAATTGCGACAGATTGCGAAGAAATGTCACGCGATATACCTTTTTTAACTATTTTTTCGTCGTTCTATATAATTTTTTTGCAAAACACGAGACAAATGTCCTTTTGTATGGTATTATAAAGTCTATCACATACATATGTGCATCTATCAAGGACAGAATTGAAAACAGGAGGCTGTAATGGAATCATTCATCCCTATACTCAACGCCATCGACTCCTTCATGTGGGGTCCGCCGCTCATCACGCTGCTCGTCGGCACGGGCATCTACCTGACCATCCGCCTGAAGCTCCTGCAGGTCTTCCGCCTGCCGAAAGCTCTCAAGCTAATTTTCAAGGCCCAGAATAACGGCCGCGGCGACGTCTCAAGCTTTAAGGCGCTCTGCGTCGCCCTCGCGGCTACTGTCGGCACCGGCAATATCGTCGGCGTGGCCACGGCCGTCAAAGTCGGCGGCCCGGGTGCCATCTTCTGGATGTGGGTCGCTGCCTTCTTCGGCATGGCAACGAAGTATTCGGAAGGCCTCCTCGCCGTCAAATTCCGTTCGATTGACGAAAAGGGCGATATCGCCGGCGGCCCGATGTTCTACATCCGCAACGGCATGGGCGAAAAATGGAAGCCGCTCGCGACGTTCTTTGCTCTCGCCTGCATCGGTGTTGCCTACTTCGGCATCGGTACGTTCCCACAGGTCAACGCTATCGTCGACAGCATGCAGATTTCCTTCGGCTTCCCGAAAATCGCCACGGATGTCATCCTGACGGTCTTCATCGCAGCCATCACGCTTGGCGGTCTGCAGAGTATCGCCAAAGTCGCTTCGGGCATCGTGCCGTTCATGGCCCTGACGTACGTCGCCATCAGCCTTGGCCTTATTATCCTCAATCTCGACCAGGTTCCTGCCGCCATCGGCATGATTATTGAAAGTGCTTTCACGGGTTCGGCCGCTGCCGGCGGCTTCGCCGGTTCGACCGTCATGATGGCCATGCAGAACGGCGTCGCACGCGGCGTCTTCTCCAACGAGTCCGGCCTCGGCTCCGCGCCAATCGCTGCCGCCGCTGCCAAGACGAAATGGCCGGCTGAACAGGGCCTGATTTCCATGACGGGTACGTTCATCGATACGATTATCATCTGCTCCATGACGGGTCTTTCCCTCGTGCTCACGGGCGTCTGGCAGGGCGATGCCGCCGGCGCAGCCATGACGAGTGCGGCTTTTGCCAGTGCCTATGGCTTCTTCGGCAGCCAGCTCCTGACCATCGCCCTCGTGCTCTTTGCCTTCACGACGATTCTCGGCTGGAACTACTACGGCGAACGCGCCTGCATCTACCTTTTCGGCAACAAGGGCGTGCTGCCGTACCGCCTGATTTTCATCGCGCTCATCGCTTCGGGTGCCTTCCTCAAGCTTGAAGCCATCTGGATTCTCGCGGATATCGTCAACGGTCTCATGGCCATCCCGAACCTCATCGCGCTCATCGCGCTCTCGGGTGTCATTGTCGCCGAGACCAACAAGTATTTAAACCGTCATAAGAAAGCCAAAGAGCTCTCTTCGAATCGTTGATTCTGCCATAGAAAATAAGCCGCTGCTTCAAAAAAATGAAGTAGCGGCTTATTTTTTTCGCAAAACATGCCAAGCAGCCTTTACAAGACCATCAATCCATCATAAAATGATAAGAACACCATAGATTTGTCTATCGTAAACGTACATATGCACCAAAAGTATATTCAGGAAAAATACAATATAGGATATCGGAAAAGAAAGGAGTCCTCCCTACGGATATGACGGAATCATTTGAACCGGACCTCACGCGGTCGACACGTCAGGTCTTTCTCGAGGGCGTGCACGACGGCACGCCGATTGCCCTCGGCTACTTTGTTGTCTCCTTCACGCTCGGCATCGCCGCGCGCAATGCCGGCCTCGACCCGCTGCAGGGCTTTCTCGCAAGCTTCTTCAACAATGCGTCTGCCGGCGAATACGCAGGCTTTACGGTCATTGCCGCCGATGCGCCGTACCTTGAAATCATCCTGATTACGCTCGTCGCCAATGCCCGCTACATGCTCATGAGCTGCGCCCTTTCGCAGAAATTCCCGGCCGGCACGTCCATCTGGCACCGCATTTTCGTCGGCTTTGACGTCACGGACGAGATTTTCGGCATCACGATTGCCCGCAAAGGCCTCCTGAATCCCTACTATAACTACGGGGCCATGGCCCTTGCCCTGCCTGGCTGGGCTGTCGGCACGGCCCTTGGCGTCGTCGCCGGCAACATCCTGCCGCCCTCCGTCGTCAGTGCCCTATCCGTCGCCCTCTATGGCATGTTTCTTTGGGTCATCATCCCGCCCGCAAAGAAAAACCGCATCGTCGGCGCCCTCGTGCTCGCCAGTTTTGCCCTGAGCTACATCGCTTCCATTGCCCCCATGCTCTCCGACTTTTCCTCGGGCACGCGCACAATTATCCTGACCATCCTCATCGCCGGCATTGGCGCCGCCCTGTTCCCCATCCCTGAAAAACAGGGCCAGCAGAAAGGAGGGAACGATTGATGCAGCACAATATCTACATCTATCTGCTCCTGATGTCCGCCGTGACGTTGGCCATCCGCATCGTGCCGCTGACGCTGATTCGCGGTCAAATCAAGAATACGTTCCTGCGCTCCTTCCTTTTTTACGTGCCCTACGTGACGCTGGCCGTCATGACGTTTCCGGCCATCACGCAGGCGACGCAGACGCCCGTGAGCGGCGCATTGGCCCTTGTCTTCGGCATCGCCCTTGCTTGGTTCGGTGCCAGCCTCTTCAAGGTTGCCTCGGCCTGCTGCCTCGTCGTCTTTCTCAGCGAGCTCTTCCTCATAGGCTGAGGCTGAACTAAAAAAAATGAGCTAAGACAAATAAAACCGCTGACAGCTGTGGGATTTCCCACGGCCGCCAGCGGCTTTTTATTTTGCTTGGGAATATGAGGTTCAGCAGGTCGTCTTATCATCGTTTGTCAAATGACCGCAGATAAGTCCGTATTCTGCAATAGAAGCATAAAATACCTTGCCGTAGTTGGGGTTGTCTGCCTGCCGCCAGATGGAATAGACCTCCTTGACGTTGCCCTTAAGTGTACGGATCTTGTAGGCGAGACAGCGCGTCTTCTGCTGCCTGCTGCCAAATCAGTCTGCTCATACGCTCCCTTTCGCATTCCCAAATGATGTTTTCTGCCTTCTCCTGCGTATAGGCCATAAAATCGCCTGTGTTCGTACATTCAAAGAGGTCAAGCATTGCCTTATTGACAAAGAGAATCCGGCCATGCTCCTTGGCTTCGCAGACGAGCAGCGCCGTCGGCAGATTTCTCGTGATATTATCGAGATTAAAATTTTATTTTATTCTGTTATAAGCTTCGACAAAGAATTCCAATTTCCTGTCACGGTTTTAAGTATTTTTGTCCCCCCTCTAACAGACATTCTACTTTCAGCTCTTCATGTTCTTCTGAACGCTGTTTCGCATCCGGCCGTTCGGGGAAAAATACGCGCAGCACGCGCTCTTCCTGCGGCTGCCCAAGATACGAACCCAACAGGAAAAAGGCCAGAGATACCGTAATGCCAATGACAATCTGGTGCAGGCCCATGAACTTAAAGCCCACGCCCTGTGTCAGGCAGTAGGCGAGTGTACCGCCGCCCATGGACAAAAGAGCGCCAAGCCGGTTCGCTTTTTTCCAAAACAGGCCCAGGAGCAGCGTCCAGAAAAAAGCCGTCTCGAGTCCGCCAAAGGCGAACATATTGATAATCCAGATGAGGCTCGGCGGCGTCAGTGCGATGACAAAGACAGCGACGCCGATGACAGCCGTCGCTGCCGTCGAAAGCATGCGCAGGCGTTTGTCGCTGACTTTACTTCCCTGCTTTTCCTTATGATGCAGATAAACATCTTTGACGAGCGCCGAAGAGGCGACAATCAAGAGGCCCGAAATCGTCGAGATGGACGCCGCGAGCGGCCCGATGATGGCAAAGCCGACAAGCGCCGGCGGCAGGGCCGTGACAATCGTCTTCGGGATGATGTAGTCAACGCCGCCATAAGAAGAGAGCGGCCCCGTCAAGACGCCGTGGGCAAGGATGCCCGTGAAATTGACGCCGATATTCATGAAGCCGACAACGACCGTGCCAATCAGCATGGCCTTATGCAGGCTCTTCGTATCCTTGTAGCTGATGCCGCGCACGACCGACTGCGGCAATGCAATCGTGCAGATACCGACGAGAATCCACTGGGTCAGATAAAGCCCAATGGGCATATGGCCGCCCGACAGCGGCTCGAGCATCTCGGGGTGATTCACATGGATATTTTCCATGATGGCCGCATAGCCGCCGCCCGCGTCAAGCACATAATACAGAAGCAAAGCAATGCCGATCATCATCATGACGGCGCAGCACGTATCCGTGATGGCCACGGCGCGGAAGCCGCCGATGCTCGTGTAGAGCACGACGACGAGGCCGAAGAGCAAAAGGCCCATCTCGTAGCTGTAGCCCGTGACGGTCGCAAAGAGTTTGGCGCCGCCGACAAACTGGGCCGTCATCGTACCGCAGAAGAACAGCACGATGATAAAAGCAGAGAGAGCCGCGAGCCCGTCCGACTGAAAGCGCTCACGGATGATATCGACGACCGTGACCGCATCGAAACGGCGCGAGAGCATGGCCACACGCTTGCCAAAAATGCCAAGTACGAGAAAAATCGCCGTGACCTGCACGACGGCCATGTAGACCCAGCCAAAACCAATCTGCCACGCCATGCCGGGGCCGCCGACGAAAGAGCTCACAGAACTGTACGTCGCAACCGTCGTCATTGCAAGTACAAAGCCGCCGAGGTCGTGATTGCCGATAAAGTACGTCTGCACGAAGTTCTTGCCGGCATTCTGCCGGCGCACCCAGAACCCGATGGCCACCATAAAGCCCATAAAGACGAGCAATGGCAAGAGTGCCGAAAGATTCCCCTCATTTATCATCATGGCCGGCCTCCTCGTCCTCAAGGCTCATATCGCGAAAAACCGCGGTCATCAGCAGTTTGACGCCGCAAATCGCGAAGAGCCAGACACCGATGGTCGCCGTCCATACCCAGAGGGGCAAATGGAACACTTCCATGCGGACATCCGCGAGCCCAAAACCCGCGCATATCCAGAAGACAATCAGGGCGAGCAGCAGCAGCCCCGTGGCTGCCGCCTCTTTTTGTACCTGCCGGTACTTTTCGTAGTTATTCATTTTTTCCTCCTTGTACAGTCGCACCCTCATCAGTGCGTACCGTCAGCTTTTATGATGGCACGAACAAGGAGATTTGTCAAAAAAAAGAAGCCACTTGCGTGGCTTCCCTCTCTTGGGTAGAGAAAAGTATATCAAACGGTTCAATCAAGAGCCTTGAAGGCCTGATCGAGATCGTAAATGATATCGTCAATATGTTCCGTGCCGATGGAAAGACGAATCGTGGACGGCGTGATGCCGGAAGCAGCGAGCTCCTGCTCGTTCATCTGGGAATGCGTCGTCGAAGCCGGATGGATGACGAGGGACTTGACGTCAGCGACATTGGCCAGCAGGCTGAAGACCTTCAGATGGTCAATGAACTTCTTCGCAGCCTCAGCACCGCCCTTGATTTCGAACGTGAAAATCGAGATGCCGCCATTCGGGAAGTACTTCTTGTAGAGCTCGTGGTCCGGATGGTTCGGCAGCGACGGATGGTTGACTTTCTCGACATGCGGGTTCTTGGCGAGGTAGTCGACAACTTTAAGAGCGTTCTCGACGTGGCGCTCAACGCGCAACGACAGCGTCTCCGTTCCCTGCAGCAGCAGGAACGCGTTGAACGGCGAAAGCGTTGCACCTTCATCGCGCAGAATCAGCGTGCGGACGTACGTCGCAAAAGCAGCAGCGCCGACGTCTTTCGCGAAGCTGATGCCATGGTAGCTCGGGTTCGGCTCAACGAACTGCGGGAATTTGCCCGAGGCAATCCAGTCGAACTTGCCGCTGTCGACGAGAACGCCGCCGAGCGTCGTGCCGTGGCCGCCGATGAACTTCGTCGCGGAATGAACAACGATATCCGCGCCGTATTCGAACGGACGCAGCTGGTACGGCGTAGCAAACGTGCTGTCAACGACGAGCGGGATCTTGTGTTTATGCGCAATATCGGCTACCGCCTGAATGTCGATGAGGTTGGCGTTCGGGTTGCCGACCGACTCGATATAGACCGCACGCGTGTTTTCCTTGATGGCGTCTTCGAAGACCTGAACGCCCTTCGTCGGGTCAACGAACGTCGTCTCGATGCCGTAGTTTGGGAACGTGTGCTCAAAGAGATTGTACGTGCCGCCGTAAATCGTCGTAGCAGCGACGATGTGCTGGCCCTGATGAACGAGAGCCTCGAGCGTGTACGTAACGGCTGCAGCGCCGGAAGCAACAGCAACAGCAGCAACGCCGCCTTCCAGAGCAGCGATGCGGCGGGCAAAGATATCTTCCGTCGGGTTCGTCAAACGGCCGTAGACATTGCCGGCATCCTTGAGTGCAAAGCGGTCAGCAGCATGCTGGGCATTGTGGAAAACGTAGCTCGTCGTCTGATAAATTGGTACGGCACGCGCATCCGTAGCAGGATCAGCTTGTTCCTGACCAACGTGCAGCTGCAGGGTTTCAAAATGATACTTTCTCTCTTCACTCATGAATAACGGCCCCTTTCTATTGGCAAGTCTCTTGTCTTGTAAACATATCTGATTAATATGTTTACATTATAAGTGTAACAATGTAACTTGTCAAGCAGAAAATCGACAAAAATCAAGATTTTATTGCCGCCGTCTTATTTTGTGTCTTTTGAAAAAGTATTTCTGTCCAGCGGCCAGAGGAAACCATGCAGATTGGCATCGCGGATGACATTGTCCATGCAGCTGCGGGCCAGGTACGAAGCCGTGCCCGTCGTGGAATATTCGTCATCATAGAAATCCGAAGATTTCTTATAGACGAGCTTGTCTGTCGTGCGGTCGTAGACGACGAGCTGGATTTCCGCGTAGCTGTGCAGAATCATGTCATGGTCCCAATACCAGCTCATGGTCGTGTACTGCTCATAGCCGGCCACCACAGGGATAACGACGAGGTCGGCATTGAGTTTTTCTGCAATCGGCTTGGCCATGTCCTTAATGCGCGCTTTGCCCGTCAGGCCAGACTCCACCTCATCCCAGGCAGCGAGGCAGTTCTTTTCAGGGATGTACTCGACGGCCTTCAGCGTATCATTGAGAGGCACGTGCAGCGCGCGGTCAATCTTCGCCTCAAGTTCATCCTGCACATCCGAACTTGGCTGCTGCCAGCTCTCAATGACCAAAGGAAACTGCGCAATGCGCTGCGGCTGCCGCTCCGCCGCCAGCGCCGTGACCGATAACAGCAGCACCAAAAAGAAACAACATACAGCAGCAACTTTTCTCATGATACATACCTCCTTGGAATTAAGTTACGTTGTTATGGAGTTTACATCGATGATGGATAGATACGGTCGCAAGGCGGCCGAGGGGCAGGCCGACGCTACATGACACGAAATGGCTAAAAGATGTTTCAGCCTTTAATTTATTCTTGAAAAGGAACAAAAACGCGCAGCGTCGGCAGCCCCCTCGTCATTGCGCCTAGAAAATCAGAGACATTCACTTCATCCTCCAGACCATTGCGCCTTTCTTCATCGTCCCAGTCAATGTATCTTAATGTATCGCCTTTTTCTTAAAGCGTCCGCCGACAATATCATGTACGGCATTAATCGTAACGAAGGCGTTCTCGTCCTTCTCGAGCACGATTTCCTTGAGTTTATCAACTTCCAGTCGTGTGACGACGCAGTAGAGCACTTCCTTGGCTTCACCAGTGTAGCCGCCCTGTCCGTGCAGCAGCGTGACGCCGCGCCCGAGACGGTCATTGAGGGCCGAGGTGATTTCCTCGTGCTCGTTCGTGACAATCATGACGGCGTACGATTCATCGAGGCCCTTGATGACGACGTCAATCATCTTTGAGATGACAAAGTACGCCACGAGGGAATACATCGCCTTATCCCAGCCGTAGAGCAGGCCCGCGCTCGACAGGATGAAGAGGTTGATGAACATGACAACTTCGCCGACGGAAAAGACCGAACGTTTGTCCATGATGATGGCCACGATTTCCGTGCCGTCGAGAGAGCCGCCCGAACGGATAATCAGGCCGACGCCGAGGCCGTCGATGATGCCGCCGAAAATTGCTGCGAGGAACGGGTCGTCCGTGACCTTCGGCAGGGGGGCAAAAAACGCCGACCAGACCGACAGGATACAGATGGCAATCGTCGTGGCAACCGCGAAGTTCTTGCCAATCTGCTTATATCCTAAATAAAGAAACGGAATGTTCAGCAGCACGAGGAATACACCGAGCGACAGCCCCGTGATGGACGACATCATGATGGAGATACCGACAATGCCGCCATCGATGACATTGTTCGGAATCAGGAAAAGCTCCAAACCAATCGAGGCAATCAGCGCACCCAAAAAGATCATCGTATATTTCTTGACATAAAACGAAGCCCTGCGGTGCTGCTGAATGACCGTCTTGGCCCCTATTGTACCAGGCAAATGATGCATATCTGTCATGTACGACCTCCTGTTTAAAATTGACTTTCTACGATATTGTAGTTCCATTATATATGAAAATGATACACAGCTCCATGAATTTATCATGAAATTTCGGCGATGTGTTACAAAAATCCCTCTGTATTGCTCATTCGTGGAAAAGTCCATGCGTTTATAATTCTTTATGCTTATTTCTTCATATTGTTTGATGGATTTGATTGACTTTGATTGACTTTGATGATATCATGAAAGCACAGAAAGGTGTGAACACTATGCTTACGGAAGAACGATACGTCACCATCCTCCGCATTCTCAAGGAGAAAAAAGCCGTGACGGTACCAGAGCTCACCAAAGCTCTTTGCACCTCAGAATCCACCATCCGCCGCGACCTCACCGAGCTCCACAAACGAGGGCTGCTCTACAAGGTCTACGGCGGGGCCACGGCCATCGACAACAACTACACGGCCATGGAAGAGGACATGCCGACCAAGAACAGTCAATGTACGGAAGAAAAAATCGCCATTGCCCGCCGCGCAGCCAGTCTCGTGACGCGCAAAGATTTTGTCTACATCGACGCCGGCTCGACCACGCTCCACATGGTGGATTTTCTGCAGGAAAGGCAGGCGGTCTACGTGACCAACGGCCTGCCCCATGCCTCACGTCTGTCTCTGAAGGGATTCCAGGTGTTCCTCCTCGGCGGCCGGCTGAAATCTTTAACAGAAGCTGTCATCGGCACCGAGGCTCTGCACAATCTGGAACACTACAATTTCACCAAAGGATTTTTCGGTGTCAATGGCATCAGCATCAAATCGGGCTTTTCCACGCCGGATTCGAGCGAAGGTCTCGTCAAGAGCGAAGCCCTCTCACGCTGTGAGCATGCCTATGTGCTGGCCGACCAGTCGAAGTTCAACAAGATTTCGCCCATCACATTTGCCAACATCTCCAGTGCGACCATCATCACCGGACATCTGCAAGACAAGAAGTATCGGGATTGCACGACAATCCTGGAAGGAGAGTAAGAGAAGAATGATCTACACCGTAACTTTCAACCCGTCGCTCGACTACATCGTCCGCCTCGATTCCTTCACGGCCGGCGAAATCAACCGCGTCAACTACGAGCAGGTCTTAGGCGGCGGCAAGGGCATCAACGTCTCGATTGTTCTCGGCAACCTCGGTCATGAGAGCACGGCCCTCGGCTTTACGGCAGGCTTCACGGGCGAGGAAATCAAGCGCCAGCTCGACGGCTTCGGCGTCAAGCATGACTTCGTCCAGCTCGACAACGGCTTCACGCGCATCAACGTCAAAGTCAAGGCCGACAAAGAGACCGAAATCAACGGTCAGGGCCCTGACATCAGCGAAGCGAAGCGCGAAGAGCTCTTTGCCAAACTCGACAAACTGCAGGAAGGCGATACGCTCGTACTCGCCGGCTCCATCCCAAAGACGCTGCCGGACGACATCTACGAAAAAATCATGGCCCGCCTTGAAGGCCGCGGCATCCGCATCGTCGTCGATGCCGAGAAGAAGCTGCTGCTGAACGTCCTCAAGTACCATCCGTTCCTCATCAAGCCGAACAACCACGAACTCGGGGATATGTTCGGCGTCAAGCTCACGACGGATGAAGAGATTGTCACGTATGCCAAGAAGCTGCAGGAAAAAGGTGCTCAGAATGTCCTGATTTCCATGGCTGGCGACGGCGCCATCCTGTTGACGGCCGATGGCACGCACTACAAGAGCCCGGCTCCGAAGGGCAAACTTATAAACTCCGTCGGCGCCGGCGACTCGATGGTCGCAGGCTTCATCACGGGCTACATGGAGTCCGACGGCGACTTCGAAACGGCCTTCCATATGGGCGTAGCCACGGGTTCGGCTTCCGCGTTCAGCGAGAACCTCGCAACGCGTCCGGAAGTTGAGGCTCTGCTCAAGACCATTGCTTGATAGTTATTTATCCATTCATGATTTCATTTTTATGATAAGGAGAGAAATACATGCGTATTACTGACTTGCTCAAGAGCGAAAGCATTGCTCTTGGCGTAAAGCCGACTGACAAAGAGTCAGCCATCCGTCAGCTCGCTGACCTCATGGCAGCGTCTGGCAATCTTTCCGACAAAGACCAGTACTTAAAAGACGTCTTCGCGCGCGAAGCTTCGGGCACGACGGGCCTTGGCGACGGCATCGCTACGCCGCATGCCAAGAGCACGGGCGTCAAAGAAGCCGGCCTCGCTGCTATGACGGTGCCTGAGGGCATGGACTTCGAGTCCATGGACGGCAAGCCGTCCCGCCTGTTCTTCATGATTGCCGCACCGGATGCTGCCAACGACGCACACATCCAGATCCTGCAGCAGCTGGCCATGATGATTATGGACCCGGACTTCAAAGAAGCCCTGATTGCTGCAAAATCCAAAGAAGAATTCCTGCACCTCATCGACCTCAAGGAAGACGGCAAGTTCGAAGCACCAAAGGCTGAAGCTCCGGCAGAAGCTGCTGAGGAAGCTCCGGCGAGCGACCACATCCAGATTCTCGCCGTCACGGCCTGCCCGACGGGCATTGCCCATACGTTCATGGCCGCTGAAAGCCTTGAACAGCACGCGAAAAAACGCGGCATTTCCATCAAGGTCGAGACGAACGGCTCCGGCGGTGCCAAGAACATCCTGACAGATGATGAAATCGCCGCAGCCGACGGCATCATCGTCGCTGCTGACAAGAACGTCGCCATGGCCCGTTTCAACGGCAAGAAAGTCGTCATCACGAAAGTTGCCGACGGCATCAACAAGGCCGATGAGCTCATCGACCGCGCCCTTGCAGGCGAAGCTCCTGTCTACCACGCTTCGGGCTCCGACACGGAAGAGAGCGCTGCTGACGTGCAGGGCGAGAGCCTCGGCCGCCAGATTTACAAACATTTGATGAACGGCGTTTCCCACATGCTGCCGTTCGTCGTCGGCGGCGGTATCCTCATCGCCCTCGCCTTCCTGTTCGATGATTACTCCATCGACCCGAAGAACTTCGGTTCCAACACGCCGCTCGCTAAATTCTTCAAGGATATCGGCGGTGCGTCGTTCGGCTTCATGCTGCCGGTCCTCGCTGGTTTCATCTCCATGTCGATTGCCGACCGTCCGGGCCTTGCCGTAGGTTTTGTCGGCGGTGCTCTCGCCGGCACGACAGGCTCCGGCTTCCTCGGTGCCCTGATCGCTGGTTTCCTCGGCGGCTACATCGTCAACTTCCTCAAGAAAATCTCGAAGGGTCTGCCAGAGTCGCTCGAAGGCATCAAGCCGATGCTCATCTATCCGTTCTTCGGCATCCTCATCATGGGCTTCATCAGCCTGTTCATCATCGCTCCGCCAGTTTCCGCTATCAACAGCTGGATGGTCGAGACCCTGAAGAACATGGACCCGTCCGCCCGCATCTTCATGGGCATGATTGTCGCCGGCATGATGGCTGTCGACATGGGCGGCCCAATCAACAAAGCTGCGTATGTCACGGGCACGGGCCTGCTGGCTTCCGGTGAATTCCACGTCATGGCTGCCGTCATGGCCGGCGGCATGGTCCCGCCTCTCGCCATCGCTCTCTGCACGACGTTCTTCAAGAACCGCTTCACAGAAAGCGAGCGCAAGGCTGGTGTCACGAACTACGTCATGGGCCTTTCCTTCATCACCGAGGGTGCTATCCCGTTTGCCGCAGCTGACCCGCTGCGCGTCATCCCGTCCTGCGTCATCGGCTCGGCCGTCACGGGTGCCCTGACGATGGCCTTTGACTGCACGCTGCGCGCACCGCACGGCGGCATCTTCGTCGTACCGACCATCGGCAACCCGCTGATGTACCTCGTATCGATTCTCGTCGGTGCTGTCGTCGGCTGCATTATCCTCTCGATTCTCAAAAAGCCGCTCAAAAACGGCGAAGAGGCATAAGCTGACCGCCTAACATCACATTGCAGATAAAAAACGTCCCCGCAAGTCCGGTACTTGCAGGGACGTTCTTTTTATCTGCTTTTTTCTTTTTATTTCAGGCCAAGTCGACGCGCTGAACCCCCTCGAGGCTGCGCACAGCGTCGGCCACGATGACGCCCTTGATGCCTTTGGGATTGTAGACCTCAAGGTCGATATAGAGCAGGTGCCTCCTGCCCTTCTCGCGTTCGCTCTCCTCAATATCCTCGCCCTTGACCTTGATGCTGCGGATATGAAGGTTCATTTCCTCCAGGCAGTTATTGATGAGCAGCAGCTGTCCCGGCTTGTCGATGGTATGCACCGACAGAGAAAAATTCGTCTCGTGGTCGACCCATTCATCAAGGCGCGACAGGGTCCCGAGCGTCACGAAGACGAGAGCTGTCGTCAGCAGCGCCCCCTGATAGAAGCCGCCGCCCACGGCCAGGCCTACGCCTGCGACGACCCAAAGGCAGGCCGCCGTCGTGAGTCCTGTGACCGTCAGCCCCTCTTTCATGATGGCACCGGCGCCGAGAAAGCCGATGCCGCTGACGACCTGCGCCGCGAGTCTTGCAGGGTCCGCATTCGTATGCCCCTCGACTTCGGCATAGATGCTCTGCGACATAATCATGACGAGGCACGAGCCGAGGCAGACGAGCATATTCGTGCGCAGGCCGGCGGATTTGCGCTTTGCCTGACGCTCATAGCCGATGATGCCGCCGAGGATGCAGGACAGGACGAGACGCAGCAGAAGTTCTTCCGATGTTAATATCATGTAAATTTTTTATCCACAAAGAAATCCACAACTGTGGATATCTCCCTTGGGACACTCCTTTCTTTTCACTTTCCTACTATAATATATACAGCCCCTTGTGCGTATTGTGGTTAAATATTTCTCCAGATTCACCAAAAATCTGTGGATAATGTGGATAAGTCCGTGGATAACCCCATATATACGCATGAAGTTGTCCACTATTCCCATATCTTGGGTTTTAGCCTGTGACTTTTCCCACCTCTGCCTGTGGATATCCCTATGTTTATTTTTTCTTATCCGCAGCCCACTGTTGATAAGGATGGAGACTCAGACTCGAGTTATAGTAGCGGGCATCGCCCGACACTTCCACACCGGCCCAGTCTGGCTTTTTAAAGGCCGTATCCTCTGCCGGCAGCTCGATTTCCGCGACCCTGAGGCCTGCATTGGCCCCAGCAAAGATGTCAATTTCCCAGGTAAAGCCTGCGTAATCCTCAAGATAGCGCGTTTTTTCCACAGGCGGCGTCTCGCAGAGTGCCAGCATCGCCTCAGCATCGGCGAGGGGAATCTCGTATTCAAATTCAGCGCGGCGGATCCCCGTGTTCTTCCCCTTGACCGTCAGATAGCCTTTGCTGCCGCGAATGCGCACGCGCACGGTGCGTTCCGGCGCCGACGAGAGGTAGCCCTGCGCGATGCGCGTGCCCTTATTTTGCGGCTGCCAGCCTTCTTTTACGAGAAATTTGCGTTCAATTTCCTCTGCCATATTCCTGCCCCTTTCTATGCTTCTGCCATTTCTGTCAGCAGTCTCTGCCGCTGTGCCGCAGTCAGGCATATCTTGCCATGGAACAGGCCGATATAGCCCTGTTCCACAAAACTGTCGATGCAGCGCTGCAGTGTGCGGATGCTCATGCCGATTTCATCGGCAATCTGGCAGCGCGTCGTCTTGATGACCATCTCGCGGCCCATATCCTGCGTCTCGGCCAGAAGATACGAGGACAGGCGCTCCTGCGCCGGAATGTACTTGATATTGCCGAGCTGCGTCATCGTCGCGCCGACGGCATCGGCAAAGATGCGCGCCACCGTGAAGAAAAACTCCGTATCGCGTCGCAAAGATGTAATGGCGTCCATCGAGATAATCCTTACGGATCTGCACCTTGCCGCTGAGCAAAACGTAGATGAATTTGACCGGGTCCCCCTTCTGCATGAGGACGTTTCCCTTCGAGACTTTCTTCTTATGCACGGAGCGTGCGATATCCTCCGGCATGTTGTTCAGTGCTTCCAGCAATTCCAAACAAATCACTTCCTTACGAAATAATTCTCAAAAGTGCCACGCGTCCTGTTTTGCGCCTTTCTTTCAGTATAGAATAAAGACATAGAAAAAGAAAGGAGCGTACACCAATGAGTACACCACATATTGCCGCCGAACGAGGAGAAATTGCTGAGCGCGTCCTGCTGTCGGGAGACCCGCTGTGCGCCAAACACATCGCCGAGACCTTTCTGACCGACGCAAGATGCTACAGCAATATCCGCAACGTCCTCGGCTACACCGGCCTTTACAAGGGCAAACGCATTTCCGTCCAGAGCACGGGCATGGGCATTCCATCCATCTCCATCTACACGAAAGAGCTCATCACGGAATACGGCGCCAAGACACTCATTCGCGTCGGCAATGTCATGAGCAACGACCGTTTCTACAACGATGAAATTGATAAAACGAAACTTCGCGACTACGGCATTCTCGCCGTTGAGTCCTGATTTTCCCCATAGAACCGGAAGCAAAATGCTTCCGGTCTTTTTTTATCCCCGCAAATAAAACACAAACAAAAATCTCAATGAAGCAGAGGAAGAGCCACCGCTTCATTGAGATTTTAGAGACTTTTGCTTAACGAATGGAAAATTTAGCATCACATACCTGGGAAGAACTGCCAAAGCCAGCCAACCAGCCGATTGATTTCATTGAACCAGACGAGCAGGCCAAAGAGAATCAGCACATAGCCCGATACGGCCTGAAGCTTTGGCAGCCAGGCATAGACCACGCGCAGGCGCACGAGGCAGTTCTGCCAGACGGCCGTCAAAAGGAAGAACGGCACAGCAAAGCCAAGGGCATAGGCAAAAAGCAGCCATGCCCCCTGCCATACCTTCGCCGTCTGTCCGGCGTAAAAGAGGATGACGGCAAGAACAGGGCCCGTGCAGGGCGTCCAGCCCAGTGTAAACGCAGCACCGAGTAAGAATGTGCCGAAGAGACCGAGCCCCCTGAGCTTAGGCGAGAGCAGCGGGCGGCATTCGCGTGAGAGGATAGAAGAATGAAGGATCCCCGCCATAAAAGCTCCCATGATAATCATCAGTACAGCCCCGATGCGCCGCATGGCCTCACCATGCAGCAGCAGGAACTGTCCAAGCCAGGAAGCTGTCGCTCCCATCAGCACAAACATCAGCGTAAAGCCCGCCAGAAAAGACGTGACCATCATATAGCGATGTCCTGCCGCTTCCCCATCGGACTGGACAAGCAGCATCGAAAATACCGGCAGCATCGGCACAACGCAGGGCGAAGCGAAAGAAATGAACCCCGCCAGCACGGCCATAAAGAAAGATACCTCCTGCATCGGTTTATTTTTCCTCTGCCTTCAGTTTCTCAATTTCCGACTCCAGCTTTTCCTGGGTCGTACTGCCGACCTGCTGATAGCGCACGATGCCCTTCGCATCGATGATCAGCGTGGTTGGGATGTACTTCACCAGATAATCCGAAGCCGCCTTGTCCTCGGGATCCAGCAGCACCGGCAGCTCATAGCCATTTTCCTTCAGGAAGCTCTGAATCTTTTCAGGGCTCTCCTGCATATTGATGGCATAGAAATTCACATGCTCGTGTTTCGCTGAAGCAAATTTCTGGATTTCCGGCAGTTCGGCACGGCAGGGAGGACACCACGTGGCCCAGAAGTTCAGCACATAAATCGTGTTGTCTTTTGTCCCGTCTATCGTCACGTCCCTACCGTCCAATGCCTTGAGCGCGAGTTTCGGCGCGGCTTTGCCATCAAGCGGTGACTTTGTCAGGTCTTCATTTTCCTGCTGAGTCTGCTGTGCTTCCGCCGTTCCCGCGGCATTATTCTTTTGATGCTCACCGATATAATCGTAACAGACCCCTGCCAGCACGAGCAGCACTGCTAAGACTGCTCCTATGATTTTTTTCATCATAATCCCCCTTTGCGTCATGGATTTTCGATGCTTCTCCGTGCATCAGTGCCCTTTACAGCGATTCCGCCTGATTCTTTCTTATCTTAGAAGAAGAAATCCACGCGGCCGAACAGCTTTTCAGCATCCCTGTCAGCGACGATATCCTTGCCCTTGAAATACCTGCCAATCAGCAGGACGAATCTTGCCGACTTTGACCGTCCAATCCGGGAAACGTCCCTCGGCCCAGACGCGCTTGAACTCGACTTTTTCGCAGCCGCGCACGCCCGAATCCTTCTGCAGCTTCGTCTGTGCATCGAGACGGGCATGAGCCGACCAATGGCTGCCAAGGTCAGCATTCGGTTCCAAGCGGAACAACAGGTCGTCATCATTATGCTTCGTCTTATGGGACGGGTCCTGCGTATCGTGATGCGTGCTCGTATACGTGTACTCCATGACGCCGTTCCATTTGACTCTGTCGGCATTGCGCTCAAGGGTTGCCACGCGGACACCAAGGTTCCCGAGCTCTGCCGAGAACTCCGCGGCGAGCTTATCAATGACGCTGCGGTCCGCAGCCGAAACATCCGTTCTTGCCATGGCCTTGGCGGCCATCCGGGCCATCTCGTAGCGCGTGATGGCTTTATCCCCGCGGTAGGTGTTATCCCCATAACCATCTACCACGCCATCCTGCGCCAGCGTCTCGATTGCATCGTAGGACCAATGGTCTTTCGGCACATCAGCAAACAGATTGACAGAAGCTGCGGAGCATTCCCCACACATCAGCGCAGCTGTCATTGTTATGGCTGTCATCGCTAAGATCGAACCTTTTTTCAGTGAACGTACCCCCGCCTATAGAGGCAGGGGCTTCCTGCTTCAACGAGAACAGCACCACTGACTCTGAAGAGTTGTGGCGGCTTACACGCTCTCCACAGGCGTAGATTCCCGTGCGACCCACGGTACTTTATGCGTTACATTAG
>USAK01000034.1 GCA_900552565.1 uncultured Selenomonas sp. | reverse complement strand
TCATCATCGGCATTGCAATCGGCGTGGCCATCCCGAATATCTTCATCCATCGCTATATAGAGAACAACAAGCAGCGTACGGTAAAAGACCTCCTCGATAAACGCTATCTGAAAGATGACGTATAAGTAAATATAGAATATAATCGAATGGCATTCAACTATTCCTAAACAGAATCGTTTGAATGCCATTTTGCTATTGATAAAGTTCTGATATTTCTGTATCATAAGATACATAACACAGTTCTGACTTACGCAGTCAATCCACTACTACATCGAAGGAGGAATATCCATGAACAAGATCAACCAGGAAGCGCTGGCTGTCAAGCGCGCGGAGCAGGTCTTTGACCGCCGCCGCCGCACGATTGGCCTGTTCGGCGCCCCCATCCTAGCCCTGCTCGTATTCTTTACCCCGATTGACGGGTTGACCCTTGAAGCTCATAAGCTCTTATCCATTATGGTACTCGTCGCGCTCTGGTGGATTACCGAGCCCGTTCCCATCCCCGTGACGTCGCTGATTGGCCCGACACTCGCGGTCATCACCGGCGTCGTGCCTGTCAGCATGGCCTTTGCCGCCTTTGCCAATCCCATGATTTTCCTGTTCATGGGCGGCTTTATCCTCGCCAAGGCGATGATGACGCACGGCATCGATAAGCGTTTTGCCTACTGGCTGCTCTCGAGGTCCTGGGTTGGCTCCAATCCGCGCCGCATTTTCCTCGCCACAGGTCTTGCCGCAGCACTCTGCTCCGGCTGGGTCAGCAACACGGCCACAGCTGCCATGATGTTCCCCATCTGCCTCGGCCTGCTCGCCTCCATCAAAGAGATGTTTGCCGTCAATGGCCGCCAGATTGACCTCCACGATTATAAATACGCCACGGGCCTCATGCTCATGACCGCTTATGCCTGCTCGATTGGCGGCGTTTTGACGCCAATCGGCACCCCGCCGAACCTCATCATGCTCGGCTTCCTTGACCAGATGACGGATATTCAGGTTTCCTTCTTTGAGTGGATGACCTGGGGCCTCATCGCTATGGTTGCTTATTTCGTCATTGCTTACGTCGTGCTCATCCGCATGTTCCCCGCGGATGTCGAAAAAATCGACGGTGCCGAGACGTTCATCCAGAATAAGCTCAAAGAGCTCGGCAGCTGGACGCGCGCACAGAAAAATACGGTCTTCTGCTTTGCTGTGGCCGTCGTGCTCTGGATTCTGCCGGGCATCCTCTCCATCGTCTATGGCAGCGGCACGCCGATTCTCAAGATGTACAACCGCCTGTTCCCTGAGGCCGCTGCGGCCATGATTGGTGCCCTGCTGCTCTTCCTGCTTCCAGTTGACTTCAAGAAACGCGAGTTCACGCTGAGCTGGAAAGATGCCAAGGACGGCATCGAGTGGGGCACGCTGATTCTCTTTGGCGGCGGTCTCGCCATGGGCGGCATGATGTACAAGACGGGCCTCTCCAAATGGGTCGGCGATGCCATCATCGCCATGATGGGCGGCAGCCCCTCCCCGATTGCCATGGTCGCAATTTTCTCCGTCATGGCCCTGCTGCTCTCTGAGCTCACGAGCCACACGGCCGCGACCAACATGATTGGCCCGCTGGCCATCACCGCTGCCGTCTCGGCCGGCATCAGCCCGATTCCTGTTTCCGTCGCCATTGCCCTTTCGGCATCGCTCGGCTTCATGCTGCCGGTCTCGACGCCGCCAAATGCCATCGTCTACGCTTCGGGCTACATTCCGATTACCAAGATGATCCGAACGGGCGTCTACATCGATGTCATCGGCATCGCCTGTGTGACCATCCCGCTCTGCATCTATTTTGTCTCCTGGGTCACAGGCTGACCTAACCTATCCTATATCCTTCCCTCATTAAACAATACCACAAAAATACCGCATCCAAAGATGCGGTATTTTTGTACGCCGTGCTCAATTGTTGATGCGATAATCCTCGAATGAAGCAATCATGCCCGAATCCAGCCCCGCCAAAAGTTCATAAAGAACAGATGGCGCCGTATAATCGAGCGGCAGGAAGCAGTCCTTTGCTTCATTATAATGTCTGCGGATTTCATTTTCGAGTTTGCGGATGGAATATTCGGTCTGGAATTTATACGTTTCGTACTTCTTGAGAGAATTATTATAACCGAAGTAATAAATCAGCCCCCATAGTGCCAGGAAAATCAGGGCAGCGAGCGGCGGCAGATGAATGCCCACGATAAGGTAGAGCACCAATGCCAGAAGGAAACTCCCAAAGGCCCAGCGCTGCTTGGAAGGCGGGTCCCAGCAGGCTGCCTTGAGCCACAGGTCCGACAGCGTCGCGTACTTATCTCCCAGTTCTTCAAAATACGGCTCCAGCCGTCTTAATTCTTCAATCGTCTCCTGACGCGTCGCTGGCACAGGCGCCAATTCTTTCAATAAAACAAGCTCCGGCATGCCTTTCTGCAAAGGACTCGCCGCCAGTGTCGCCGGTTCACCGCAGAAGGGACAGACCCGCGTCCCCGATTCCAGCATACGGCCACATTTTCTGCAGATCATGATGATCCCTTCCTTCTTACCTTTTTGCAAAATCTACTGGATATCTGTTATTCCATTTGTTCTGGATTGTCTGCATGATGTTGTAGAATGCCATAGATAACCATATATTCTTTTTCGCCGAAGGGTAAAAAAATCCTGCCACAAAAAATGGCAGGATTTTAGTTTATGGTATATCAAATTCTACGGTTAAACCACGGACTCATTTAAGCTCGCGTTCGAGGCGGCCCTCAGCTTCGAGCTGGTCCGTCCATTTCGCATGATGATGCTTCGCGTAGTTCTCTTTGACCGTGCCGTCGCGCATGCCGTGGAACGAATCGGGATTGACGCCGATGGCCAGATAGATATGGCCGATGGCAGCCGCAAAGCCAAGACCGGCACAAAGGCTGTGCAGCGGAATCATCCACGTGCGGATGGCCGGTGAGATATGGCCGGCACCGAGCCAGAGCGTCAGGCCCGAGACGACAAAGCCCAGCCACAGAAGAGCCTGCAACAGGATATTCATGCGTTCGCCGCCGTTGTAAAAGCCCTGCTTCGGCATATCCTTAGGCTCTTTGCCAATGAGCTCTGCGGGGAATTTGACGAGGAATTTAATATCATCCCTGTCAAAGCGCAGGACCTCGCGAATCAGCGTCAAGACGCCGCTGCGTGCCGTGAAGAGCAAAGCGACAATCGGGTTGAGCAGGAAGATGACACCGAGGACATGGTGACAGGTCTGCAGTGTCTCTGCGCCGAAAGTTTCATAAAGGAACAGAAACTTGTTCGTGTAAAGCGGCATCGCCGTCAGAAACAGCAGGAAAAAAGTGACTGCATTGACCCAATGGAAGTAAATGAACCCCTTCTTATGGCGTTTGATGTAAGGTGTACGTTCTGACATCAGTGCTCCCCCTTCCCATGGTCATCATCATTCTTCTTGCCCATCATGCCTTTGACGGCAGCCAGCCCCAGGACGCCGACAACAGCACCGGCACCGGCGAGCTTGCCGAGCGGGCGTACGATGTCTTTCCAGACATCGATGGAATTCGGCGTAGCCGCCTGCGGCTTGAAGCCGTACGTCTCTGGTTTTTCCGGCAGTACATAAATCATATGTACACCGCCGACACCCTGCGGATTGAATACATTGGCATCCGGATAACCATCATTCTTGAGCTCCTGCACACGCTGGCGTGCGATTTCCTCGATTTCCTCATACGGCGCAAACTGCAGGGCATCCGCCGTGCAGGTCTTCGCGCACGAAGGCGTCATGCCCTCTTCGATGCGGTCGAAGCAGAGGTCGCACTTGGTCGATTTATGCGTCTCTTTGTTGATTTTCGGAATGCCAAACGGACAGTTGGCCACGCAGTAGCCGCAGCCGACGCATTTTTCCGGATTGATGACGACTGCGCCTGTCGGCAGCTTGTCAATGGCTTCTTCAGGACAGCCCTTCGCGCAGGCGGGATCACCGCAGTGCATGCACTGTGTTTTGACAAAATCCCAATGGAATTTCTTCTGCGCATCGACGCGTTCCGTCATGCGGATGAGCGTCCAGGTCGTCGGTGTGAGGTCCGCATGGGACTGATACTGTCCCTCAAACGGAGTTGACATATCTGCCGGCAGTTCATGCCATTGCTTGCAGGCGACCATGCAGGCCCTGCAGGCACTGCAGCGTGCAATATCGTGCAGCATTGCCATTTCTTGTGCCATGTTACTTTTCCTCCCCTTCTGCCGAGGCCAGCAGTATGCTGCCCTTCTTCACGAGATTTCTCTCTGAGCCCAGAATATCGAGATGAAGCGTTGCCCAGTCATGACGATAAATCTCTTCTTCCCCATGTTCATCCTTCCCCTGATACGTCTTCAGGTAGGAATGGCAGACATCGCAGACATCAAGACGCATCGCTTCTTCCCCTTCAGGCTCCAGCACCTGCATCTTCTTCAGGTCTTCATTGCCGCAGTAAGCACAGCCGACACGTGCATACGGCCAGACCGTATGACAGCCATCGCAGACGAGGAAGCGCGCGCGGCCTTCCTGCTCTTTGCGCAGGACCGCAAGAACCGGCTGACGTCCGCAGACCGGGCAGTAATTGCGCTTCCAGCCAAGCTCTTCCCAGGCAGAAACATCTTTGGCTACCGCAGGGACCAGAGCAGAAAGAATGCCCCAGCCCAAAAGGCGCAGGCTCGTCTCCCCCAGATGATGTGCTGTTGCCAAGTCAGAAAGACCTCGGTCATCCTGCCGCAGCAGCAGAGTGAAGAACTGCCGGCATGCTTCCGGCTCGGCTCCGGCTGCCCAGAGGCGGATGGCTGCAAAGGATTTTTCCATGGCGTCGGGCAGCTTGAGTGACGTATTGTCAAAAACAGCATCGACAGCTCTGTAAAGATTTTCCGCCGCTGCTTTTGCCACCTTCTGCTGCAGTTCTTCATTCTGCAGCAGCGGCACCCCCTCTTTGGTCAGGGCCTGCCACTCTGCCTGCGCAGGAAAATCCACAGGAGATATGATTTCTTCAAGAAAATGCTCAAAAGCCAGCTGCCAGCCAGCGGTCTGGCGGAGATAGTCATGCTGTGCAAAATAAGCATCCCATTTTTTCATGTTAGCTGATTTCATACCATACTACCTCAGGCTTTCTGAACATTGACAAGGCAGGCCTTGAATTCCTGCTCTTCGGAGTTCGGGTCAAGGGCATCGTTCGTCAGATAGTTCGTGCTCGGCCCCGTCGAAAGGCCCTTGAAGCCAAAGGAATACGGCATCCAGACCATATGCGTCTCCTCGCCGTTGACCACGAGAGGCTGTGCGCGCTTCGTGACCATGGCCTTGACCGTAATCTCGCTGCGTGCCGAGCTGACTTTGACTTTGTCACCAGCCTTGACGCCGATTTTCTTGGCGAGCTGTTCGCTGATCTCTACGAAGTTCTCCTTGACGAGTTCATTGAGCCATGGGATGTTGCGCGTAACCGTACCCGAGCACCAATGCTCTGCGATGCCCGAGCTGCAGAGCACGTACGGGAACTTATCCTTCGTGCCGATAGGCTGTTTTTCCGGCAGGCGCGGGTATTTAATGCACGGATTGTGCTGTGCCTTGTCGTTTTCATGCATGGCATTGTGCGTCGGACTCTCGAACGGCTCGTAATGCTCCGGAATCGGACCGTCGACCGGCGTCGACGAAGCATCGCGCGTCGTGCCGTCCGGATTCTTGTCCTTGTACGGCGCGGCGTAAATGCGCGCAATGCCCTCACCGTTCATGCGGAACGGCTTCTGCCCTGCCGGTGTATCCGGTCCCTGCTGGCGATTGCCGACATCCGGCACATCGTAGCCCGTCCACTTGCCGGCGGCTGCATCCCACCAGACGAGCGGATGTTCTTTATCCGCTGGCGAACCATCGGCAAGGCACGAAGCACGGTTGTAGAGGATATGGATGTTGTCCGGCCACGCCCAGCCAAATTTCGGGAAAATGCCGACATTGCCCGGGTCTTCCTGACCGCGGCGCGCCGTCATGTTGCCCTCGCGGCCATAGTAGCCTGCATAAATCCACATGCCGGAAGCTGTCTCGCCGTTGTCTTTGAGCTCACCGATGCCATTGACAACCGTGCCCGTCGCAACATCATAGCCGCTGATTTCCTTCATGACATCCTCGAGGTAATGTTCCTTGGAATAATTCCACGTCATGAACTTGATGGGGTCATCCTTCGGGTCCGTAGAATCCTGATAGAGTTCGCGGATGCGTTTCCAGAGCATATCATTGATTTCATAATCCGGCTTGGAGTCGCCGAGTGTATCCGGTCCCTTCATGCGCCACTGGATGAGGCGCATCGAGTTTGTGATGGAGCCTTCGCGCTCTAAGTACGAGCAGGCCGGCAAGAAGATGACTTCGGTCTGGATATCGGCAGGATTGTCGCCCGGACGGTTCCAGAACTCCGCGGTCTCGTTGACAAAGATATCCTGTGCAATGAGCGAATCCATCCTGCAGAGGCCGTCATGGACCATACCGGCATTGGCATTCGTGACATGCGGGTTCTGGCCGCAGAGATAGAGGGCATGCATCGTGCCGCGGTAGGCGTCCTCGAAAATCGCATAGATGGAATCCGGATGATTGGCGTTGCGGATGGCGCCGTAATTGAAGCCGTAGTCATTCTCGGCCGTTGCATGCTCGCCAAACCATGCTTTCGTCATATTGACGTACCATTTGCGGCGGAATGTGCCATAAGCATCCGTCCACTTTGCCAAAGTGTTTGTCTTGTGCGTCGGAGCGACAAGGTAGCCCGGCTGCATGTTGAACTCAATGCCAAAGTCCGTCGAGGCCTGTACATTTGGCTGTCCGCGCATGGCAATGATACCTCCGCCCGGGATGCCGATGTTGCCTTTAAGCAGCTGCATAATCGTGAAGCAGCGGATATTCTGCGTGCCAATTGTATGCTGCGTCATGCCAAGAGCGTACATGATGATAGCCGGACCTTCATGATTGACCCAGATGCCAGCCGCACGCTGGATATCTTCCGCCGGCATGCCCGTGACATTCGAAACCATCTCGACCGTATAGCGGCCGTAGAATTCTTTCAGGCGCGAAAGCACCGTATTCGGCGCAAAGAGATCATTGGCCTTCTGCGGTTTGCCGTCGGCGCCGAGGGCATAACCCCACGTCTCCGTGTTCGTATACGATTTTTTCGCTTCATCAAAGCCGGAGAACAGGCCATCGTCAAACTTGAAATCATCGCGCAGCAGGCAGGCAGCGTTCGTATTGCGCAGGACATAATCTTTATTGAACTTGCCCGTCTCGAGCATCTGCGAGATGATGTAGCCCATAAACGCGATATCCGTGCCCGGACGCAGCTGGAAGAAATCATCCGCAATCTTCGACGTGCGCGTATAACGCACATCGACATGAACGATTTTCGTGCCGTTCTGCTCGCGTGCCTTCATGACGTTCTTGAGGCCCATTGGGTGGCATTCCGCGAGATTCGAGCCTTCAATCCATACAAGCTTCGTATTCTTGAGGTCACCCCACGGATTCGTCATGGCGCCGCGGCCAAACGCAGCACTCATGGCCGGCGGCGTATTGGCATGGCAGACGCGCGTCTGATTGTCGATGTAAACGACGCCAAGAGCACGGGCCATCTTGATGTTCTGATAGCATTCCTCATTGTTGATCTGCGAACCGCCGATGAAGGAAAGGCCGTCGGTACGGCGGACTTCATACGTCTGTCCGTCAATCTCCTCAGTCTGCTTCCAGCCCTTTTCGCGGGCATTCTTCATGGCCTTGGCCGCGCGGTCAATGGCCTCATCCCAGCTGATTTCTTCCCAGTGGTCGCTGCCCGGTGCACGGTACAACGGCTTCGTTGCGCGCTGCTTGGAATTTGGGATTGTCGCATAGCCAAGCCCCTTGCTGCAGAGTGCGCCGCGATTGATTGGGCTGTCTACCGCACCTTCGAGCTGAATGAGCTTGCCATCCTTGACATAGCCGACGACGCCGCAGCCGCAGGCGCAGAAATGGCAGATTGACGTGAACTCACGTGCTCCCTTGAGTTTGAACGTATGTGCCGCCGCTTTGGCCTCCTGCAGGTCAAAACCGAGGCTGGAGAATGCCAGACTGAGGCCGCCAATACCAGCCGCCTTGAGAAAATCGCGTCTGCTCAAATCCATCGTATCTCTCTCCTTTATGTTAGCTATAATGTATGTAAATTGTATTTACACGCACACATATATAATATTTATCAACTATCGTAAAAAAAATTTACGGCTCAGCAAATGATGCGTTCTGGATTTGTATAGACGCAGAAACTGCCCGGTGCCATGCGGGCGACCAGCGTGATGCCGAGCTTCTTAGCCAGAGCCAAAGAAAGCGTCGTCGGCACAGATTTCGCGGCTACCGTCGAAATGCCCATGCGGCCGAGCTTCATCATCATTTCAGAAGAGCAGCGGCCGCTGAAGATGATGATTTTATCCGTGATATCGATATGATGGCGCAGTGTCCAGCCGTAGAGCTTGTCAAAGACATTGTGGCGGCCGATATCCTCGCGGAAGACGAGAATCTTTTCTGCCTGCTGGTCCCAGATGATGCCGCTGTGCACGCCATTCGTCTTTTCGTGCGTCGCTGCGAGTTCCGCCAGCAGCTTATCAGCACAGGCTAGGATATCGCTGGCCTTGAAGCGCACGTCGCGCGGGCGTTCAAAGATTTTTTCCGGCTCGCAGTCAAGGATTTCGCGTGCACGGAAATAACGCGGGTCATTGGCGTGATTCGCGGCCCAGACCTGTGCCAGCTCCGTCGTCACGACTTCAGCCTGCAGTGCTTCTTCATCGATATCGAGGCTGACGATATCGTCGTAACTGCGAATCTGTCCCATTTGTGCCAAGATTCCGATAACCAAATCCACATGGTCTCCCGGTGAACAGAACGATGTCGTGAAACGTCTGCCATTCAAATTGATGTCAAGATAACATTCCATCGACGTGTACTTGTGGTCGTCAATGAAAGAATCCTGCTGACTTACGTAGCGAATGACCGGATAATCGATGAGTTCATCTTCTCTCGCCTTCATCATAAATCCCCCCTATAATATATAAAACAATTTTATTGTTTATACATGTTTTATATTATAATGCTATTATCCCACGTTTACTTGCTTTCGTAAACAACTTTTTTCACACAAATTCCCGCAAAAGAGCGCAAATCATGATAAAAATCGTATAATTTGCGAAAAATTGTACGCGTACAAAAAAATCACGAGATGACATCTCTCCTCAAAATAAAACAGTGACATATATCACCACAAGAGTACGAGATATCACATCGTGATTTCATGGATTCAAGCAAAGAAGTTACGCGCTGCGCCGAAATTCTCTGTCCACTTTGAGGTAAAACGGCACTGCTGCCATCTGGGTAAGAACGGATACCGCAATCATCAGCGTCAGATTCCAGTCATAAAGCAGCCCTAAGAGCCAGCTGCCAAGGAACCAGAAAATACCAAAGGAACATTCAAAGACGCCATAGCCCGTAGCACGGCTTGCCTTAGGTACCATCCTTGCCACCACGGCCTTGAGGATGGATTCCTGCGCTCCCATGCCGACGCCCCAAAGCATGACGCCCAGCAGCAGTGCGGCAAAGGAATGTGCACCGAAGATAAAGACAGCAAACGGCGCAGATAAAAGAGTGGAAAAGACCAATGCCTTCATGCCCTTCTTGTCATAAAGAAGGCCAAAGAACAGGGCTGCCACCGCATCGACCAGCATGGCCAGGGCATAGAGCAGCGGCAGATTTTCCTGTGTCAGCAGTGAGCCTCCTGCAGGCTCGATATACGTCCGCACTACATGCATCGCAATGATGGCATAATCGATGAAGCCAAACGCAAAAAAGCCGATGCCGGCAATATAGAAACGGAAATGCTTCTGCATATGAAAGGGAATATATTTTTTCGGCTCTGGTTCAAACTGGTCCGGATTCGGGAATTTCCATTTCGTCAGGATAAGAAAAAACAGCGTGAGCAGGCCAGGAATCAGCAGCATGGCAAAGCAGAAGCTGTAACGTTCAAACGTCGTGCCTGTCGTCTTGCTGAGCAGAATGGCGTAGAGAAATACCGGACCAAGGAAGGCGCCAATCTGGTCGAGCACTTCCTGAATGCCAAAGCTCTTGCCCACACCTTCCTGCGTTGCAGCAAACGACATGATGGTGTCCTTGGCCGGTTTCTTGATGGATTTGCCCAGTCTCTGGAATACCAGCAGGACGCAGGCGGCAATCCAGCCGTGCTCACCGACAAGGGCCAGCGCCGGCACGCAGATGACATCGAGCACATAGCCGAGAATCGTCATGCGCCAGTACTCGCGCGTCTTATCGCAGATGCGGCCAAATACATAGCGCAGTGAGTAGCCGATGAGCTCGCCCAGACCGGAAATAAAACCAATCGTGCCTGCCGAAGCACCGATAATCGATAGATAAGCGCCGCGGATGCTGTCCGCGCCTTCGTGTGTCATATCCGAAAACAAGCTGACGACGCCGAACAGCAGAATAAACGTCATCGCAGTGGATATTTTTTTTCGTGATTTCATGACAAGACCTCCATCTTTTCTGAACCGTGTTCTTCATGCATCTTCTCATCCGTCTGCAGTCCAGGCAAGAAAAGAACAGCTGACACTTCTGTTGAACATATAGAAGTCACCAGCTGTTTAGCAATTTCAATCAAGTTCTCAATTGCGGGAGTACTTCATTCCCTTGTTTGTATGATACCACTCATGTGTTCTCATGTCAATTTAATATGACAGCATCCGTTTAATTCCCCATCAGGAAAGTCACGAGGCGGACAGCCGCATCCACATCATCAAGGGAATATTCCTGAATTCCCCGAAGTTCCTGCGGCGTCTTGCAAAAGAGTGCGGCCGTATCTTCCGTCAGTTCAAGTTCACCTTTATCTCGAAATAAAGAAACAACAGGTGCTGCGCCGTGGCGGCGGCTCTCGATGAGCACGAGATCAACGTCCTGCAGCCGGCCGGCCATCTCCACGAGGTTCGCCCGCCGTTCCGTCCGCTGCTCGATAAAATAGCCTTTGGGCGAAACTACGGCCACGCCGCTGGCCCCGGCTTTCTTGAAGCGCCAGCTGTCCTTGCCCTCTTCATCGACATCGTAACCATGGCAGTCGCCCTTGACAACGCCGACGCGGATGCCCCGCTCCGTGAGCCTTGGCAGCAGTTTCTCGATGAACGTCGTCTTGCCTGTATTCGATGCCGGCGCCGAAACCGTCACAAGCGGCACCTTTCTTTCTTCATTAGCCAGGCGGCCGCAGGCCAGACGCCAGTCCGCCATGGTATTGACATTGAAGAACATCACATTATCAGGAAAGTCAACGCAGCTGTGCGTTTTCTCTGCGATGACGAGGCCGAGCTTGCCGTCGCCCCTCTGCAGGGCTTCGGCAAAAGTCTCGGACATATCGCGGTGATAGAGCGCCGCCAGCGGCTGCCAGCGTTCCGTGCGCGGCAGCACAGCCCGCAGGGCAGGATTTTTTGCCGCAGCGGCCAGTAAAAAGCGCAAAACCCTAAAATCGAGGAACGGCATATCGCAGGATACGGCCAGACCGTACGAAGATTTCATCCGGCCGAGGCCGCGGCTGATGCCTTCCATCGGACCGCTTCCTTCGCGTTCGTCCGTTACGAGCGTCAGACCGAAGCGGTCCGCCAGTTCCTGCAGCTCCGGCGATACCTGCTCCACGCAGAGAAATCGCTCCGCAAAAGAAATACGTGATGTTTTCCTGCAGAGGCGTTCAAGAAGACCAACGCCGCGAAATGAAAGAAACCGTTTATCCTGTCCCATGCGCGAGCTCTTACCGCCCGCAACAATCAGGAGAGCAATATCCGAAAAATCCACGCTGCTGCCCTCTTATTTCCGTGCACATTCACTGGCATCGCCGCGCAGGATATCAAGGCCATGCTGGAGTTCCGGCAGGACGAAACCGAGACATTCTTCCACGGCTTTGCGGCTGCCCGGCAGGTTGACGATGAGCGTACGCTTGTAGATGCCGGCCTGTGCGCGGCTCAGTATCGCGCGGTGCGTGACCTGCATCGAAAGGGCGCGCATGGCTTCGGGGATGCCCGGCGTCAGTCGTTCGCAGACCGAAATCGTCGCCTCCGGTGTCACATCGCGCACGGAAAAGCCCGTGCCGCCCGTCGTCACGACAAGGGCAATGCCGAGGTCGCCAAACGAACGCATCTTATGTGCGATATCCTCCTGCTCATCCGGCAGGATGATTTTCTCTGCCACCGTATAGCCGGCAGCTTCGAGCATCTCCTGCACTTTTGCGCCGCTCGTATCCTCGCGCAGTCCTTTGCTGCCCTTGTCGCTCGCCGTGATGATGGCCGCATCGAGAGGCATTTTCTCCGTGACAATCTCGAGCTTGTCACCTTCTTCGAGCCAGCCGCCATGCAGTACGCGCGCAAAAACACCCTCGCGCGGCATGATGCAGTCGCCGACCTGACTCCGTATCGCGCAGCTCTTATGACATTCCTTGCCAATCTGCGTGATTTCGAGCCAGACATTACCCGCGCGCAGGCGCGTGCCGATGGGCAGTTCCTTGAAGTGGAAGCCCTCGGCCACGATATTTTCGCCAAAGGCGCCGAATTTGACATCGACACCGCGTCTGCGGAATTCTTCAATCTCTGCAAGGCCTAAAAGGCTGACCTGACGATGCCAGCGTCCCGCATGGGCATCGCCGACCATGCCCCATTCCGTATGAAAAAGAGCCTTGTGAATCGACGTCTTGAGCGTGCCTTTCTTCTCACTGATGCAGAGTGCCTTGATTGTTCCCATCGTTCCCATTGAAAATCCTCCGTTACGATACAACTTGCTGTCTTCCATTATATTGCTTCAGCCGCCAACCTGATACATGGCGCGGCTGTCCTTTTCCTTATACGCAGATGACTGAAAGAAATGTTCTTCCGGCTTATGATAAATTGCCTGCTGCAGGGCCATACGCAGATTCTCATCGCTGATGCCGGAACGCAGCAGAGTCCTGAGGTCCAGTCCCGTCTTCGCATTGAGGCAGAGCTTCAAAAAGCCCTCCGCTGTCAGGCGCACGCGGTTGCACGAAGCGCAGAATTTATGCTCCATCGCATCGATGAAGCCAATCTGCCCGCGGAACCCTTCCGCCTGATAGTAAGCAGCCGGTCCGTATACGCCTTTTGACGGCTGAACCGGACGCAGATGGCCAAAAGCCTGTTCCAAGCGGCTGCGTACTTCTGCCATCGGGATGCCCTTGAGCCCGGCTTCATAAGCACAGCCAATCGGCATGAGTTCAATGAAGCGGAATTTCCAGGGACGAAGGCGCGTAAAATGCTCGACAAGCGCAGGCAGTTCCGCTTCGTTGATGCCCTGCATCGGCACGCAGTTGAATTTGACATCCGTGAGACCGGCCTTGTGCACGGCCTCGATGCCTGCTTCGACACGTGCAAAAACGGGACGGCGCGTAATATCGGCAAATGTCGCAGCCTTTAGCGTGTCAAGGCTGATATTGATGCCCGTAAGCCCTGCGGCCACAAGGTCAGCGGCCATTTCGTCAAGCAGGACGCCATTCGTCGTCAGCGCAATCTGCTCGATGCCTTCAACCGCATGGATTTCACGCACAAGCTCGACGATATTGCGCCGGACGAGAGGCTCGCCGCCGGTCAGCCGCACCTTGCGCACGCCAAGGACTGCCAAGGCGCGCACAATGCGGAGAATTTCGTCAAACGTCAGGATATCCTCATGACGCATCTTTTGGATGCCTTCTTCCGGCATGCAGTAGCGGCAGCGCAGATTGCAGCGGTCGGTCAGCGAGATGCGCACGTATTCAATTTTTCGCTGATACTGGTCGAACATGACCTTCACCTCACAAAAGGACGCCGCGGACGCGTGAGCCCGACGGCACAGGCCCCGTGCCTGCCGGAATGTCGATGAGCGCATTGCAGCCGGCCGCGGAAAACAGCGAGCCGGAGTCATGCTGCTCCGGAATCGTGAAAACGCCATTCCGATAATGCGCGCGGATGAAGCGGCGGCCGTAGCTCGGCTTCGGGAATTTGTCGGCGAGGAAGCCCTCAACGGGGATATACCGCACCGACCCGCGTCCTGAGAATTTAGAGAGTACCTGCCGCGCTAAAAGTTCAAACGTCGCAAACGAGGCAAACGGATTGCCCGAAAGCGCAATGCCGAGCATATTGCCAGCCGTATAGGCAATGACCGGCGCCCCCGGCTTGATGCAGACGCGCCAGAACAGGCGCGTGCCAATTTTGTTGACGACGCCGTGCATGATGTCCTTCTTGCCAACCGAAACGCCGCCTGTTGTCAGGAAGAAATCTACCTTATCGCGCCAGGCATCGATGAATTCAGCAGCTTCGTCGACATCGTCGGGCAGGATGCCAAGAACTTCCGGCTGAAAGCCAAGTTCCTGCAGCCGTCCTGCCAGCACGTAGAGATTGCTGTTGTAGATTTTGCCTGGGCGCAGAGGCTCGCCCGGCAGCACGAGTTCATCCCCCGTGCTCGCAATGGCGACGCGCAGACGGCGGTAAACCTTGACTTTGCCAAAACCGAGACTTGCGAGCACACCGAGATGCGCTGCCGTAAGCTCCGTTCCCTTTTTGACGAGCAGGGTCCCCTTCCTGACATCCTCACCGGCAAAGCAGTAGTTCTCATGATGATGAAGCTCATACGGCACCAGAATACGCCCGTCTTCCAAGGTCACATCTTCCTGGCGCACCACACAGTCGCAGCCCTCGGGAATGGCCGCGCCCGTCATCAGGCGCAGGGCCGCGCCCTCCGGCACGTCTCCCTCGAAAAAGTCACCTGCGCATTCCTCGCCGATGATGGCCAGCGAAGCCGGATGTTCCTGCGACGCTCCCTTTGTGCCAGAAGCCGCAAACGTATAGCCATCCAGCGGCGAACGGTCAAAGGGAGGATTGTCAAAAGAAGCCACAGCATCTTCGGCGATGACTCTGCCCAGAGATTCGAGCAGCGGAACTTCTTCCACTGCTTCGATTTTTTTGGTATGGTCCAGCAGTACCTCAATGGCCTGCTCTAAAGAAATATCCTGCATGACAAACCTCGCTTATTTCTGGAATGGGCAGATGGGATAATGGCAGACCTTGCAGCGCATGCAGAGACCGCCGATGCCGAAATGACGGATTTCACGGCGCGTGACTTTGTCACCGGCAATCGCGCGCGGCAGAATCATATCAAAAATCGTCGCCTTGTCGTACATGACACAGCCCGGCAGGCCCATGACCGTGACCGTGCGGCCCTCGCGCTCCGTATAGCCCAAAAGGTACATCGCTCCCGGCAGCACCGGTGCGCCGTACGTCACAATATCGACACCGGCATCGCGGATGGCCGCAGGCGTGCGGTCGTCGGGGTCAACGCTCATGCCGCCCGTGCAGAGGATGATGTCCATGCCGAGGTCAAGAAGTTCCTCGATGGCGGCTTTTGTATGTTCCGTCACATCGTCGGACAGGCGGTGCTCCATGATGGTCAGGCCGAACTGATTGAGCTTCGTCTCAATGACCGGCGTGAACGTATCCTCGATGCGTCCGAGGAAGACTTCCGTGCCCGTCGTCACGACACCGACCTTGAGGTCCCTGCGGTACGGCAGCAGGCGCAAAAGCGGTTTATCCCCCGCCGTGCGGCGCACCTCTTCCATCCGTTCCCTGGCAATGAACAGCGGCGTCACGCGCATGCCCGCGAGCTTCATGCCCTTTTTGACCGGCATATTCTGCGCGAGCGTCGCAATCGTGATATCGTCCATCTCATTGACGGCATTGAAGCGGTCCTCGTCGACCTGAAAGACACCATCGCATTCCGCGACGAGTTCAATCTTGCCTTCTTTGACGTCCGTTGCCGTCATATGCTCATTCTGACAGAGCTGACGCAGGACATCGGCCGCTTCATTCTCGTGCATCTGCGAAGCGTCCTCATCCCAGATGTAGATATGGTCCTTGCCGAGCGACAGCAGCACGGGGATATCCTCTTCCGTAATCACATGGCCCTTGCGGAAACGCGCATTCTTCGTCACACCGCGGATAATCTGCGTGATATCCTGACAAAGCACCTGTCCGACTGCCTCGACCGTTTTCATTTCTTTCATTGCGCTCAGTTCTCCTATCTATAAAAAGACCACCCCTCCGCAATTGCGAAAGGATGGTCTTTGCCCCTTGCATTTTGCCCCTTTTCAATCACGGAAGGCCTCGGCGTTTCCCCCGAAACCCTGGCTTACCCGCATAGCCTGCCCATGACGCAGCCGGCCGTAGCGGATTTCGCTCGGAGTCGTATGATATCTTTATCTATTGTAACAAATCCTATTCTGTTTTCCTATAACTTTTTTCACAGTTCATCCGGCCGCTGAATGAGCTGGGCCTTGGTAATGCCTTTTTCGCCGAAGCGCGCTTTGATTTTATCGATAGCCGCATAGAGATTTTCTTTACGGGCTTCCTCGTGAAAGAGAGAAATCTCACCTGAAGCATCGAAGCCGGAGGCCGAGATGCCGAGCAGGCGGATGCCCTGACGCACATGCAGCCCCTGATAGAGCTCCACGGCCGTCTGATAGATTTCTTTATCGTAACAGGTCGCTTCGCCAAGCGTCCGGCTGCGCGTGTACGTCTGGAAATTCCCGAGCCGCAGCTTCAGCTGGATGGTCCTGGCCTTTAGTCCATGGCCGCGCAGCCGGTAGCCGACTTTTTCGGCCAGGGCCAGCAAAACCTTCTCCGCCTCAGCCCTGTCCTTGAGGTCTTCGGGGAACGTGACTTCTTTGCCGATGGATTTAGCCGGCTCCCTTGGTGCGACTGCGCAGTGGTCGATGCCCTGCGCTAAAGCCAGCAGATGTTCTGCCATATGCGCACCAAGAGCTGCCGTTAATTTTTTCCTGTCCGTCTGCCGCAGCTGCCCGATTGTGCGGATATGCAGCGAGGTCAGCACAGACGCCGTCTTTTTGCCCACGCCCCAGATGCGGCCGACAGACAGCGGGTCGAGGATGCTCTGCTGATTCTCTTTCGTGATGATGACGAGGCCGTCCGGCTTTTCAAGGTCGGACGCTAGCTTGGCGAGAAATTTATTCGGTGCGATGCCTACGGAAGCCACAAGACCTGTCCTGGCCCTGATTTCCCGCTTGAGCCGTTCTGCATATTCACGCGGCGACTTCATCAGGAGTTCCATGCCCGTGATATCGAGAAAGGCCTCATCGATGGACAGCGGCTCGACCACAGGAGCATAGCGCGCAAAAATCTTGAAAATCTCTGCCGAAACTTTCTTATAATGCGCATAATTCCCTTCAATAAATATTCCCTGCGGGCAGAGACGCTGCGCCCTGACCATCGGCATGGCCGAATGCACGCCAAATTTTCTGGCCTCATACGAACAGGTCGAAACGACGCCGCGGCCGGAAAGGCCGCCGACAATCAGCGGCTTGCCGCGGTATTCTTCATGGTCACGCTGCTCAATCGATGCAAAGAATGCATCCATATCGACATGCATGACCAGTCTCTCTTTTTTCTCCGACGTCATTTCCTCTCCCGCCTTTTCTGCTGTTTCCTATCCATTATTTTACTGGCTTCCCATGGTTCCAGCAAGTCAAAAAAAGTGCCAGATGCAGTGGTAAGCTTATTTTGGATACAGAAACTGTATAATCAAGACAGAAGATATGCATTTTCTAAACACCCGTTATTCCCTGCTTAGACCAGGAGGCTTACTATGAAATACACCAAAGAACAACGCTTGGATATAGGCCGTCGCATCTATGACGGTGAGATTACCAAGTATGAAGCAGCCAGGCAGTACGGCATCAGTTCCTCGACAGCCCGAGATTACATGAGGATGTACCGCGATGAGCAGCAATTGCCCCCTAAAAAGGGTCCTCAGCTTTTCAGAGAAAAGAAATTGATTCAAGAAAGAACGAAGTCCGAACCTCATAACCTCGAAGCCTATGAATCCATGTCGAAAGATGAACTGATTCAGGAGCTGATCAAAGCACGCATAGCGGAGGCCCGATAAAAAAAAGGTTACGAAGTGAAGGGAGATGGTTCGGTAATTCGCTACAGCAGCAAGAATACCAAGTAATCCTTGAGCTATCCGGGGAAT
>USAK01000033.1 GCA_900552565.1 uncultured Selenomonas sp. | reverse complement strand
CAGGCCACGCCCGAGAGGTCGACATTGTCCGCCTGCACGGCTTCTGTCCCAGTTGGCTGTGCCTGCGCTGCGGCTTCATTGGCCTGCTGCTCTTCGGCTTTATTGGCCGCGAGCTTGGCCTGCAGCTCGCCCGTATCGCTGACTTTCTGCTCGGCCGAAACGACGACGGCATGACTGCCAAAGCCCATGAAGGCAAGGCCCGGCAGCGTAAAGGCCAGCAGGAACGAGCAGGTTGCAACGACATGGCGGCCGTTGATGGCCGGCAGGCGGCGCGTCGTGATGACGTTGGCAAGAGCATCCGACCAGAGCGTCAGGACGATGATGGCCGCAAATTCCAGCACCGCGTAGTATGGCAGCTGTATCCAGCCCATCTTGGCAAAGAGGTAAATGACCGGATACTGCCAGAGATAAATGCCAAAGCTGCGTTTGCCGAGCCAGCCGAGCCATTTGAACGCGGGGCTCTCAAGTATGGTGCCGATGAGAAGACGGTCGTCGGCCGTCAGCAGCAGAAGAAGGCAGAACAGCACCGTCATCAAGAGCATGCCGCCCTGATAAACGACAGGGTTCTGACCGTCAAGCGTGAAATACGCGGCAATCGTCACGCCGACGAGCAGCGGCCAGCCGATGTAGCCGAGGGCTGAGCCAAGACGTGAAAGCTGCTTCTGCGGGCGGTCCACCCACCAGAGGCCGAGCACCGCGCCGAAGAGCAGCGCGTAAATGCGCGTATCCGTGCCGTAGTACAGGCGCGTGACGTCCATATCCGGCTGATACATCAGCGGCATGACCGCCGCCGAACCGAGGGCCAGCACCGCCATGACGGCAAGCCCCGCCCTGCGGCCGGCGAGGATATCGAGGAACGCATAAACGGCAAACAGCAGCGGCCAGATGAGATAATACTGCATCTCGATGCCCATAAACCAGAGGTGCGTAAACGGCGAGGCATTCGTCAGGCGCGTGAAGTAGTCCGCGTTCTGCGCAATCTGCCACCAGTTGTTATAGCCGAGCAGCACCGACAAAAACTCCGGCCGTATGGCCGAGACGACTTTGGGCAGCACGAAGTTATAGACGCCAATCGTCGTCAGCAGCACGATAATCAGCGACGGATAAATGCGTTTGATGCGCTTGAAGTAATACGTCTTCACGCGAAAACGGTGCTCCAGCCAGCTCCGCTTGCTCGTATAGGCCAAAAGAAAGCCCGTGAGCACGAAAAACAGCGACACGCCCAAGTAGCCGCCGGGCAGTCCGTCCGGAAACATATGAAACAGCGTGACGCCGACAATGGCGAGCGTGCGCAGCACATCGAGGCCGTCGATATGGCGCCGTCCCGCTGTTGGCCGTCCAAATAAACCCACTGAAATTCCCTCCAGTTATCAAACAGGCACTTGCCGTGCCGTATATACACACATATAATTTATACTATAGAATACCATGAGAGAAAAAGCAAGCCACAAAACGAAAAAGTCAGAAATAATTTTGATGAGTCAGAAAAAGCAGTAAAACTAACTGTGATATATGTATCCATATATAGAAAGGAACTTCTTCATGACCAAAACCTCCGCCCTATTTCAGGGCCTGTGCCTCGCCGCCGGCCTCTGCCTCTGTCCTGCTGCCGCCCTTGCTGCCGAGATTCCCGCCAATTCCCCGGCCATCCATTACGAAGGACGCTGGCAGGAAGAGGCAGACGGCAGCCGCGCGGCCGCACAGGGAGCCGTCTATATCAAAGCAGCTTTCACCGGCACGAAAGTCAGCGTCAAACTGCGCGACGGGAACAACCGCTGGCTCGTCACGATTGACGGCCAGCCGGCGAAAAAAATCACGGCAGCAAAAGCCGGTCAGCCGACGCTGCTGGCCGAAAATCTGCCTGCAGGCAGCCACGCCCTGCGCCTTGAGCGCGCAACCGAAGGGCTCTACGGCATCAGCCATTTCGACGGTCTTATTACCGACTCAGCTGACTTAACCGATTCAGCCGGCTCGAACAGCTCGCCTGCCGTCAAAGCGGCATCGGCAAAGTCAGCGCCATCAATTCGATCGCAAAATTCCCGTCTCAGCACAACGAAAAAACTGCGCCTTGAATTCGTCGGTGACTCCATCACCGCAGGCTTCCGCAACGACGGCCAGAAACGCGGCAGAAATGACGCCGACATCGAGGACGGCTCCATGTCCTTTGCCCCGCAGCTCGCGCGACGTTTGGGCGCCGACTACAGCGTACTCGCCAAATCCGGCGAGGGCGTCGTGCACAACTGGGGTGCCGCGTGGCCCGACAAAGGCCTTCATACCGAAGAACGTTACCGCTGGACCTTCTTTGGCGGTGCCAAAGTCAAGGGCAATACGCTCTGGCAAAGTGAAAAACTCCCCGTCGATGCCGTCATCATCGCCATGGGCACGAATGACTTCAGCGATAAGAAGCGCCGTCCCTATCACAACGAATACGTCAAGGCCTATCTGAGCCTCATCCGCACCGTGCACGCGATGAATCCACAGGCGTCCATCCTCTGCCTCGAGCCCCTGCCCGCCATGATTACACCAGTGGCCGGCCTCTGGATAGAAGAAGCCTGCCGCACAGCCGCAGCCGAGAGCCTGCCTGTCTCCTATCTGCCGCTCAACAGTCACGGCCCCCTGCTCGCCCCTGAAGATTTTGTCGGCGACGGCACGCACCCGACGAAGGCAGGCTCAGCCAAGCTCGCGGATTTTCTCCTTTCCCATGTCGTCAGCCTGCCTTCCGTTCAGGCCTGTCATCCCTGCTTCCGTCTGCACCAAGTCAGGCAGGACTATTGACAAGCTTTTCTTGCCCGGATTGACCTGACGGATGGTCTTGGCCGTAAGCCTGGTCGTAAAAAAATCCCTGACTCCAGATTTCAAATAATGAAATCCTATGGAATCAGGGATTTTAATTGGAGAAAAGAGGTTTGATTTATTTGACCTGAATCTGGCGGTCTGCCGCCTTGTCAGATACGTTCTCTTCTGCGCTCAGGAGGTCTTTGGCAGCCTTGAGCTGCAGCTCGACCTGCTGATACGAGGTACCGCCGAGCGAATTGCGGTTCTTGACGCACGTCTCCGGGCGGATGGCTTCCTTGATGTCCTCACCGAAGAGCGGCGAGAGCTTCTTGAAGTCCTCAAGGCTCATGTCCTCAAGGTAAATGCCCTTCTCGATGCAGTCATGGACGGCCTGTCCCGAAACGGCATGGGCCTTTCTAAACGGCATGCCCTTCTTGACAAGGTAGTCGGCGAGGTCCGTCGCGTTGGAGAAGTCCTCCGTGACGGCTTTCTTCATGACGTCCTTGCGGACTTTCATACCGCGGATCAGCTGGGCATAGACAGCGAGGCTGAACTTGACCGTGTCAATGGCATCAAAAATGCCTTCCTTGTCTTCCTGCAGGTCCTTGTTGTACGCGAGCGGCAGTCCCTTGACGGTCGTCAGCATGGCCATGAGATGGCCGATGACGCGGCCCGTCTTGCCGCGGACAAGTTCGGAGACATCCGGATTCTTCTTCTGCGGCATCATCGAGGAGCCCGTGCAGTGCGCATCGTCGAGCTCGACAAAGTGGAACTCGCGGCTGCACCAGAGAATCGTCTCCTCCGACAGGCGCGACAGATGAACCATGAGAATGGATGCAGCGGCGAGGAACTCCATGATGTAGTCGCGGTCGCTGACGGCATCCATGCTGTTCGTGTAGATATTCTCGAAATTGAGCTGTTTCTGCACGAACTCGCGGTCAATCGGGAACGTCGTGCCGGCAAGGGCACCAGCGCCTAAAGGCATGATGTCCGCGCGCTTGTAGACGCCTTCAAAGCGGGCAAAGTCGCGCGAGAGCATGCCAAAGTAGGCAAGCAGATGATGCGAAAACAGGATTGGCTGGGCACGCTGCAGATGCGTATAGCCCGGCATGATGACGTCGCTGTACTTCTCAGCCGTCTCGACGAGTGCACGCTGAAGATTCTCGATTTCCTTCTGCACGGCAACGACTTCGCGGCGGATGTACATATGCGTGTCAAGAGCGACCTGGTCGTTGCGGCTGCGCGCCGTGTGCAGGCGGCCGCCGGCCTCGCCGATGGCGTCGGTCAGGCGTTTCTCGATGTTCATGTGGATATCTTCGAGGTCGACCGAGAACTTAAAATTGCCCTCTTCAATCTGCTTCAGGATATCCTTGAGGCCGGCGATGATTTTATCGCGGTCTTCCTCGCTGATGATGCCGCATTTCGCGAGCATCGTCGCGTGCGCGATGGAACCAGCGATATCCTCGTGGTACATGCGCTTATCAAAATTGATGGAGGCCTGGAACTCGTTAATCATTTCATCCGTGGATTTGGAGAAACGGCCTCCCCACATAGCCTTGCTCATTACTTGTTCTTCTCCTGCATCAGGGCACGTACCTTGAGCGGCAGGCCGAAGAGGTTGATGAAGCCCGTAGCGTCAGCCTGGTTGTAAACATCGTCGTGCTCGAACGTGACATATTCCTTGCTGTAGAGGGAATACGGGCTCTTGGAGCCAGCGGAGATGATGCTGCCCTTGTAGAGTTTGAGCTTAACCGTACCCGTAACCGTCTGCTGCGTGCTGTCGACGAAAGCAGCAAGAGCTTCGCGCAGCTGGCAGAACCACATGCCGTCATAGACGAGCTCGCCGTAACGGATGGCAACATGCTGCTTGAAGTGGTACGTCATGCGGTCGAGGCAGAGATACTCGAGTTCACGGTGAGCATAGTAAAGGATAGCTCCGCCCGGGTTCTCATAGACGCCGCGGGACTTCATGCCGACAAGACGGTTCTCGCAGAGGTCCGTGATGCCAACGCCGTTGCGTGCACCGATTTCATTGAGCTTCGTCAGGAGTTCAACAGCACCGAGTTTCTCGCCGTTGACAGCGACCGGCTCGCCCTTCTCGAAGTCAACCGTGACGTATTCCGGTTTGTCCGGAGCATCTTTCGGTGCCTTCGAGATCAGGAACATGCTGTCATGCGGCTCGTTGGCCGGATCCTCGAGGTCTGCGCCTTCATGAGACAGATGCCAGATGTTGCGGTCCATCGAGTACGTCTTTGCCCCCGTGGAAATAGGAATATTGTGCTTCTTTGCATATTCGAGCTCTGCGGAACGGGAGTCGAGGTCCCACTCACGCCACGGAGCGATGATCTTCATGTTCGGAGCCAGTGCCTTGACCGTCAGTTCGAAACGGACCTGGTCGTTGCCTTTGCCCGTTGCACCGTGAGCAATGGCGTCAGCGCCCTCTTTCTTGGCGATTTCGACGAGCTTCTTCGCAATGACCGGACGTGCAAACGACGTGCCGAGCAGGTACTTATCCTCGTAGATAGCACCGGCTTTGAGCGTCGGCCAAACGTATTCTTTGAGGAATTCTTCCTTGAGGTCTGCGATGTAGACCTTCGAAGCACCGGATGCCAGTGCCTTGTCATGGACAACGTTGAGCTCATCGCCCTGTCCGACATCGGCGCAGCAGGCAATGACTTCGCAGCCATCATAATGTTCCTTGAGCCAAGGAATGATTACCGAGGTGTCGAGACCACCCGAGTATGCGAGTACGACTTTGTTTACTTTAGCCATGATAAAAACCTCTTTTCATATAACTCCTTCCCTATTATATAGGAAGGTAATTTGCTAATTCGTTAATTGGGTCAGTCTGCCATTAAGAGAGCCATGATGGCTTTCTGCGTGTGCAGGCGGTTCTCCGCTTCGTCGAAGATGACATTGGCGTTGGCCTCGAAGACCTCTTCCGTGATTTCTTCGCCGCGGTAGGCCGGCAGGCAGTGCATGACGATGACGCGTTTGTCAGCGCCCTTGAGGAGTTCTTTGTTGACCTGATACGGTGCGAAGATCTTCTTGCGCATCTCGTGTTCGGCTTCCTGTCCCATGCTGGCCCAGGTATCCGTCACGACGATGTCGGCGTCCTTGACGGCCTCTTTCGGGTCCGTCACGAGGCTGAGCTCTGCGCCCGTCTCCTTGGCATCCTCAAGTGCGTTCTTGAAGACCGTTTCGTCTGGGCGGTAATCCTCCGGCGTCGCAGCGACGAACGTCATGCCGACTTTGGCACAGCCATAGAGGAACGAGTTCGTCATGTTGTTGCCATCACCGACATAGGCCATCTTGAGGCCTTTAAGGTTCTTGCCCTTGTACTCCTCAATCGTCAAAAGGTCGGTGAGCACCTGGCACGGATGCAGCAGGTCCGTCAGGGCGTTGATGACAGGAATATCCGCCCATTTCGCGAGCTCCTCGACCCGGTCATGACCGAACGTGCGGATCATGATGCCGTCGAGGTAACGCGAAAGCACGCGGGCCGTATCGCGGATCGGCTCGCCTCGTCCCAGCTGCAGGTCGCGGTTGGAAAGGAAAAGAGCCTGACCGCCGAGCTGGTACATGCCGGTCTCAAAGGATACTCGCGTTCGCGTCGAGGACTTCTCAAAAATCATGCCGAGCGTCTTGCCCGCGAGAAGTTTATGCGGGACACCGGCTTTCTGCTTTGCCTTGAGTTCCTTGGCGAGCGCCAGGATTTCCTGTACCTCATCCACGGAAAGCTCGTGGATGGATAACAAATCTTTTCCTTTCAGCATTTGATGACCTCCCATAATGGAATCACTGGAACGATAAAACTAAAAATAAAAGTAAGTGAATAGCTGCGGAATATCGTTTCCTTAACTATGGTTTATATTATACCGCATAATTGCCCGCTTGTGAAGTGTAGATATACATTTTTTTTGCATTTATATTCACACTGTCGTGCATAAAAAAATCGACGCCAGTAATGGCGCCGATTTTACGACTTTTCTTATTTGTCATATTTTGCCAATACATCATCGAGCGTCAGGATGATTGTGTCAACCTGCTGCTTCGTGACGATGAGCGGCGGGATAAAGCGCAGGACATTGCCGGCCGTACAGTTGATGATGGCACCCTCTGCCATGCAGTCGTTGACAATGTCGCGGCCATGCTCCGAGGAATTGAGCTCCGCGCCGAGAATCAGGCCCGTGCCGCGGACGTCCGTGATGAGCGCCGGATGTTTTTTCTGGAGCTCCTGCAGCTGCTCCTTAAAGTAACTGCCGACTTCTTCGACGTGCGCGAGGAATTCCGGATTCGGCACCGTGTCGAGCACGACATTGGCCGCCGCGCAGGCCAGCGGATTGCCGCCGAACGTCGTGCCGTGGTCCCCCGGCTTAAAGGCTTTGGCGACTTTATCCGTCACGATGAACGCACCGATTGGCACGCCGCCTGCAAGACCCTTGGCCAAGGTGACGATATCCGGCTTAATGCCGTATTTCTCGTAGGCGAAGAACTTACCGCTGCGGCCGATGCCGGCCTGAATCTCATCGAGAATCAAAAGAGCATCGTATGTATCGCAGAGCGCACGGACTTTCTTTAAGTAGTCGTTCTCCGGCGTGTAGACGCCGCCCTCGCCCTGAATCGTCTCGAGCATGACAGCAGCCGTCTTGTCGCTCATCATCTTCTCGAGCTCTTCGATGTCATTGTAATGCACATAGTCGAAGCCGTCCGGCAGCGGGCCGAAGCCCTCATGATACTTCGGCTGGCCCGTGGCCGTCAGCGTCGCGATTGTGCGGCCGTGGAAGCTGTCCCACGCCGTGATGATCTGCGATTTATCCGGTGAAATCTGATGCGCGTATTTGCGCGCAATCTTGATGGCACCTTCATTGGCCTCCGCACCGGAATTGCCGAAAAACGCCTTGCCAAGGCCGCTGAGCTCGACAAGCTTGGCAGCAGCGTCAGCCTGCGGCTGCGTGTAATAGAGGTTCGACACATGAATGAGCTTGGCGGCCTGCTGCGAAATCGCATCGACCAGCGGCTTATAGTTGTAGCCGAGCACATTGACGGCAATGCCGCCTAAAAAGTCGAGATATTTTTTGCCAGTGTTATCCCAGAGATACGCACCCTCGCCATGGTCGAGCACAATCTTGTACCGATTGAAGACCGGCAGATAATCTTTGGCGTCTTTCTGGAACACTTCCTGCGCTGTTTCTTTCATATTATCCTACACATCCTTTTATTTATGTTAACGCACGACCTGCGTGCCAATGCCCTGGGAAGTGAAAATCTCAAGGATAATCGAGTGGTCGAGGCGGCCGTCGATGATATGCGTCTTGCCCGTGCCCTTCTCGAGGGAAGTCAGGCAGGCCTCGACTTTTGGAATCATGCCGCCCTGGATGATGCCCTCTTTAATGTATTCGCGGGCCTCATGCATATGCAGCGTCGAGATGAACGAGGATTTATCGTTAAAATCCTTATAGATGCCCTCGACATCCGTCAGCAGCAGCAGTTTTTCCGCGTGCAGGGCACCGGCGATTTCCGCAGCCACGTAATCGGCGTTGATATTGTAGCTCTCGCCCTTTTCCCCAACGCCAATCGGCGCGATGACCGGCACATAGTCCTGGTCAAGCAGGTCCTCAATCAAAGCCTCATTGACTTTCGCGACCGAACCGACATAGCCGATATCGACTTTTTTCTTCTCGTCGCCCTCGTAGACCGTCGCGAGCTTCTTCTGCGCCTCGATGAGGTTCGCATCCTTGCCCGACAGGCCAACGGCGCGCACGCCGCGGTGATTGAGCAGATTGACGATTTCCGAATTGACCTTGCCGTCGAGCACCATCTCGGCAATCTCGACCGTCTCTTCATCCGTCACGCGCAGGCCGGCGACAAAAGACGACTCCTTGCCGACTTTCTTCAAAAAGCCCGTGATCTCCGGGCCGCCGCCGTGCACGATGACCGGACGGATGCCGACGTATTTCATCAAAGCGACGTCCTGCATGACTTTTTCCTTGAGGTCTTCATTAATCATCGCATTGCCGCCGTATTTGATGACGATGGTCTTGCCGTAAAACTCCTGAATGTACGGCAGGGCCTCGACGAGGATGGCAGCTTTGTCCTTCGCTGTAAATGTCATATGCTAAGCATCCTTCCTGACTTCCTGATTTTCTGACTTTCTGACTTTCTGAACTTAAAACACGGCAGAGATTCAGCCGATCAGGTGTGATACTCGCCGTTGATCTTGACGTATTCGTACGAGAAGTCACAGGTCCAGACCGTCGCTTCCTCCTCGCCTTCGCCCATGTCAATGCTGATGGTGATGTCGTGCTGCGCCATGACGTTAGCGAGGGCCTCCGCATCGTGCTCGGCACCGACGCCATGCGCATAAACAGGGATGTCACCGAATTTGACCACGACATTTTGCGGGTTCATCGGCACGCCGGCATAACCGACCGCGCAGATGACACGGCCCCAGTTCGGGTCAGCACCGAAGAACGCCGTCTTGACGAGCGGGCTCTTCGCGACGCTCATGCCAATCGTCTTGGCATCGGCAAAAGACTTCGTGCCCGTGACATGAATCGTCAGGAACTTCGTCGCCCCTTCGCCATCGTCGGCAATCTCCTGGGCAACTGCCTTGCAGAGCTTGTCGAGAGCAGCCTTGAACGTCTCATAGTCCTCATTTTCCGTCGTGATTTTCTCGTTGCCGGCCGCACCGTTGGCCATGACGATGACCATGTCGTTCGTGCTCATGTCGCCGTCAATCGAAATCATATTAAAGGACGTGTTGACGACTTCCGACAGGGCTTTCTGGGCAAGCTTGCCGTCAATCGCCGCATCCGTCGTGATGAAGCAGAGCATCGTGGCCATGTTCGGCTGAATCATACCCGAGCCCTTCGCGATGACGCCGAAGCGGACGTTCTTGCCGCCGAGCGTGATTTCCAGAGCTGCTGTCTTCGGATGTGTATCCGTCGTCATGATGGCGTGGCTGGCATTGCTGCTGCCGTTCTCTGACAGCTCCTTGATGGCTTCGTTCACGCCTTTTTCCATCTTATCCATCGGCAGGTTGACGCCGATGACGCCCGTCGAAGCGACGATGACATCGAGAGGGTCGCAGCCAAGCGCCTGTGCGGCGATTTCCTGCGTCTTCTTTGCGTCCTTATCGCCCTGTTCCCCCGTGCAGGCGTTAGCACAGCCGGCATTGGCGACAATGGCATGTGCCGTGCCGGTAGCGACGACGGCCTTCGAAGCGTAGACAGGAGCTGCGGCGACCGCGTTCTGCGTGAACGTACCGGCGACGACGGCTTCTTTCTCCGTGTAAATCACAGCGACATCGAGGTTGCCGCTCTTCTTGATGCCGGCTTTGACACCGGCGGCCTTAAAGCCCTGCGGGAACGTAACGCCCGCCGTATTTGCAAATTCATTGACCATGGTGGATTTCCTCCTTAGCATTTATCAACTGTATATGAGAGATTTCTTATGTTATTTATGAGCATTATGGGTACATCGGCACAAAGTCAAGGCCCGTCTTTTCATCAAAGCCGCAGGCGATGTTGAAGTTCTGCACGGCCTGACCGGCAGCGCCCTTGACGAGGTTGTCAATGGCCGAGAGCACAATCACGCGGTGCGTGCGTTCGTCGATGTGCCAAGCGATATCGCAGAAGTTCGAGCCGCGCACTTCCTTCGTCGACGGATAGCCGCCGCGGCCGAGCAGCCGGATGAAGAATTCCTTGCTGTAGGCCTTTTCAAACGCCGCGTCGACAAGCTCCGGCGTCACACCGTCTTTGAGGTTGGCGTAGCACGTCGAGAGGATGCCTCGAGACATCGGCACGAGATGCGGCGTGAAGTTGATGACCGTCTGCTCGCCCGAAAGGTCCGTGACGGCCTGCTCGATTTCCGGCGTATGTCGGTGGTGCGCCACATTGTACGCGCGGAAATTGTCGTAGAGCTCGGGGAAGTGGTTCGCCTGTTTCGGCGAACGGCCCGCGCCCGACACGCCCGACTTCGCATCGACGATGATTGAATTGACATCAATAAGATGCTGACGGGCCAGCGGTGCAAGGGCAAGAATGCTCGCCGTCGTGAAGCAGCCCGCGTTGCCGATAATCTTGGCATCGCGGATTTCCTCACGGTAGAGCTCGGCGAGGCCGTAGACGCTCTTGGCATCCGGATGCGTGTGCGGCACATGGTACCAAGCCTCGTAGACCGAAGTATCATGGAAGCGGTAGTCCGCGCCGAGGTCGATGATGCGCACCGGCAGTTTCTCCAGCGCTTTGCCGACTTTCATCGCGTGGCCGTGCGGCAGCCCGATGAAGACGAAGTCGCTGTCTTTGCCGATGGCCTCGATATCCTGCATGCTCTCCAGCTTCATATCGTAAAGGCCTCGCAGATGCGGGTAAAGATCCGTGATGTTCTCGCCCGTGTGGCTCTCGGATGTGATATGCACGACCTCGGCCTGCGGATGATTGTAGAGGATGCGCAGCAGCTCTGCCCCTGCGTAGCCCGTTGCTCCCAAGACACTGACTTTCATGTTGATTTCCTCCTCTGGAAATCCCTTTCGGATCCCCGCTTGAATTGATGTTTATAATTATACGCCTATCATGTATAAGTTTGCAACCCCTTATTTACAAATTTACAGCTTTTTTTGCAAAAAGTTTGGTCTGCAGGAAAACTTATCGTTCTAAACCTGCCTGCTGACGAAAAACGCTCCGCATGATATAATAGGAAGACAAAGGAGTGTTACATGTTCATGGCAACAAAGAGACGACGGCGATCACCGAAACGGCTGCTTCGCTTTCTTTTTTTCCTCATTATTATATTTCTCGGCGCGTTCTTCCTGTCGGGCGGCGGCGCCATCTTCTCTGCCCATACGTGGCAGAATGCCGGCGGCTTCCTGCCGCGGCCGACACAGAGCGTACCCGCCAACGAGATGGGCGACGACGTACAGCAGCATCCGGGCTTTTCCGACAGGCTCTCACGCATCATCTTTCTCAAACGCGCGGTAAACAGCCGCGTCAACAAGCAGGACCCGCATTACGTCAAGCTCGGCGACATCCCCGACTCCATGCAGCAGGCCATCGTCGCCGTCGAGGACAAGCGCTTTTATGCGCATCACGGTTTTGACTTTGAAGGCATCATGCGTGCCGCCCTCGTCAACCTGCAGTCGGGCCAGATTGAAGAAGGCGCGAGCACCATCACCCAGCAGCTCGTCAAGAATCTCTTCCTCTCGCACGAGCAGTCCTTTGGCCGCAAAGCCGAAGAATTCGTGCTGGCCCTCGACATGGAATGGTGCTACTCCAAGGACGAAATCCTCGAGATGTATTTAAATACCATCTACTACGGCTCCAACTACTACGGCATCGGCCAGGCCTCCGAAGGCTACTTTGGCAAACGGCCGCGCGAACTGCAGCTGCCCGAATCCGCCATGCTCGCGGGCCTGCCAAACGCCCCGTCCCTCTACTCCCCTTACGTCGACTTCATGATGGCCAAAAAACGCCAGTTCATCGTCCTCGACGCCATGGTCAACTGCGGCTACATCGACAAGACGATGGCCGAAGATGCTAAAATCAAACCGATTTATCTCGCGCACTAAAAAAGGCAAGACCCAGCATTGCGTCTTGCCCTTTTCATTATTTCTTTTTTTTGTCTTCCTTCTGCTGCTCCACAGCGGAACGCTCGAAGTGTTTGTAGAACTGCTCCGACATATTCGTGTACGTGGCAACAGTGTCACCCTCGCTGCGGTTCGCCTGAATCTGGTAGGTGTACAGCAGCTGGTTCGTACCGGCCTTGTAAACGTCGAAGAAGAACGTCGTGCGGCTGTCATTGGCAACCGTCAGGATGACATAGGCATCCGCGTAATTGCCGACATACTGCTTGAAGTCCTTCGCAGCCGTGCGGCGGTCGAGGGCCTTGATGTCGATGTTCTGGTCAGCCTTGATGTTCTGCGCAATCGTATCATACGAAATGACATAGCAGCGAGCCACGCGGCTCGAATCATAGACAATCTGCGTGAGCATGTCCTTGTTCGGCGACTTCGGGTCCACCTGCATATAAAGCGGCGAGCCAATGGCCAGACGGTGAATCGACGTGAGATCGGCGCCATCCTGTACCGTGACTTTGTCCGCATTCGCAAAAGCGACCTGCGTGCTGAGCACTACCATGCAAACAATGAGAAGCATCTGGAAAATTTTCTTCATAAAAATATCTCCCCTTGCACATATTCTTGCGAATTATCTCGCATTGTTATTCCCATTGTACACTGCTTAAGCGAGATACGCAAGAAAAAAAGCACAACCCCGCTTTCTTCCGCCATCCGTCCATGCTATGATAAAAACAAATTATAAATGAAATGAAAGAAGGGAATCCATCATGTACACGCTGCATAATCATGACTTTCAGGGCAAAAGCCCCCGCATTGACAAAGAAGCTTTTCTCGCGCCACAGGCCGTCGTGCTCGGTGACGTCGAAATCGGCAAATACGCGAGCATCTGGCCCGCAGCCGTCGTGCGCGGCGATGTCAGCTATATCAAAATCGGCGACTACTCCAATGTACAGGACACGGCCTGCCTGCATGTCGAAACAAACGGCCCGTGCATCATCGGCCGTTTCGTAACCATCGGCCACGGCGCCATTGTCCACGCCTGCACCGTCGAAGACAACGTCCTCATCGGCATGAACGCTACCGTCCTTTCCGGTGCCAAAATCGGCAGCGGCTCCATCATCGCCGCCGGCGCCCTCGTCAAAGAAAACGCCGTCATCCCGCCCAACTCCCTCGTCACCGGCATCCCCGGAAAGGTCAAAAAGACCATCGACCGCGCCGCCGCCATCCACGCCCAAGCCGTCAAATACAAGACCCTCTGGTCCGTCGGCTACAACCTCGCCCCGAACCTCGGCGGCGAGACGTACCATGGAGAAAATATCATTTGACGGAAACTCTTTAAAGGCCTTTCTCAGGTCAACGAGAATTTACGTTTCTCTTGTTCAGCGAACCAATCTTCATAAAAAGCCTGCATCAATGCTTCAATCTCTTTTTCCGACTTCATATCGATGATGGACATGCCGCTCAGATATGTTCGTCAACGGCCAGATAAAACGGTAAGCTCACCATCGTTTTATAATTTCAATTATTTATTTGAAAATCTAAGCAGGATTTTTCATTTCTCGGGCGAAAGAACAAATTAATCTTAGAATTTCGGAAAGGAGGTATCTTCATGATATTGCTGGACGCCATGAAAAATTATCTTCACGGACTTGAACCATTTGCTCCTTTCCCCATAGTACAACCCGACTTTGCTATCGATGGGCCAAGTCTCAATGGCAATCGCTGGCACAGCGAGATTATCGATGAAAATGAGTCAGCACAGCTTTATGAGCAAGCCGTAGGCGAGAAGCACGAGCATCGCCGTTATCATTCTTGGGAACTAGTCAGTGAACGCGCGCTACTCAAGGAATGTGATTTGTCATTCTGGAAGTACAAAGGTGCGACGATTCCCCATGATTTATTTTGGTTCTTTGACGCCGATGACATGGAACGAAGCACACGGCGGGAAATCTGCCTGACCTATCAAGGTCATGATTATAAAGCCCACTTAGAACGCGAACGTCACCTGCTCGGCCGTGTCCGTATCTTCTGGAGCACTGATTTACAGAATACACTTGCTCCGCTCAGTCAAAGCACAGAAAAACAGATTGCTCGCTTCTACCGCTTGACGCCGGACCATTACCAGCTCACCTTTCTGCAGCCCGAGACGATCGCCGCCGACGATAACGAACTGCAGGATACGCCAAATGGTCATATTGATGGGAAATCAATCCGCGAGGGCAAGAAAACCTACGTTTACTCGACAAAATATGAACGCAGCCCCAAGAACCGACTCGCTGCCATCAAGATTCATGGTACAAAATGTATGGCCTGCGGTTTTGACTTCGGGAAATTCTACGGCAAGCAGGGAAAAGATTTTATCGAGGTCCATCACGTCAAGCCCTTACACGAAGTCAATGGCGAAATGGAAGTCAATCCCGAAACCGACCTCATCTGCCTCTGCAGCAACTGTCACCGCATGATTCACCGCGACCCGCACCACACATTGTCTCTTGAAGAATTGAAGCAGATTATTGCCGAAAATCGAAAAAAGTCATAAAAAATCCTCGTCCATGCGCAATAATGCTTTGGATGAGGATTTTACATTCATAGTTAGAATATAACAATCATTTATGCATATCTTCTATAAGAGTATGTATTTTCCCGAAGCCCTTCTCATATTCTGCAAAACTGCGATCGACCTTCGCCAAGTATTCTGCGTTTTCTTTAGTTTTATCAACAGCAGCCACTTGTACAGTAGTTTTGACTTCTTGATTTTTATTATCGTTCATCTCTACATCTCATGATTCACAATCTCAAGTTACCGTTGACAAAATAACAGCACAAAAAATGACCGCCATCTTGCCAAACTACGCGGTCATTCTTTGACTTACTAGAGGGCACCGCTTACGATGCTCTAATTCCATACAATTATTATATCATTTGATCTTTAGCTCTACAAGTCAATCCTCCCGACACCCCTTCCGGAGCTGCGCGCCACCTTCCCCTGCGGGGACGGCTTTAAGCGTGCGGCTTTGGCGTGAAAATGGACTTCAACACGAGAAAGTCAGGAGAGGGCTGACCATAAGCGGAGCTTTGGCCGCCTGCGTCAAGAACTTATTTTTTGCCGACCAGAACCCTTGCGAAAGAGCGTCGTTCCAACGGAGTGCGTTTAGCTCTTTCGTAAGGATGCCATAAATGGCAAAAAATAAGTTTAGCAGTCGGCCATGCGGAGTGTTGGGCAGTTCTCTCCGCCTTTCTTCCCCTACCTGTCCATCCCATCTCCACACCCCTTCCGGAGCTGCGCGCCACCTTCCCCTGCGGGGACGGCTTTAAGCGTGCGGCTTTGGCGTGAAAATGGACTTCAACACGAGAAAGTCAGGAGAGGGCTGACCATAAGCGGAGCTTTGGCCGCCTGCGTCAAGAACTTATTTTTTGCCGACCAGGACCCTTGCAAGGAAGCGTCGTTCAAGCAAAGCGCGTTTAGCTCCCTGCAAGGATACATTAAAAGGCAAAAAATAAGTTTAGCAGCCGGCCATGCGGAGCGTTGGTCAGCCCTCTCCGCCTTTCTTCCACGCTGTCACCCTTCAATCCGGATACACGCGTTTCTCAATTTTCTTGGCCGTCGGCGTCACCGCGAGCCCTGCTTCGCTGGTTTCGCGCAGGGATTTTGGCAGGGCGTGGCCGATTTCGTTCATGGCGGTGATGACCTCGTCGACAGGAATGACGCTCTTGACGCCGGCCAGGCTCATGTCGGCTGCGGTCAGGGCCGTGACCGTCGCGAAGCCATTGCGTTTGACGCAGGGCACCTCGACGAGTCCTGCCACGGGGTCGCAGACGAGCCCCAGAAGATTTTTGATGGCAAGGGCCACGGCGTCGCCAATCCTCGCCGGCGTGCCGCCCGCGAGCTCGACGAGTGCTCCTGCCGCCATGCCCGCGGCTGTGCCGCATTCCGCCTGACAGCCGCCCGAAGCGCCGGCAATCGAGGCGTTCTGGTCGACGACCATGCCGATGCCTGCGGCCGTTAGCAGGGCCTTGACAATATCCTCATCCCCAAAGCCGCGCTGTTTTTTCGCCGCGTAGAGCGCCGCCGGCACGATGCCGCACGAGCCTGCCGTCGGGCACGCGACGATGCGGCCCATGACCGCATTGACCTCACTGATGCCTACGGCATATGCCGCAGCCGCCAGTGCAGATTCGCCAAGATAGCCTTTTTCACGGTAGGCATAGAGCTTTTTCGCGTCGCCGCCCGTCATGCCGCTGACCGATTTTTCCGTATTCTTGATGCCGCGCGCAATCGACTCCTGCATGACCTGCCAGTTGTGCTGCATCTCCGAAAGGATATCCTCGCGCGTGCGCTGCGCAGCGTGCATCTCGCGGGCCAGCACGATTTCGTGCATGGGCAGACGCTGCGTCTCGGCAGCCTCGATGAGCTCGGCAATGGTATTAAAGTTGAATTGAATCATAAGACTCTCGAAACTCTCTTTCTAAAATAGCGTCAGATGGCCGGAATCGCGAAGGCATGCTCCACTTCGTAGACCTCGCGGCATTCGTCGAGCACCTCGTCCGACAGCGGCTCGTCGAGCTCCAGAATCATCATGGCCATTTCGCCGCGGCTGTGGCGCGAGACGCGCATGAAAGCAATGTTGACCTCGTAGCGCGCAAGCACCTGCGTGACTTTCGTGATGACGCCCGGCCGGTCGTGATGAATCGTGATGAGCGCGGGGTACATGCCCGTGAGCTCGACCTCGTAGCCGTCGATATTCGTGATGCGGATGTTGCCGCCGCCGACCGACGAGCCGCGCACGCGCGCCGTGCGGCCCGTCACCCCGATGAGGTGGATGACCGCCGTGTTCGGATGGGCCTGCTCGAGCTGAACGTTCTGGAAGTGATAGTCAAGCCCCTGTTTTTTTGCCATCGTCAGGGCATCGCGGATGCGTTCATCGTCGGGCGTGAAGCCTAGGATGCCGGCAATCAGGGCCTTGTCCGTGCCGTGGCCGCGGTACGTCTGGGCAAACGAGCCGTGCAGATTGATATCCGCGCGAACAGCCGGCTCGCCCAAAATCTTGCGGGCCATGAGGCCGAGCCTTGCGGCCCCTGCCGTATGGGAGCTTGACGGGCCAATCATGACCGGCCCGACAATGTCAAAAACACCATGCATAAAAATTTCCTCGTAGAACAGCACAAAGCCTTCGGAACAGGCAAATGACTGTCCTGAAGGCTTTGCAATAGACTTTTCTAAATGAACGGCTTACTTAATCAGGCCGTGGTTGCGCAGAGCATCCTCGAGCTGTTTCTCATGAGCCGGCTCCATCTCGCAGAGCGGCATGCGCAGCGGACCTGCGGCATAGCCGAGTTTGCGCATAGCGACTTTGACAGGAATCGGGTTGACTTCGCAGAACAGCGCGTCGATGAGGTCCGTATACTCAATCTGCATCTTGCCGGCTTCCTCTGCCTTGCCGTCGAAGTAGAGCTGGCACATGTCGTGCGTCTCACGCGGAGCGACGTTCGACAGGACGGAAATGACGCCCTTGCCGCCGAGCGAAAGAATCGGCACAATCTGGTCGTCGTTGCCCGAATAAACGTCGAGATTGTCGCCGCAGGCAGCGCGCAGGCGCAAAATCTTCGAGAGGTCGCCATTGGCCTCTTTGACAGCGACGATGTTCGGAATCTTGGAGAGCTCGACATACGTCGGAATCTGGATGCCGACGCCCGTGCGCGACGGTACATCGTAAAGCACGATTGGGATGTTGATGCTCTCAGCGATGGCCTTGTAATGAGCAATCAGGCCTTTCTGCGTGCATTTGTTATAGTACGGCGTAACTACGAGAACGGCGTCAGCGCCGACTTTCTCTGCGTACTGGGAAAGCTGGATGGCATAAGACGTCTCGTTCGAGCCCGTGCCGGCAATGACCGGGATACGGCCCTTGACCGTGTCGACAGCGCATTTGATGGCTGCTTTATGCTCTTCATCCGTCATCGTGGCCGATTCACCGCTCGTGCCCGTGATGACGATAGCGTCCGTGCCGCCCTTGATCTGGTCCTCAATGATACGGCTGAGTTCTTCGAAGTTGACACCGTCTTCCGTGAACGGCGTGATGATGGCAACGCCTGCACCCTTGAAAATTGTCTTTTTCATCAGAAAAGCCTCCTGTCGTACAACCCATGACATTCTCTGAGGCCATGGATTCATTGACTAAATTTATGATGTCCTCTTCATTATCCCATGTCCACGCAGGAAAGTCAACGTTTCTCTGAGTGGACAGTTGTCTTACATCCGCGCGAAAATACATTTCATGGCCCTAAGACCTGCCGCTGCGGCAAACGGCATACAAACGAGGGATTGTGTGTTAAGACTGGTTGACTTAACGGTATCGCCTTTATCCTTGAATTCCTGGATGACGTTTTGGTCGTCATGGCGGAACGAATTACAGTGCAGGCTTGATGGCTCCGAAGACGTCCTTGGCCTCGGCAATTTTCTCATCATTGCCAAAGACGCAGAGGACATTTTCCTTCATGCAGGCATCGATGAGCGGTGCGAGCGCACGGATATCCTCCTGACGCGTCGCGAGGATTTCGTCGCGGCGCTGCTGGCGGTCAGCTTCAGTGATGCCGCGCAGGTAGCAGGTCGCGGCGGCATCGCCCTTCATCATCGGGGTCATCGGCGTATCGACGCCGCTCATCGTGCCGATGATGAATTTATCCATCTCGCGCTCCGAGGCCGTAAAGTTTGCCGCATAGTCGGCCGTGCCGTCAAAGACGTCGAGCGTTTCCTTGAGGTTCGGGTCGCGGTACGAGCCGAAATACATGAA
>USAK01000032.1 GCA_900552565.1 uncultured Selenomonas sp. | reverse complement strand
GGTGCGGTGGTTGTTGAACCAAGAATCCCCCGGCTTCAGCCGTGGGGAGTGTCAACATCAGAATCACAAGAGAAGGGATTCCATATGAAGAAAAATCAGGAGGCAGCAGCTGAGCTGCCAGAAGAGCGCCTGCCGTTCCTGAGGCGGCTGCTGGGCCATACGTGGATGGTGCTGCGCCATAAATACTGGGTGTTTCATTACGCGTGCATCGCCGGCATCCCGTGGCAGGGCCTCACGCACGACCTTTCGAAGTTCTCGCACATTGAGTTTTGGGAGAGCGTCCGCTACTACAATGGCGTTTATTCGCCGATTCGCCGCTGCAAGGAGCTCAACAACGGCTATTCGCTCGCGTGGATTCATCACAAAGGCCGCAATCTGCACCATTACGAGGCGTGGTGGGATAATTTTGACCGTCCCGAAGGTCCTCAGCCCATCGACATGCCGTACAATTACGCAGCCGAGATGGTCTGTGACTGTCTCGCTGCGGCCAGAGCCTACGGCCGCAAAAATTTCAGCTATCAGGCAGAATACGAATGGTGGCAGAGAAAGCGTGCGCACGCCGTCGCGATGACGGAGCATATGCAGGGCTTCATGGAAGAAGCGCTGAGCACTCTGGCGCGCACCGAAGATGCGAGCCTGCTGCGCCCCGAGAACCTGCGGCCCATCTACGACCGCCATGTGCCGCCGCGCCAATAAGACTTGTCTTTTTGTCGTTTTGCTTGTATACTGTAGGGGATGCCGGATGCATCTATAGCGATGCCGGCAGATTCTGGGGGATATTGGATAACATGCAGATTTCCATGATTTCGTGGGAAAGAGGGTTTTGCATCATGAAGATGAAGAAGAATATTTTTGCCATGCTTTTGGCTGCTGTCGCCGTGGTCTATGCGCCGATGGCTGTCTGCTCGGCTGCGTACATCACGGCCTACGAGCAGCATATCGATGAAAAATACGTCGTCGATACCTCGACCATCTACCGCCCGGACAGCGAGCATATCAACGTCGGTGTCTACTACACGGACAACATCAAGAACACGACTTCGCCGTTCGTTTACAAATTCTGGTACAACACGGGCCGCGGTGCGTGGTACATCCTTGAGCAGAAGAACAAAGCCGATTCCGGCGATATCTATGAGGATGATACGCATTACTGGTCTATTGTCGAAGAAAAGAGCATCGCACAGGATGTCCTTAAGGTCGTTCTGCCGTACGCAAACTGACCTTTTTCGAGAGTGCCTTCCTGTACATGACAGGGAGGCATTTTTTCTAGCAATATATAGAAAGGAAAACTTCCATGAAACAATATGATGTCATCATCATCGGCACGGGCGCGGGCAATATCATCGCCGACGCAGCCATCCGCGCCCATAAGACGGTCGCCCTCATCGAACGCGGCCGTTACGGCGGCACGTGCCTCAACCGCGGGTGCATTCCCACGAAAGTCATGGTCACGGCCGCCAACCTCGTCTGCGAGACGAGAGAAGGCGGGCGTATTGGCGTTCTTGCCGACCATGTCCGGCTCGATTGGGATACCGTCTCAAAGCGCCTTTGGCATAAAATTGACGAAGGTCCTGCCATCCAGATGTATTACGACCAGTTTGCAAACGTCACGACGTACAACGGCACGGCCTCGTTTACGGGCAAAAAGACCATGCTCGTCGCGAAAAACGACGGCACGAGCGAAGAAATCGAAGGAAAGCAGATTTTCCTCGCCACGGGCGGTCGCACGAATATCCCGCAGCTGCCGGGCCTCGAAGAAGCCGGCTACGTGACGTCCGAGACGTTCTTCGGCCCGAAGTTCCCCCAAAAGCTCTACAAGAGCCTCATCGTCATCGGCGGCGGCCCGATTGGCTGCGAATTCTCGCATGTCTTTCAAACGGGCGGCACGAAAGTCACGATTGTCCAGCACAATGTCCGCCTGTTGCCCAAAGAAGACGAAGAAGTCTCGGACTTCATGCTCAAACAGTTCGAGAACCGCGGCATCGACATACGCCTCAATCAGGACACCGTTTCCGTGCGCGTGGAACACGGGGAGAAGGTCCTCACAATGCGCAACCGCACGAGCGGCGAGGTAACCGAAGTGCGCGCCGAAGAAATTCTTGTCGCGCCGGGGATCCGCCCGATGACGGAGCTGCTGCACCTCGAGCATACGGACGTGCAGCTCGATAAGCGCGGCTACATCCGGACGAACGAATTCCTCGAGACGACCGCTGACGGCATCTGGGCTATTGGCGACGTCAATGGCAAGGCTCCATTTCGCCACAAGGCGAATTACGAAGCCGAGATTCTCTCGCACAACCTCTTTGAGGGCAATGCCCCTGAGAACTGGCGCTGGGCCCAGTACGAAGCCGTCCCCGCTGTAACCTATACGTACCCCGAAGCCGCGCATGTCGGCCTGACCGAAAAAGAGGCGCAGGCACAGGGCTATGAAACGGAAACGGCCTTCAATCATTATTCCACGGCTGTGAAAGGCTATGCCCTCGGCTTTGAAGCAGGGCATGACGACGACGGCTTTTTCAAGCTCGTGCTCGACAAGAAGACACACGAGATTCTCGGTGCCCACATCGTCGGCCACGAAGCGTCCATCCTCATTCAGCCGTTCATTAACCTGCTCATGTGCGGCGAGCATACCGTAAAGCCCGTCAACGAAGACATCGCTTCCGAGACCGTCAAAAAGCTCCGCCAGCTGCCCCTCAAACGTTACCTCAATCCACGCTCTGTCTACACCCTGAGCGAAACCATGACCCCGCATCCGTCGCTTTCCGAAGTCACCATGTGGACGCGGTATTACTACGAGAAAAAATAAATCCTGAGTTTTCAGAGCCCCTGTCAACGGCAGCTTTTTACCGGTCGCTGGCAGGGGCATTTTTGTTTGTGATCTATGTCGGAGACAGCACATCGGAATCGTCTATTTTTTCATAAAATATTTTTATTGGTGAGAAACTTGCATTTTGTATCCAATTGGTGTACACTAAGGCCCATCAGACGTTACAGTAAAACGTTTTCATTAAAGAAATTGTTTGTTTGTGCATAACATTTGCATTTTGGAGGTGCACAGAGAAGATGAGGATTTGGGGAAGAAACAGAATCATATGTCTTGTTATGGCCGTGGTGATGAGTTCGCTCCTGCTGTCGGGCTGCGGGCTCGGCAAGATGGCTCGTGAACATCAGGCCGCGCAGGGCGGACCTGTCGAGCTCAAGCTTGCTTATCATCTGCCGCAGGACCATTACCTGTCGCAGGGCATGGAACGTTTCGCCGAGCGCGTCAATGAACGCTCCAACGGTTCCATCAAGATTACGACGTATCCGGCTGGCCAGCTCTACACGGATAAGAGCATGAACGATGCCATCATGTCGGGCGGTCTCGACATGGGCCTGAACTCCACAGCCATGTGGACGACCGTTGTGCCGGCGCTCAACGTACTCGATGTGCCGTTCCTCCTGAACAGCTACGAAGCCGTCGGCCGTGCGATGGACGGCAGCCTCGGCCGCACGCTGACGAGCGAAATGGAAAGAAAAGGCGTGCATCCGCTGATTTGGGTGGACTACGGCTACGTCCAGTTCTGCAACAACCAGCGTCCTTTAAAAGAACCGGAAGATTTCAAAGGCCTGCAGCTGCGCGGCTACGGCCAGATTCCGGCCGAGACCATCAAGGCCCTCGGCGCTTCGCCGGTCACGATGAGCTCGAGCGAGGTCTACATGGCCATGCAGCGCGGCACCATCGACGGCCAGACGTCCGGCACGACAGCCATGTATCAGCGTAAAATCTACGAAGTCGCCAAATACCTCACGATGACGAATCACGCCTACTGTGAATTCGTTCTTGCCGTCAACAGCGGCTCTTGGGACCGCCTGACCGACGAACAGAAGCAGATTGTCGAGGAATGCGCGAATGAGACGCGCGACGAGCTGCGCGAAGAGACGAAGCAGCAGGACCGCGAATGCATGGAAAAACTCCGCGACGCCGGTATGGAAGTTTACGAGATTCCGCCCGAGGATCTGCCGAAATGGCAGGAAGCCACGATGCCCGTCCGCGAGAACTTCATCCGCAAGATGGGCGACCTCGGCCGTCAGCTCGTCGACCAGTGCCTCGCCGCGAATAATCCGTAAGAAAGGAAGCAGATAATATGACATTCAAAGAAATTGTTTTGCTCTACGACCGTTTGCTCGGCAAACTCACGCGCCTGGCTGCCGTGATTGCAGGTCTGCTGCTCCTTTTGACGGCCCTCATTATCTGTTACGAAATCATCGTACGCGATTTCTTCCATTCCCCGACCGAATGGGTCCTCGAAGTCGCGACCTACGCCATCATCATTGCGGGCTTTCTCGGCCTCGCCGTGGCTTTCCGCGACAATGCCCATGTGCGCGTTGATATTTTCGCCGGCCGCTTCGCCCCTGAGACGAAGCGCAAACTCGACATGGTGCTCAACGTCATCGCTTTTCTGCTGTTTTTGATTATGATGACCGAGAGCATGGACCTTGTGACGTCTTCGTACACGTACCACAAGCTTTCGCCATCCATCCTGCGCTTTCCGCTGTTTATCCCGCAGTTCGCACTTGTCGCCGGTTCCTTCCTGCTGCTCGGCGAAATTGCCCGCCGCTTCCTCTTCGAGCTGCTGCGCTTGCCGCTGGATCAGGATCGCAATGAACATCCGGAAGGGAAGGTGCGTTGAATGTCTGCTGTCTATACCATCATCATCTTAGCTTTGTTCGCTCTCGGCATGCCTGTGGCGTTTGTTCTACTGCTCGGCGGCGTGCTCGGCATGCTCTTCTTCCTCGGCGGCCCTGCGGCGTTCACGCAGATCCCGGTCATTGCCTATAAGACACTCGACGATTTCGTGCTCGTTGCCGTGCCGCTCTACATCCTGATGAGCGAGATCCTGCTCAAGGGCAGGGTCGGCAACGGCCTCTTCGAGCTCGGCAGCAAGTGGCTCGGCCATCTGCCGGGCGGCATCGGCGTCGCGACGATTTTCGCCTGCGCCATTTTTGCCGCAATCTCGGGCTCGAGCGTAGCCACGGCCGTCACAATCGGCGCCATGGCCATCCCGGAAATGCTCAAGCGCGGTTATGAACGCACGACCGTCCTCGGCGCCGTCGCCGCGGGCGGCACGCTCGGCATCCTGATTCCGCCGAGCATCCCGATGATTCTTTACGGCTCCATCACGGGCGAGTCCGTTGGCAAGCTCTTCATTTCGGGGGTTGTACCGGGCGTTCTCATGACGTTCTTCTTCATCTGCTACCTCGTCTTCCGCTGCCGCCACATGGAGCGCCAGCCGGCAGCCAGCTGGCAGGAGCGTATGGCTACCCTCCAAGAAAATATCTGGGGCCTGCTGCTGCCGATTATCGTCGTCGGCGGTATCTACACCGGCCTCTTCACGCCGACCGAAGCCGCTGCCGTCGGCACGTTCTACAGCCTGATTATCACGTTCTTTGTTTATCGCACGGTAAAGCTCCGCGATATGAGCGAAATCCTGCAGGACACGGTCAAGACGACCTCGATGATTTTCGCCATCATGATCGGCGCCATGCTGTTCGGCTTCATCCTGACAGCCCTGCAGGCACCGCAGACCCTGATGTCGCTCGTCACGAACGCACAGGTCAGCCGCTGGATTATCTTCATCGGCATCAACCTCGTCCTCCTGGCCCTCGGCTGCGTGCTCGAAACCGTCTCCATCATCCTCATCACGCTGCCGATGCTCTATCCGATCGTCAAGTCTCTCGGCTTCGATCTCATCTGGTTCAATGTCGTCATGCTCATCAACATGGAGCTGGCCCTCATCACGCCGCCAGTCGGCATGAACCTCTTCGTCATCAAGGGCATCAGTCCTGACAGCACGATTGGCCAGATCATTCGGGGCGCTGTGCCGTTTGCTGTCATCATGGGCTTCGAAATCGTTCTCCTGTGTTTTGCACCGCAGATGGCCACCTGGCTCCCGGCTGTCCTGCAGTGATTGCTGTTCCCGTTTTATCGGTTCAAAAAAACTGCCACTTGATGCGGCAGTTTTTTTGTTGTGCAGGTGCGGTGTGAGAAAGCAGGATTTTATCGAGCGAAGACGAAATATATATAAAGTATATCCTCTCAGGGAAGGACAGATAGGAAAGGAAGTCATGATCATGAGCGAGGAATTTTTGGGAAAGAACGCATGCATCGCGCCGGAGGGTGTATTCATCATTGGCACGTACGACGAAAACGGTGTGCCGAATGCGATGAATGCAGCCTGGGGCGCGCAGTCGGACTACGGCGAGATCACGCTCTTTCTCGCACCGCATAAGACAACGGACAATGTCAAGAAGACGAAGGCATTCACCGTGGCGTTTGCGACGAAGGACACCGTCGAGATTGCCGACTACTTCGGTGTCGAAACAGGCCGTAAGGTCAACAAAATCGAGAAGGCTGGTTGCCACACGCACAAGAGCGCGCACGTCAATGCACCAATCATCGAAGAATTCCCCGTGACGCTCGAGTGCGAGATGAAGAGCTACGACGATGAGACGGGCATCCTCATCGGCAAGATTGTCGCCGAGCAGGCCGATGAAGCCGTTCTGACGGATGGCAAAGTCGACTACGACAAACTCCAGCCCATCATCTTTGACATCGCGACCATGACGTACCGCGTCATCGGTCCCGTCGTCGGCAAGGCATTCCACGATGGCCTGAAGCTCAAGGGCTGATCCGGTGGAGAAAAACATCAAGATCCGCATGGCGCGGGCTCAGGATGCGGAGGCTCTGGCACGCATCTACGCTTATTATGTAGAGAAGACAGCTATCACCTTTGAGCACGAGGCGCCGGATGCGGCGGAGATGGAGACGAGGCGCAAAAAGATATTCGAGCATTCCCCGTATCTCGTCGCAGAGCAGGAAGGCCGTGTGCTCGGCTACCAGATGGCCGGCATCTTCCATCAGAGTGGCTACAAGTTCGGACGCTGGTACGACGTCGCTTGGATGGAGAAGATGCTCGGCAAGCATGAGGAGCCCCCGGCAGCCGTGCGGGATTTCCATAGTATAGATTAATGAATGAAAAAAGCGCTGTCTCGCATATCGTTTGCGAGACAGCGCTTTTTGTAATTCGTTTTTATAATAACTGCATGAAGTTTCAGGATTACCAGAGGCCGATGACTTTCCACCAGGCGGCACCGATGGTCAGATAGATGACAGTGGTGATGGTCGTCATGACAAAGCCGTTCTTCCACCATTCGCTCTGCGAGACGTAACCTGCGCCGTAGTAGATCGGGGCGCAGCCATTGCCGTAATGCGTCAGGGAAATCGGCACGTCGGCGAAGATGCCGAAGATGATGGCCGTCATGAGCGGCAGCGCGCCGACGGCGACGCTGACGGCGATGAAGGCCGCGTAAAGAGCGCTGATGCGCGCCGTAACGCTGGCGAAGCAGTAGTGGATGTAGGTGTAGAAGAGCAGGAGGATGAGAGCCGAGGCGAGCGTCATCAGGGAGCCCATCCAGAACATGGCATCCCAGGCGCCCTTCTCACTGAGGACATCCTTCCAGTTGATGACATCAAAGATGATCATGATGCAGACAGCGGCCATGGCGACGGGCGTCGCGCCGATGTGTGTGAGACCGGAGGTGGCCCAGAAGAAGAGCGAGCCGAGGAAGACGGCAGTCAGGTATTTCTCGCTGCGCGACATCGGGCCCATGGAGTCGAGCTCTTTCTGCGCGAGCTGCTTGGCATCCGGGATGCTGACGAGCTCCGGTTTCGTCAATTTGAGCATGACGAGCGGCACGAGCAATAGGCTCAAGAGGCCCGGCACGATGGCCGCGCTGGCCATCCCATCTAAGTGATCTCGACGCCGAGCGTCTTGGCCGCGAGTGCTACGCAGAGCGGGTTGCCTGCCATGGATGTCACGAATATCGTGCAGGTGACGGCGTCGCAGTGATAGCCGACCTGCATGAGATACGTGCCAATCTTCTTAGCCGTTTCGTTCGGTTCAGATCCGAGTGCGCCGGCGAGGGAGCGGACAATCGGGTACATGATGCCGCCGCCGCGTGCCGTTGCGGATGGCGTGGCCGGGGAAATGATGAGTTCACTGAAGGCAATCGCGTAGCCGAGGGAAAGAGCGCTCTTGCCGATGGCCTTGATGATGCCAAAGGCGATGCGCTTGCCGAGACCGCTCTTGATGAAGCCGCGCGAATAGAGGAAGGCGCAGACAATCAGCCAAATGGTGGAATTGCCGTAGCCGCTCAATGCATCGCCGACTTTGAGCAGACCGCTCAAGGTCGAGAAGGTGATGGCGATAAAGGCGACAGCACCGATTGGCAGTGGTTGCAGGATGAAGCCGACAACCGTGGCGATGAAGACAGCCGCCAAGTGCCAGGCCACGACCGTGACGCCTGCGGGGATCGGCATAAACCAGATGATTGCGCCAATCGCGATGGTGATCAGGGCATTGCGTTGCTTCTTATTCATACGAATCACTCCTTTCTCTGCCAGTGTAAACAAAATGTGAGAAAAGTCAATGGAAATAATGGAAAATTGTAAGTGTTATGCCTTGCTGAAAAAATCAGATATCCATTAAGGTGCTGGCGATTTATTGGTGGAAAATCTGGAATGATGGCCGTATAATAAAAAGTAAAGATATTTAAAGGAGTGCCTGGCATGGTGAACCCTTTTTACAAGAATTTGCGATTGCGCACGTTTGCGGCAGTTATGCTGCTCAATTTTTTCGTCATCCTGCTTATCTCGATCTTTTTCCAGCAGCGGTCCCTTTCCTTTTTTGAGCGAGAATTTGCTGATACACTTTACGAACAAGCTAAGGGCAGTGGACAGCGCGTGGACAACGGCTGGCAGTCAATCTACCAGGCTACGGTACATGCTTCGTTTGATGACCGGCTTCAGGCGATGATGCAGGAAGGTTGATGCGTACGATGGCAGTTGTCTTTCTGGCACTGCTCGTCGGCACGGCTGTCATCCTCCTGCCCTTGCAGGATGCGCAGGAAGAGATGAGCCGCCCGGCTTATACGGTCGGCGTCGTGCTCAAGGCGATGGACAGTGAGCATTGGCTGGCTGTGCGGTCTAGCATGCAGAAGGCCGCCGAGGAGAATCACATCCGCCTGATCGTCATGACGCCAGAAAATGAAGCTGCCTATGGCGAACAGGATCAGATCATCGAGGATCTTCTGCAGGAAGGCATCGATGCACTCATCGTCTCGTCGGTCAACATCCACCATACGGCGCAGTGGGTGGAAGAGGCGCAGTAGCGCGGTATCCCGCTGCTGATCATCGATGAAAAATTGCCGGGGATCCCCTATGTTGGCTCGGATAACTATCGCATCGGCCAGATGGCTGCGGAGGAGATGGCCAAGCGGCTGCCTGCTGGGGCATCTGTCGGCATCCTCGCTGGTAGCGCGAACCAGGATGCGCATATGAAGCGGACGGCAGGTTTTCGGGATTATCTGCGGGAACACACAGATCTGCATCTTATTGCTGTGGCAGCTGAGGATACGAAATACCGTCAGGCCGCGCTGGAGAGTGCGGACATGCTGAGGCAGCATCCGGATATCCGAGGGCTTTTTGTGACCAGTGCGGTGATGACACTCGGTGTCATCGATACGACGGAGGGAAATCAGCCGCCCATCCACATCATCGGTGTGGACACCCAGAGCGATGCCCTGGCGGCCCTGCGCCTCGGCCGCATCGATGCCATGATTTCGCAGGATGGCCATGAGAGCGGCAAGATGGCCATCGACCTCATCGTGAAGGAACTGCAAGGCGAAGGGATTGACGGCGACCATTTCATTTCGAATGAAGTCATCACGAAGGGTGATGCGGATGCCTATCAGATGAAAGAGGATTGATTGATGTATAAAGTGATTATTGCAGATGACGATTTTTTAGTCCGCACGTACCTGAAACAGATGATTGACTGGGAAGCGCATGGTTTCACCATCGCGGGAGATGCCAAGAACGGAAAGGAGCTTGTAACTGTTAAATAAAATATAGAATATAATATAATAGGTATATATAGTATAATATGAGTATGAATACCTATAAACCGAAAGATTTTGCCAAGATGCTTGGTGTGACAGTCCGGACGCTCCAGAAGTGGGACGTTGCGGGCAAGTTGAAAGCTTTCAGAACCCCGACGAATCAGAGGTTTTATACACAGGAGCAGTTGGATGTGTATATGGGGAACAGCACGAGAGTGCAGAATCAGAAGAAAGTGATCCTATACGCCAGAGTGTCAACGGCAAAGCAGCGTGACGACTTGAAGAACCAAGTGTCATTCTTGCGCGAGTTTGTCAATGCGCGCGGTGTCATTGTCGATCGTGTCATGACGGATATCGGCAGTGGCCTGAATCTCAAGCGGAAACAATGGAATGAACTCATCAAGATGTCAGAGGAAGGTAAAGTGGCCGAAATCTATATCGCACATAAGGACCGGTTCGTCCGCTTCGGCTTCGACTGGTTCGAGCGCCATCTGGCCGAGCACGGGGCAAAGATCATTGTCGTCAACAACGAGGACCTCAGTCCAGAACGCGAGATGATCCAAGATCTTATCAGCATCATCCATGTATTTTCCTATCGCATTTATGGATTGCGGAAGTATAGGGGAAAGCTGAAAGGGGATGAAACCGTTGCTCAAATCCTTCAAGACCGAACTTCGGCTCACCGAAAGCCAAAAGGATAAAGTACGTCGTTCTCTCGGCATCTGCCGTTTCCTCGCGAACCAGTACATTGCCCGCAACATCTGGCTGTACCGCCTATATCAGCGCGGCGTTCTCGAGGAGAAGCAGCCCCATTTTGTCACCGCCAATGACTTCGACAAGTACGTCAACCATAGGCTGAAGAAGAGATCCCCTTGGATTGACCAATGCGGATCTAAGGCGCGCAAGAAGGTCCTCGTCAATGCGGAGCAGGCGTTCCGGCGCTTCTTCAAAGGGCAGGCGCATTTCCCACGCTTCAAGCGGAAGAACCAGCAGAATGTGAAGCTCTACTTCCCGAAGAACAACAAGGGGGACTGGACCATCTGGCGGCATAAGATCCAGATCCCGACCATCGGCAAGGTGCGCCTGAAGAAATTTGGCTATCTGCCGCAGGGCGTGACCATCAAGAATGGGCATGTCTCCTATGAAGCGGGCCGCTACTACGTCTCGGTCACAGCCGAGATTGAGGAGACGAGCCGTTATAACAATGATTTAGAAGCATCGTACCATCCGCAGTCAGATGGCATCGGTGTGGACTTCGGTGTCAAATCGCTTGCCATCGTCAGCGACGGCAGGATTTTTGAGAATATCAATACGTCTTCTCGGGTCAGACGGCTTGAGAAGCGGCTGAGAAGAGAGCAGAGGCGTCTCAACCGCATACGAGATGCGAAAAAAGAAAGGTGGTAGTACTGCTACTGCCTCTGCAAACATAGAGGAAAAGAGATTATCGGTACAGAGATTGCATCAGCGGCTGGCGAATCTCCGCCGCAATCACGAGAATCAGGTCATCTACGCACTGGTGTAGCAAAAATCACGCTTCATCACGGTGGAAGACCTCAACGTGACCGGCATGATGAAGAACCGCCATCTCTCGAAGGTCGTGGCGCAGCAGCGCTTTTATTCCCTCCGTGAGAAACTACGGCGCAAGGCAGGGGTCATCGGGATTGAATTCCGCATCGCGGATCGATTCTACCCGAGTTCCAAGACCTGCCACGCCTGCGGACATGTGCATAGCGGCCTGAAACTCAAAGACCGCGTTTACGTCTGCCCCGCATGTGGCTTTACGGAAGACCGCGATTTGAATGCAGCGCTGAATCTGCGCGATACGAAGAACTATCGCATCGCCGATTCACGTTTTCACATTTGATAAATGTACCGATGGCTAGTCGGGAACAGGCTGTTGCCTTGCTCAGCAAGGAACACAGCCAACGCCTTTGGAGTGTACAAGAACTTGTGAGTAGTCTCAGGCTTGCCTGGACAAAAGCATACACGATGAATAAGGAATTTTTCTAGGCATAGATAATTTCTATGTTATTCTATGTTTTTAGTAGCAGGGAGTGCGATGATTGACATCCTGCTCGTGGACGACCAGAAAATTTTGCTGGAAGGGCTCAAGAAGGTCTTTGAGCCGGTGCCGGACATTGCCGTCTGCGCGACGTGCGCGCTGGCCGAGCTGGCGGAGGAGGCGTGCCTGCGCTATCGGCCGGACCTGGTGCTCATGGATATCTGCATGGAGAGTCGCACGAGCGGCATCCGGATCTGCCGCAGGCTCAAAGAGCGCTTCCCCGAGATCCGCGTCGTCATGATGACGGGCATGTCGGAGCTGGCCTTCGTCGGCTGGGCGAGGGATGCCGGTGCAGACAGCTTCATCTATAAGGAAGCCGCGGGGGAGGCGTTCCTCGACTGCATCCGGCGGACGATGGCGGGCGAGCACGTCTTTCCCGTCATCCGCGGCCGGGATACGTTCGGTGCGGCGGAAGCCAACCTGACGGAGCGCGAGCTCGAGATCCTCCAGCTCATCTGCCGCAGCAAGTCGCGCGAGGAGATTGCCGAGCTGCTCGGCATCTCGAAGCGGACGGTCGGCTTCCACATCACCAATATGCTCGAAAAGACCGGCCACAAGAGCGTGGTCGGCCTTGCCGTAGAAGCGGCCGAGAAGGGGCTGACGAGCGCAGAGACGCAGAATGAGTGCGAGCGCGATGATACGGTATTCTCCTGATTGTACCTGAAATTGTACCTAAAACGCACGTTTGCGCGAGGTCAGAAGTAGGCCGTGACGCTCGTGCCGAGGATGTACTCGTGCATCGCGCGAAGCTGGGCTCCCTCGCTGCGGTTCTCGAGGCGGAATCCCTCGACGGCGCAGGCAAGGCCCGGCGCGATGACGTAGTCGGTGCGCACGCCCCAGCCGCGGAAGCCCTGGCGCCGGAAGAAGGTGCTGTCGGCATCCATCGTCGGGTAGAGGACGGACGACGATGGTTGGTCGTAATAGCGGAGCCAGGTCGAGAAGCTGCCGGCGCGCGCTTCATCGAGCACCCCGTACTGTACGAGTGCGACGAAGCCGCGCTCTGATTCGCGGTAATCGTCGGCGTTGTGGCGGCCGTCTGAATGCAGGACCTCGAGCCCGAGCTTCCATTTTTCGGTGGGATGGTAGTGGGCGGCGAGCGAGGCGATGTGCTGGCGGTCGAAGCCATCGCCATCGCGGCCTGCCTTTATCCCAGACTTATGGAGTTTTGGCAGGCTGGCCGGCAGGTCCTCGTGCTGGCGGAAATCGAGATAGGCGGCACTGGCGTCCATCTTGCCGAGGCGCTTCTTCCAGAGCAGCGAGACACCGTCTTTCTGTTTGTCCGGCTCATCTGTCGTGCGGCCGACAAAGACGGCCAGGCTGCCCTGCGGCCAGTCGACGTCTCCTGTGCGGAAGCGCAGGCCGTCGATGCGCTTGTCGATGACATTGCCGTCCATGAGGTAGTAGTTGAAGCGGCCTGCTTCGAGCTTCGTGTGGGCGTTCTCATGCTGTACGTAGAGGCGTGAGAGCTTCAGGCGCTGCCGGCGCGATTCGTCCTTGCGGTCGCGCTTGTCCTCAAGCATCGTGCGGATGCTCGTGCTCCCGCTCGTTTCGAGGAACGGGAAGATGCGCAGGCGCTGTTCGGCGCGGAAGTGATCCTGGTCGACGCGTCGGTATGGCCCGCCGAGGCCCTGGGGCACATCTGCGTGGAAGCGTCCCTTGCCGTAGAGGAAGCGGTAGTCGCCGTGCAGCACAAGGCGCGGATAGTTTTTTCCGTCATCCGCACGGGCAGGCTCTCGCTTGTCAAGCGTGCCCTGCTGCTCGAGTTCTTGGAAGCTGGCATCTGCTCCGGCGGCTGTGGAGGAGGCGCTCAGCAGCAGGACGAAGGCGCCGAGGCATTGGCAGAGATTTCGTGTGGTCAGGCGTGCCTTCTGGTGGGTCATCATACGTATCCCCTTTCTTGGTGCGCGAGGGTGGATTCTCGTTCAAATTGGGTTATTCTCATTGTATCATAAGAGATGTAGCGAGGGAATGTTCGAGAGTAGGAATGTGGAATGGAGGTGATGGTATGGATGTCGTCTGGCTGCGCCATCTTGCATATGTGCTCATGCCGGCTCTGACCGTGCTCTGGGGTGAATCGCTCCGGGCGCGCTTCCTCCACCGCGGCGCGCGCCGGGCCATCCGGCTGCTCCTTGCCGCGCTGCTCGCCTGGCAATCCGTGCGCCTCTTGAAGTACATGGCCGAGCCGGCTGTGCTGGATGCGGATGAGACATTTCTGAGGCTGCTCTGGTATCTCTATTACATCTTCCGCGCGGCCCTGCCTGTCGCACTGCTATGGATTGCGCATGTGGCCGACCGCGATGCTGTCGCGCAGAGGCTTCCGGTGCATCTTTTCGCACTGCTCGTCCTGAATCTCGCACTGGCCATCGCCATCCTGACGAATGACTGGCATGAGCAGTTCTTCTCGTTCCCGCAGGAAAGGGAGGGCAGCGACTGGGAAGAGGAGGTTGAATGGGGTGCCTATGCCTACTGGACCCTCTGGTTCCTGGAAGTCTTTACGGCATTGGCAATCCTCTGGATCAAGGCGAAGCTGCAGAAAATCTGGCGCTTCCAGATGGTGCTGCCTGTCGTGTGCTGCATCCTGTTCCTTCTTTATTCTATCTTTTACAATTTTCTGCCCGCCGTGCGCATCGACGTGACGCTCACGACGACGGGCTTCTTTCTGCTGTTGCTCGAACTCTGCCTGCGGACGGGGCTCATGCCGTCGAATCACGATCACGAGGTATTCTTCCGCGAGGCATCGCTTGGTCTCATGCTGTTCGATGCAAGGGGGGCTGTGCGCCTCGTCTCGAAGGCAACACCGGAGCAGGAGGCACGGCGTGACTGCCGCATCTCCAAGATGGAGGTGCCGGGTGGCGGCACCCTCGTCTGGTATGAGGACATGAGCTTGCTGCATGAACGCCAGCGCAGTCTCGCGCAGGCAAACCGCGCACTAGAGCGCAGGAGCCGCTATCTGCGGCGTACAGTGCATCTCCGCCGCCAGCAGACAGCAGCGGCGATGCACCAGCGCCTGCGCCGGGAGGTCGAGGCACTTCTTGAAGAACTGCGGCCGTATTTCCGGGAGTTCCGCGAGGAGATCCTGCGCACCGAAGGGCAGGAGAGAGAGCATGCGGTCCAAAAGCTCAACCTGCTCGCGACATATACGAAGAAGCGCTGTGTGCTCTTCCTGAAGAGCGAGGAAAGCGGGACAATCGCGATCGAAGAACTCGAGATGGCTGCCTCGGAAATCTGTTCGGCACTGCGCGCCTTCCATGTGCATGCGGCCATCACCTGGAGTATGCCGAAGGTACTGCCGGCACAGGGGGCGCTTCTGGCCTTCGATGCACTGGTGACATTCCTCGCCGAGGCGGCGCGCAGCCGGGCCGAGCAGGAGGTGTATGTGACGATGGGAGAGAAGAGCGTGACGTTCCTCGTGGATGAGCACGACACGTGGGTGGACAGGTGGCAGTCCCTCTGGCAGGAAAAGCATGGGGGAGGCTGTATTTCTTGCCGAGATCTCGGCTATGCCGTGTCTGTTACCTGTGATATTTCCCGCGGGGAGGTGGCGCCATGAGCGATTACGGTTTTGCCTTTGCCATGCTGCCGCTTGCCTTCCTGGCTGTCATCTGCACCGCATCTGGGCTGCGGGCAGCCTATGTGTGCCGCGTGCCCGGCGATGCCTCGGTCTGGTTTGAGGGAACGTCGGTGCTGCTCGCCTGTGATTTACTGCTCGACTGCCTCGATATGCGCGCCGCTGCGGTCCATATCGCGGTCCGGGGACTCCATCCGCTCTTGCTCATCCCGGCTCTAGGACTCTCTTTCGCAGGCCTCTGGCATCTGTGCAGGCGAGAGATGCGCACGCTCATCAAGGGCCGTTGCATCGCGCAGGCTGCACTGCTCTTTGCGGCAGATGTGCTAGCTCTTGGCACGCTGTCCAATCATTTCCCGTGGAGCACACCGATGGCGGCGCTGCTGCTCATCGTGCGCTGGCGATTTCTCTGGCAGCGCCCGCGAGCAGAGCGCGAACGGATACGCGAAGGGCTCGACACGTTGCCGGAGGGCATTCTCTTCGCACACGGCGATGGGCGCATCGTCCTGGCAAATCTCTCGATGCTTGACTTCATGGAAGGGATTGCCGGTGTGCAATTCCGCAATGCCGAGGCCTTCTGGCAGTGCCTCGAGGCCATCGCCGGGAAGCGTGTTTCGGCCAAGGCCTCGAGGACGCTGATCTTCCGCTTCCGTCACAGCGCCTGGCTCCTGCGGCGCAAGGCCATGAAGGGCGGCTGCATCGAGATCACGGCCTCCAATGTGACAGAGCTCGACGCCGTCACGCGCGAGCTCGAGGCGAAGAACGCCGTGCTGGCCGAGCAGGCTGCTGAGACAAAGCGCCTGCTGCAGTCGGCTGTCGAGCAGGAGCGCCTCAAGACGCTCGAGAAGGTGCGCGTCCGCGTGCACGACATCATGGGCAGCCGCATCAGCATGCTGCAGAGACTGCTGACCGCGCCGGAGCCCTTGGAGGCGGCCAAGCTTGTGCCCACGGTCGACATAGTGCTCGAAGAGATCTGGCTCGAGGAAGAATCGCCGCAGGAGCTCCTGGAGGATCTCGTTCGGGCCTATGAGGCATTTGGCGTGAAAGTCCAGCTCACGGGACAGCTGCCTGCGCAGCGCACGACGGCGCTCGCCTTCGTGGAGATCCTGCGCGAGGCAGCGACGAATGGTATCTGCCACGGCCATGCGGATACCGTCGAGGTGACGATGAGCGAGACAAGTCTGCGCATCGCCGACAACGGCTGCGGTGCGCCGCCGGACTTCCACCCCGGCAGCGGCCTCTCGGCCATCATCCGGCGTGTCAAGTTGCTGGGCGCACACATGACCATATCGCCGCAGCCTTCATTCACGCTGACAATAGAGGGGGGCTGCCCTGCCCCGAAAGATTGAGGGATCATCATAGTGAGAAGCTGATAGCCCAGCTTCTTTTTTTTGCCTACCTGTCATTTATGACAGTACGGTCGCACCTCCCTTGGCAGTATACTGATAACGAAAGGGGATGAGAGCGATGGATAGAAAGAGCTTACTTCAAAGCCGCTCTTATGTGGTTGGCATAATCTTGATGCTGCTCATCGCGCTTGCCGCCGTGGCTGCGGCCGCGCCGGTAGTCCTGTCGAAGCCCGCTCAGATGACGTACGTGGCCGATACGGCTGCGATGATCTCAAATGAGGATGCGGCAAAGATTGCGGAGATGGGCAGGGGGCTTGATGCGGCGACGGGGGCTCAGGTTGTCGTCGTGACCATCTCCTCTCTTGATGGCGCTTCCATTGAGGAATACGCGACAACGCTTTTCCGCAACTGGGGCATCGGCGATGCCGAGAAGAACAACGGCGTGCTATTGCTCATCGCCAAGGAGGACCGCAAGTTCCGCATTGAGGTCGGCTACGGCCTCGAAGGTGCCATCACCGATGGCTATGCGGGTTCCGTGCTCGATGACATGAAGGCAGACTTCAAGAGTGAGAACTACTCCGAAGCCATTGTCGTGGCCTATGCAAAACTCACGCAGAAGGCGTATGAGGAGTACGGTGCCGAGATCCCCGAGAATGTCAAAGAAGAGGCGGACGCCTCGTTCTGGAGTGTCCTGCTCGGCGCGGCCATCTTCTTCGGCCTCATGGCGCTGCTCGTCTACGCGGTCTGGGACACCCTGAAGGACATCCTGCATCTCCTGTCATCTGGCCGCCTCTTTTCGGATTCGGTTGGCGGCAAGAGAGCAGGGCAGTCGGGCGATGACGATAGCGGGTGGCACAGCTCTGATGACTCGGGCAGTTCGGGCTCCTTTGGCGGTGGCCGCAGTGGCGGTGGCGGCGCTTCGGGGGGATGGTAAAGCATAAGAGTCCGATTAGAATGCAAGATAGCGACAGCAAAGGGAGCGTCCGGATGGGCGTCGGAAAGGAGGATATATATGAAAGGTGGGACAATTCTTATAGGGCTGTTCCTCGTCTTCTGCCTGTTCTTCGGGTACCAGTACAACTCGGTGAAGAGCGCGCGGCTCAATGTCGATGCGGCTTACGGTCAGGTGGAGAACCAGATGCAACGGCGGGCTGATCTCATCCCGAATCTCGTCAACACGGTCAAGGGCTACATGAAGCATGAAGAAGCCCAGATCAAGGCCGTCACGGATGCGCGTGCAAGGCTCATGAACGCCGGCTCTCCGGAAGAGCTCGGCGCAGCCGATGCGGAGCTTACAGGTGCGCTCGGCAAGCTCATAGCCATCGCAGAGCACTACCCGGACCTCAAGGCGAACACGCAGTTCACAGAGCTCATGCGCGAGATCAGCGGCACGGAGAACCGCATCGCCGTCGCGCGCATGGACTACAATGAGGCCATCCGCTTCTACAACATCAAGATACAGACATTTCCGGGGACGTTCTTCGCCGACATGATGGGCATGCGGCCGCTTCCGCAGTTCCGGGCGGAGGAGAAGGCGAAGGAAGTCCCGCAGGTCGCATTCTGAGCCGTTGTTCTGACTGGTTAGAAAAGGAGGATTATCATGGGTCTCATCAAGGCAGCAATGGGCGCAGCAGACGGCGTCATGGCCGATCAGTGGAAAGAATTCCTCTACTGTGACAGCCTCGACAAGGACACGCTGGCCGCAAAAGGACAGAAGCGCACGAGTTCGCGGGGCAGGAGCTCCAATACCTCGGGCGAGGACAATATCATCACGAAGGGCTCGGTCATCGTCGTCAATGAGGGCCAGTGCATGATGATCGTCGAGCAGGGCAAGGTCGTCGAGATCTGTGCCGAGCCGGGCGAGTACATCTACGACAGCTCGACAGAGCCGACTGTCTTTGGCGGCGACCTGGCGAGTGACCTCAAGGCTGTCTTCCGCAATATGGGCAAGCGCTTCACGTTCGGCGGTGATGCGCCGAAGGACCAGCGCGTCTACTACTTCAACACGAAAGAGATCATGGGCAACAAGTACGGTACGCCGCAATCCATCCAGTTCGAGTCGATGATTGGACCGTACATGCTGAACGTCAACATCCGCTGCTTCGGCGAATACAGCTACCGCATCGCGAACCCCATCCTGTTCTACACGAACGTCTGCAGCAACTTCGACACCGTCTACGAGCGCTCGGAGATCGACTCGCAATTGAAGAGTGAGCTCCTGACGGCCCTGCAGCCGGCCTTCGGGCGCATCGCGGCCAAGGGCATCCGCTACACCCAGCTCATCAACTACACGAAGGATATCCGCAATGAGCTCAGCGAGGAGCTCTCGGAGGACTGGGGCAAGAAGCGCGGCATCGAGATCGTCTCGTTCGGCGTCTCGTCGGTCAAGGCCGAGGAAGAAGATGAGCGCCGCATCAAGGAGATCCAGGACAGCGCCATCATGAGCAATCCTGACATGCGGGCCGGGCGCCTGGCGACGGCGACGGCCGATGCGATGCGCACGGCAGCCGGCAATGAGGCCGGCATGGGCGGTGCCTTCGGCTTCATGGGCATGGGCATGGCCGGGCAGATGGGTGCCGGTGCGATGGGCGCATTCGGCCAGGGGGCGCCCTCTCAGGGCAACCCGCTGACACCGCCCATGCAGCAGGCACCGGCATCGCAGCAGGCAGCGCCGCCGCAGGCACAGGCAGTCTGGACCTGCTCGTGCGGCCATGCGGGCAATGCGGGAAAGTTCTGTGAGGAGTGTGGCAAGCCGCAGCCAAAATCCGCCTCTGATGGCTGGACCTGCAGCTGCGGTACGGTCAACAAGGGCAGGTTCTGCATGGAGTGCGGCGCGAAGAAGCCGGAGGGTGAGCCACTCTACCGCTGCGACAAGTGCGGCTGGGAACCGAAGGACC